>JAEUKO010000036.1:0-19835 GCA_016794285.1 Alphaproteobacteria bacterium | reverse complement strand
TTTTTCTCCCTTTACCATTGCGGCTCTGAACAATGGGTTGATGGAAACTATAGATAGCTACGAGGTTTTGTGCCCCCTAACGCGGAATTCGAGTACAAATAGTCTTCGCTTTCCGCATAGTAATTACATGATTAACCCGCCAGATCTTGAGGCCGCAAGACGCGAGTTGGTAGCGGTCATGCCGGACTCTCATAAAGAATTTCTAGCCACCACCGAGTTTTCTTACACAAACGGGGGATATATGTTTGTCCATGCGGCGGTTGACCCTGAAAAGCCTTTGGACAAACAAGAGGGCCTCTATTTGGCAGGGTTGTCAAGAAAAGCTCGGGATTTTCCTAAGCATGCTGGTGCTCTAGAAAAAAAGATTGTCCACGGACATACAATTTCGGAAGTTCCTCTCTCAACTGGAAACCAAATTGGCGTGGACACGGGTATTTTCAGGCATGGAATCATGACGTGTGCGGTTCTGGAAGGAACAGATATTCGGTTTTTACAAACTCGGACAGAACTGCCTTCTTTTAATCCAGAGGCTACCTACCAAAAGTTTTTTGCCGGATCTACTTCGCTTCAGGAACGCTCTTTTCAAATTCGTTAAATTTTCAAATTTTTCATGTCTGTTCTGGACGTGGGGCTCAGAGACTCCTAAATTAGAGTTTAAGTAGGTAACAAGACTCCCCCTTCTCAAGGATTTCATCATGGATTTTGAAAAATTTAGCGAAAAACTTCGGGCTCTTTTGCAAAAAGCGCAGACCTTGGCCGCACGCTCCAAGCACCAATCCCTTGAACCAGAACATTTGCTCAAGGTTATGTTGGAAGATGAAGATGGTCTGACGGGGCGTTTGGTCAAATCGGCAGGGGGAAATCCTGCTCTGCTCAAAAAAGATGTTGAAACAGCTTTGAGCAAACTGCCCTCAGTGGATGGCCCCGGGGCTGGTGGGATGAGGCTCTCCACCGACCTTGCCAAAATGATTGATGCGGCCATGGCTTTGTCAGAGAAGGCCGGAGATAAGTTTCTGACCACTGAGCGGGTCTTGCAAGCCATGACGTTAGCCAAGGCGACCGATGTAACCGGAGTTCTTGAAAAATCTGGTGTAACGGCTGGACAGATGAACACAGCTATCAATGAGTTGCGCAAAGGCCGCACAGCCGATAGTGCAACGGCTGAAGATAACTTTGACGCGCTCAATAAATACGCTCGCGATATGACGGCACTGGCGCGAGAAGGCAAGCTTGACCCTGTGATCGGACGGGATGAGGAAATTCGCCGTACAGTTCAGGTTCTCTCGCGCCGAACCAAGAACAATCCGGTTTTGATTGGTGAGCCCGGGGTGGGAAAAACTGCGATTATCGAAGGGCTGGCGCAAAGAATTGTCAACGGAGATGTTCCCGAATCCTTGCGAGACAAACGACTCATGTCGCTTGATCTTGGAGCCCTTGTTGCCGGTGCCAAGTTTCGCGGAGAGTTTGAGGAACGACTCAAATCAGTTCTTGATGAAATTCGCGGTAGCAGTGGGGAAGTCGTCCTTTTTCTGGATGAACTCCATACCCTCGTGGGTGCGGGTAAGGCCGATGGGGCGATGGATGCCTCAAATATGCTCAAGCCAGCTCTGGCGCGGGGAGAGCTGCATATGGTCGGAGCAACAACTCTTGATGAATACCGTAAGCACATCGAAAAAGATGCGGCTCTGGCCCGCCGTTTCCAGCCTGTCTTTGTGACCGAACCAACTGTTGAGGATACAATCTCAATTCTTCGTGGTCTCAAGGAAAAATACGAGGTTCACCACGGGGTGCGCATTACCGATGCGGCAATTGTCGCCGCTGCGCAATTGTCCAATCGTTATATAACTGACCGATTTTTGCCCGATAAAGCAATTGACTTGGTGGATGAGGCCTCTTCGCGTCTGCGCATTCAAGTGGACAGTAAGCCAGAAGAAATTGACGAATTTGACCGACGAATTGTTCAGCTTAAAATCGAACGGGAAGCCTTGAAAAAGGAATCGGACCCCGCTTCTAAGGATAGGCTGGTTAAGCTTGAAGACGAACTAAAAGACCTTGAAGGGAAATCCGCTGTTCTTACTGCTCAATGGCAGGCTGAAAAAGAAAAAATCAATAAAGGGCAGAAACTGACTGAAGAGTTGGACCGCGCCCGTATCGAATTGGAACAGGCCGAACGGGAAGGCAATTGGGCCAAAGCGGGCGAGCTCAAATACGGCAAAATCCCTGAATTAAGCAAGGCTTTGGAAGGGGCTGCGAACAGCGAAGCGCGTCACCTTATCAATGAGGAAGTTACGGCGGATGATATTGCTAGCATTGTCAGTCGCTGGACTGGCATTCCCATTGATAAAATGATGCAAGGGGAAAACGAAAAACTTCTGAACATGGAAAAGAAACTGCGTGCGCGTGTGGTAGGTCAGGAGGAAGCCGTAGGGGCTGTGGCTGCTGCTGTGCGCCGTTCCCGTGCCGGACTTCAGGACCCACGGCGGCCAATTGGTTCGTTTCTTTTCCTTGGCCCGACAGGGGTTGGCAAAACCGAACTGACCAAGGCTCTCGCTGAGTTTCTGTTTGATGATGATTCGGCCCTTATTCGGCTGGATATGTCCGAGTACATGGAAAAGCATTCGGTGGCCCGCATGATTGGGGCTCCCCCTGGTTATGTTGGCTATGAAGAGGGCGGGGCTTTGACCGAGGCTATTCGCCGCCGCCCGTATCAAGTCGTTCTTTTTGATGAAATCGAGAAAGCCCACCCTGATGTTTTCAATGTGCTCCTTCAAGTGCTTGATGACGGACGGTTGACGGATGGGCAGGGGCGCACGGTGGATTTCAGCAACACTGTCTTGATTATGACTTCTAACCTTGGGGCCGATCACTTGGCGGCTTTGGATGAGGGCAAGGATATTGAAAAAGTGCGCCCGCAGGTTATGGAAGCCGTTCGCAAATTCTTCCGTCCAGAGTTCCTTAACCGTCTTGATGAAATTTTGCTTTTCCGGAGGCTGGGGCGTGACCAGATGGCTGGGATTGTCGATATTCAACTGGGAAATCTGCGGAAACTCTTGGTCCAGCGGCGCGTGACCTTAACCGTTGATGACAAAGCCAAATTGTGGCTGGCAGATAAGGGGTTTGATCCTGTTTATGGGGCGCGGCCTCTCAAGCGGGCCATTCAGACCTATTTGCAAAACCACTTGGCTGAAATGATCCTTCAGGGGGAAATTCCCGATGGGTCTTCAGTTGTGGTCAGCGAAAAATCTAGCAAACTCGACTTTAAGGTTATGAAGTCTGCCGAAAACACCGATGCCAAATCGGCAGCCTAGCTGAGGTCTTTCCCCATCTTTCTTGTAGAGATATTTGGAGGAGCTGCTTCGCTGGTTGCCGAATCTGTCGTTTTCCGCTAGGAAGAAGAGAGATTCTTTTTCCTTTGGGATTTTTTTCATGAAACGCGCTCTGTCATTAGCTGTTCTTTGCTTATCACTCTCTGCCTGCGCCACGATGGTGGATGGGTCTTCCCAGCCCGTGAAGTTTGAGGCCGTTGGTGCAACAAACGTTACTTGTGAGGCCACGTCCGGCGGGAACGAAATGAAGTATTTTATTCGGGTTCCCCAAACCGTTTGGATTAAAAAATCTGCTAAGACCCTTCATTTAGATTGTATGGCTCCAGGCAACCGAGAAAAGTCATTCGATGTTGAACCTCACGGAAATCCAACTACGGCCTTGAATATCCTCAACGGATCTTTGGGACTTCTTTACGACGTAGAAACTGGAGCCAAGAATTTGTATCCGGAAGTTGTGACGGTCGATTTTTCGGACACCGTTGCCACACCAAGTTTGCTCCCATCCTATTACAACACAGATGCGCTGAATCCACAGGATGCTCCGGTTGAAGATATGCGGCCATTCGTAGCCCAACAGCCCGGGGACGCAGCTTTGGCGGCTCGTCATAAAGCAGCAGAAGAAGAGTTTGACCGCCAAGCAGCTCTAGACGCTCAACAAGAAGCGGAGCGTGAAGCCAGAAAAGCGGCAGTTGAAGGCGGATTTTATGGTGATAAAACGCCTAAAGTTTCGGAGGATGTTACGATTGATTCAGAAGCTAAGCCTGTAGCAGAGCCTAAGAAAACTTCGAGTGCACAGCCAACATCTGTTCTTTCCGTCAAAAAACTGGAAGAGGAAGACGGGAAATCTTCTCCATCCGCCAGTAGTACACCGAATCTTTCTGTTCCTTCGGCGCGGCCTCTGCCCCAGCCAATTTTTCCAGCAACTACATCGTTTTAGGACTTAAGAAGAAGGTTTCTTGGTGATGACAGAGAGTTCCCCTTCCTATTTTTTTTGTGGTATTGGGGGGAGCGGAATGTTGCCGCTTGCTCTCATCCTTCAGTCACAAGGAGCGAAGATCTCAGGATCTGACCGCGCTTACGACCAAGGCCGTACACCAGAGAAATTTGACTTTATTCAAAAACAAGGTATTTCGCTTTTTCCTCAAGATGGGTCGGGGATAACTGAGGATTGTTCTGCGCTTGTCACCTCGGCAGCGGTTGAGGTTTCTATTCCTGACGTACAGCGGGCGAGGGCTCTTGGCATCCCTATTCTGCTTAGAGCTGAATTACTGGCGATGGCCTTTAATAAGGCCGAAACCAGAATCGGGATTGCAGGGACCAGCGGCAAGTCAACCACAACGGGCATGATTGGCTATGTTCTCAAGAAAATGGGTCGGAATCCAACGGTGATGAACGGAGCGGTATTCCGCAATTTTGTGTCGGAGAGCGAGCCCTACGCAACCGCCCTTCTTGGCTCCCCTGATCTTTTCGTGTCCGAATGCGATGAGAGCGATGGATCAGTTGTCTATTATGAACCGACTGTTGCCGTCTTGACCAATATTTCACTCGACCACAAATCCGTCAAAGAAACATCGCAAGCCTTTTTGGCTTTCTTGTCGCGGGCCAAACACCGGATTGTTAATCTGGACAACCCGATAGCAGCCGAGTTGCTGAAACATTTGTCAGGATTTCCCGTCACGTTCGGCATTGAAAATGAAGGGGCGCGGTTTGTCGCGCATAATTTGGACCCTCGGCCAGATGGTATTTCATGCGAAATTTGCGATCAGGAAACAGGGGAGACGACCACCTTGTCCCTAATGATTCCCGGGCAGCATAACGTTGAAAATGCGTTGGCGTGTATTGCTGTGGCCAGCTACCTTGGTACGCCTCTTTTCCAAACCTGCCGGATTTTGGAGTCTTTCCAAGGTGTCAAGCGGCGGATGGAAATCATTGGAACAGCGAACGGCGTCACTGTGATGGACGATTTTGCTCATAACCCTGATAAAATTGCCGCCACTTTGTCTACCTTGAATGAATTTTCTGGGCGCGTGCTTATTCTTTTTCAACTTCATGGCTATGGTCCTTTATCCCTAATGCACAAAGAGTTAGCCGAAGTCTTTCAACAATATCTCGCCCTTGAAGATCGGCTCTATATTCCCGAAGTTCTGTATTTAGGGGGGACGACTGACCAATCCTTCACGGCACAGGATTTTGTCAAAGAAATGAAAGCCTTGAACGTTCCAGCGCAGTGGTTCGCACAACGGGAAGATATTATTTCCCAACTCGTTGCCGACGCTGAAGAAGGGGACCGTATCGTTGTTATGGGCGCACGGGATGATAGCTTAACAGCGGTAGCGCGGGAAATACTGGAGAAGATCCAATCAAAAGGTCAAAGGGCCTTGGCGAGTTAGAGGGGATTATTCATCTTCCATGAGTGAGCGTTGAGAGATTGCCGAAAGGCTTGCATTCTCCCATAGGAGCGTCCCAAGGGGCAGAAGTACGGGATTATAGGGAAGATTAACCCGAACGCTTACAAAGCCAGGCTGGTCGGAGTGATACTCCATTTCTTCAACCGTGACGCTCATCCCTGTTGTAGGGACTCCCACGCTTCGCAGGGATTCACCAAGATAATCCGAAATAGTGCTTTCGTCTGTTTCGCTGTGGACGAGGGCATAACGGCTTGCCCGCTCGGCAGCATATTGTAAGCTGTTTGTAATCCACAAGGCACGGCCCATTTCAAAAACACCCAGTAACAGGAGAATAAAAGCTCCACTAATCATCGCAAATTCGACAGCGGTTGCTCCGCTCTCGTCTCTTTTCCACGATGCCAACCGTACCAGAATGACTTTGCTACGGGTTTTCACGCTAGCTATTATTGTCATCTAACTTGCATACGTGCCCGTCCTCTCAATACTTGCTCTTGATCTAGGCCCGGGTAGGCAAACAAAAGCTGATAGGGTCTTGACACTTCAACGGTCTGAAACTGCCGCTTGTAATCTGTTTCCCCACCACTACAAATATCCGCTTCGCAGGAAATACTGCTGCCGCTTTCACACTCGCAAACGCGCTCGGTCTCTATACTGATTGTGCTGACGGTTTGTTCGTCGTCATCGGGGAAATAGTTTTGAAGAAGGTCTTCTGCCAGATAATCTTCATCTCCGCCTGCAACCATATAATCGGCTGCTGAGTTGGCGATGTTTTCCATTTTCATCTTTTCGCGGACCAGCATCCCATAGTCAAAAACGCCGATCAGTAGAAAGATAAGTATCGGAGCCACCAGAGCAAATTCTGTCGCTGCGACGCCGCTTTCGTTTCTCAAGAACCTAGTGATAGTGGACATTTTAACCTACCAAACGGATAACAGGGTTACCAATGGGACGTTCGTTCCGCCCTTCACAATCGTTACCGATAAAGGGCGTTCCGTGCATGATAACGGTGTTGGCAATCATGCGCGTGCAGTGGCCACTGGTTGATGTCGCAACACTTCCGCCGTAGTTGAGCTCTTGGTTGGGAAAATACATGAGCCCGTCAACCACGACTGTACTGCCACCCGTCAAGAAGTTACCCTGCGCGGTGTTAGAAGGGGCGCGGCGGTCCTGAAAGACAGCGATTCCTTCATAGGTACCAGATGTTGAGGCCGTTAAGCTAATGCTTCGGTTTCCTGTGATGTTAAACTGTCCATAGGTCGTGGATGTCGTTCCGCTGCTTCCTCCGCCGTTGGTCAGGATGATGGTAACGCCATTTCCAACCAAACTTCCGCCACCTGAAACATCAAAACTCCCGCCTGCCATGATGTAGGTGCCAGGATTGAGCGTGATGGTGTTGTTTCCTGAAGCGGAAATTCCACCACAGTAAACCCCCGGGTTTAGGGTCGTTGAAGAGGTGATTTTCAAAGGTTTTTTGATGCTAGCTGAAGTACAGGCTGCAAAAGCCGGAACTTCCAAATCTTCATAAGGATCAAGAATAGGAGGAGCCCCAACGACGAGATCTTCATAAGTAAGCTCAGCACTGTTTCCGGTAATGACATACTCGCCGGACAAATGGACATCTTGCACCGTAATTTCAACGTTTCCGTTAACAATCATCCCTCTATCACTGGCCGAGTTTACGGCGATTCCGCAATCGGGCATCATTAAATCCACGGTTCCAGAGGTTTTGAGTGCGCCATCCTGACTCCGGTCAAGGGAGAGGATGCAAAACTCGTCAGAAACCCTTGTGACGGCAGCCGTTGCAGCGGCCTCAACGGTTATGCTTTCTCTTCCTAAGAGGCGTAGGAAAAATACGGGCACATCTTGTCTTAATACAACTTCGACATTGTCACCAGTTACACTGGACCCATTGCCTTCGGAAAATTCAATAGCAATACTACCTTGTCCGTCCACAAACCCATTATTGACGGCTTCTTTTTCTGCTGAATAGTTAACTTTATCTTGGAAACCTCTTCCGGCTTCCCATGCTCCTGCCATGGCCGCCGCATCGGCAGCGGTTTGCAAGTTCCTCTGCGCCATTAGCCAACTACTTGCATCAACGCCAAGACCAGACAAGCTCATCAGAACTGGTAAAGTTAGGGCAACCAGAGGCATAACGGACCCTCTAGACTCCCGCAGGTAAGAACGAAGTTGGACGAATAAAGTTTCTGTTACCACTAAATCCATAGGATCCACCCCTTTAGCCGTGCAGCTTAAAATTTTCTTTACTTACTTTAAGGGTAGCTGAGTTTTTTAATTTGCTATAAACAAAGAAATCAATTTTAGAATAGAAATTTTAAGTAAAATTGTATAGATCAGGCCGTAATTATTTAGACATATTGTCTCCCCTGATTTTTCCCCGTCATCTCCGCGAAGGTGGAGATCCGGCAGAAATGGAAAACACAAGGCTTTGAATAGGCCAGACCCTCGCCTAAAGCGGGGGGCGATGGGGGGCTATGATGAGGATGCAGAAGTTTTTTTCTTCTGGTTTTGCCAGTGTTCTTCCCATTCAGCGTTGGAAAGGGAAGACATATCTTCATTTTTTAGTTTAATATCACGTTCCATACCACTGAATCTATTGTAAAATTTTACATTCGATCTACGGATAATGTCATCACAATCATAACCCAACCAGCGGCCCAGTTGAACAAGAGTGAAAAACACGTCTCCCAATTCTTCTGCGATATGCTCTTTGTGGCCTTGGGCAAGAGACTCACGAAACTCACGGATTTCTTCTTCGATCTTATCCAGAACGCCATCGGTGTTTTCCCACTCGAATCCGGCTTTGGCTGCAATTTTTGTCATTTTTTGCATCCGCATGACGGAGGGAAGCCCCACAGGCACAGCGTCTAAAATGCTTTCTTCCTGCTTCATGCCCTTTGCGTCTTTTTCTTTTTGCTTAACTGAACCCCAAATTTTCATGACATCGTCGGGAGTTACAGCGGTTTCTTCACCAAAAACATGAGGATGGCGCGAGATGAGTTTATGGACAATTCCCTCCACCACATCATCAAAGGTAAAGAGATTTTGTTCCTTAGCCATTTGGGCATGAAAGACAACTTGCAAAAGAACATCGCCCAATTCTTCACGCATATTTTCTATGTCGTTATTGTCAATGGCGTTCACCAGTTCATAGGTTTCCTCAATCGCGCAGGGGGCGATGGATTTGAAGTCCTGTTTGAGGTCCCACGGACAGCCGCTTTCTGGGTCGCGGAGCCGCGCCATAACGTCCAGCAGTTTTTGAATCGAGGGTTCTTTTGACATGGTAAAAATGTGTTCTTAAAAAAAGCGGGCCTTGCGGTCCGCTTTTTTGAAATCAAAAAATTATTTGCGGATGCCGAGTTTGGCAATCAAAACTTGATAACGTTTCACATCAACGCGCTTCAGGTAATCAAGCAGTTTACGACGGTTGGCAACCATGATTAAAAGACCACGGCGGCTGCAAACGTCTTTTTTGTTGTGTTGCATATGGGCTGCCAGATTGGTGATCCGTTCTGTCAGAATAGCAATTTGAACTTCGGGCGAACCCGTGTCATTGGCAGAAGTTTGATTGGATTTAATCACTTCGGCTTTACGTTCAGTGGTAATCGACATCGTGGTCTCCTTTACTTTATGAGAGGTTAAATACACGCACTGGCTGGGCTTCGACCCCAAGAACCTCCAGCATGGCAATCAATTTTCCATGACAAAGGGCGAGAGCGAGGCTCGGCTCCGCCGACTTCAAGTCTAATCCGGCTTTCACCAGACGCTCGACTTGAGGCCTTGCCACAAAGGTGAGCAATTGCCCACTTTTGAGCTTAGCGGCTTCCTGATCATCAACGGCCAGCACCGGGATGTCGTCCAGTACGGTCTGAACAGGAAGAACAGCACTTTCAAGGGTCTCCTTATCGGAGTTTTCAAGGAAAAAGTCCAGCGAAATCGCATTTTCCAATGAAAAAGGTCCCACCGCTTCGCGGACAAGACGGCTGACATAGCCTTTGGTTCCAAGGCTCAGGGCCAAATCTCGCGCCAAAGAGCGCACATAGGTTCCTTTTCCGCAGATACAGCGCAAGGTTGCGCTATCTGGTGTTGTCTCGACCAAATCCAGTTCATAAACTTGAACGGGTCGCGCTTCGAGCTGAAATTCCTGCCCAGAACGCGCCAGATCATAAGCCCGCGCTCCTTCGACCTTAATAGCCGAGAAGGTTGGCGGGGTTTGCTGAATCTCTCCCCTGAAGGCGGGGAGGGCGGCTTCAATTTCACTTTGCGATGGGCGCACAGAAGAGGTGGCTATGACCTCCCCCTCCAAATCGTCTGTGGTTCTTTGTTCTCCCCATGTGATGGTAAACAAGTAAACTTTGTCATCTTCCATCATATAGGAGACAAGCTTGGTTGCCTCTCCGAGCGCAATGGGCAAAATGCCTGAGGCGAGGGGGTCCAGCGTTCCGGCGTGTCCAATTTTAGGAAAGTTCAAGGCCCGTTTGATTTTCATGAGCGCATCGTTGGACGTCATGCCAACAGGTTTGTTCAGGTTGATCCAACCGGAGATATTATTTTTAGGTTTGGGTGCCATGATGATGCCTTGTCTTCCTTTGGGGCATACTATTAAAGCCCCGCTCCTTCAAAGTCACGCAAAGAATAGGGGAGGGGGCGGGGCAGGAAATTTATTGACATAATTTCAAAAGTGTGTTTTATAACTCTGCTGAGCAATGAGAGCAGGAGAGTAAAGATGATGGATGCCAGCACACTATCTAAGAAAAGTCTTGAATTTACTAAGGGTTCGGACTTGAGGGAGGAAATGAAAAAATCTACAAATCCTCACATCAGGAGGTTGGCGGAACTATTACATCTCTTACGCAACGAACTGTCGCTGAGAGAAAGGACTGGAATCCAGCAGGAATTTCTAGAACTTGCCGAAAAAAAATATGCAGAAATATGCAAAGATGAGGGTGCGAGTCCTTCAGTATTAGGCGTTTTGTTTTCCTATTTACCAAGCCAATTTGCGGATAACAGCGATGTGGAAGGGACAAAAAATTATTACAAACTAGTGAGAATGTTTCTGCAACGAAGTGGGATCACAGCATTCAGGGCATTTCATCTTTACGGGCTGGGAGAGGAATTTGATGATGCTATGCGTGACAAGGGGTTTCAACTTGAAATACGTCGTGCCTATAAGAACTGGGCTGCCCGCAATCAGGGTTTTATTGCAGAGTGCCGAGCGATAAATCAGCCTTCTGCCGAACCTGAAATTGTACCAGAGGCCGAAATTCCGACAGAGTCACGGATTACCTATATCGATGTTTACTACCCCTTGGTAACCCAAGGAAATATTGAAGAGAGCATGGGGTATGCTCCTCCTCCGGCGAGCGCGGGCGAAAACGCGGACCGCCCATGCCTTGACGCTAATCTGAACCGCACAGAAAAACTGGCCGCAGCCCTTCTCGCAAGCGATGAATCCTCTATCAAACATATTACGGTGCGCCGAGACAGGCGAACCGAATTCCATGAAGATGAGAAGGGAAAGCCGTATCATCTTATTGATTTAGAAATGACGGATGGAAGCCGCAGCCGTATTGCTGTGTGTGATTATCACGGACATATTACTTTTGTCATGCGGGATGCGCCGGAAATGTCTGAACATGAGGTTGTAACAATTAGTAATCTTCGCAAAAACCCCAAAGTCTGGACGGCCATGCATGTGAGTGATACTCAGTTTATCGGGCGGGTTCAGGAAATTCTTTACACCCCTCTTGATGATTTGGTGCCAGAACTGAAACATCGCAATTATTGGCATTCCTTGCGGGGTGTGTTGACCCAGTCTTTTATGGCAGCCGTCATGGACACAGGAAAAATTCCATCTTCACTGGACACAAGCGCGATTGAACATGGTCCGTTAAGGGAAGAAACAACGTGGAGAAGAGCCTATCAAGCCCTTTTCTATGGGAGAGTAGATGGAATTTCTGAAGGCACAACATTTAAAAAGTTGTTTCAGTCCCTTGCCCAAGATATCCCCTGTCTTCGGGACTTTCTTGGTCGCCCTGCTTTGCAAGCGGAGGAAATTGATGATGCTTGCCGGAAGTTTGCAGAACAGTTTGGGCTTGCTGTGCAGAAAGATTTTTTCGATGAGTTTACTGTTTCGGGCCGCTGTGGGCAGGCCGTGAATCTCGCGCTGGCTTTTGGCGCGGTTCGGGGATGGGATAAATTCCCTGAGCTGCAAGGCAATCCTCCTCGCGATCTAGAGGATTTTGTGATTAAAACTGGCCAAGCCGTCCGCGATGGAAACAGCCTTGTACTTCAAGAGATTGTAGGGCCGTAGTCATTTCAGCAAAACGGCGACACCCAATACGGCACATACGATGATGAAAGTTTGTTTTACGATTTTATCTCCGTAATGAAGCGCTCGGTCAGCACCAAACCATCCTCCGGCCGCCATTCCAGCGAATAAAAAAGCCCCCGAAGCCCAGTCAACCAATCCCTCCAATGCGAGAACAACAAGGGTTGATATGCTCATAATTGCCCAAGGAAGGTTGTCTGTTGCGATGGCTTGGATAAAAGTTAGACCAAACAAACGCACAACAAGAAGAATGAATAAAATGCCTACACCGGGCCCAAAGAAACCTCCAAAAATCATAAGCAAGAAATATAAAAAACACCCGAGGAAAAAACGCTTGGACCAGAAGGGGGTATGATTTTCGAAAACACCAAAATCTTTCTTAGCAAAAACTAATGGTGCTAAACAAATCAGAGCCAGTCCTGTGAATGTTTGCAGTACAGACTCGTTTGTTTTAACTAGAATTTCTGCGCCAATAATTCCGCCTAGGACACCGAGAAGGATAAACACAGGAACTAAAGGCCAGACAATTTTACCTGATTTGAAAAAACGCAGAAAAGCTGTTCCCGAAGCACCAATGGCAGCAAAGCGATTTGTTGCAACAGCTATATGAGGGGGAATGCCGAGCAAAATCAGGAAGGAGACAGATAACAATCCACCTCCACCCCCAACAAAAGCACCTGTCGCACCTGCAACAAATCCAACAAGCAAGATCATTGCATGTTCTAATAGGGAGGCTGTTTCAAACATTTCAGCTTTCAGCAGGTCGGGGACAATAGCGCGGGATTTATTTTGCTCGTCTTTCTTGAATTATAAAAAACTATGTCAATCAATTTGGTTTTTTGTAATTAGGTTCAACGCGGTAAAGGATATCTGGCGTTACCTCGTATTTCATCAGGATTTCTTCGACTTTGCCACTATCCAACAAAGTCTGAAACGCAACATTCATCATATTCAGAAGATGCGTGTCTTCAGGAAGGACACTGAATGCGGTTGTGGGGGAAAGTGATGTCGGTTTGTCAGTAATAGGTATAAGCTTGCCTTTTTCGGCATTGTCTTTATTAAACATATTGATGTTTACAGGATCATGCATAACAACGTCAACTTTACCCATAACAACATCCATAAAAATATTGGCGGGGGGTGTCATGCTTGCATTTGATACTTCAGTTGCATTTGGAAGAAACTTACGAGTGAGTATTTGAAAACCCTCACCATCTGTTGTAACAGCCTTGATTTCCTTTTTATTATAATCTTGAATATTTGATGATAATTTTTTTTCTTTAGTTGTATAAAAAAACTGGGGATTATAGGCTAAAGGTATTGCTGAAGTGGATACTCTTGCGCGACTTGGAAGAATACCAATCGGAGCACAAAAGGCGTCATAACGCCCAATTTTCAGGCCCTCTGCAAATTCCGCATAACCGACTTCCTCTGTCCATTCAATTTTGAGCGACAGGAGTTTGGCGGCTTCTTGTAAGATTTCGATATACATTCCCGAAATTTCACCTGTATTGGGGTCTTTTTTAAAATAGGGATTACTTCCACCATAACCACAGCGCAAAATATTCGTGCTAACAACACGTTCAGATGCTGTCAGCTTATCGGATGCTAATGATGGAAAGGGTAGAATTAGCAAAAGAAGAGCCAAGAAATAATTTTTCATTTTAGACCTCACTGCTCTTTTGAAGAAAATCAAAATTTTTACTTTAGTTTGTCAGACAAATCATGCCCTATCAGCTTTCAGCAGGTTTGGGCAGGTTGTGAAGAATGGATTCAATCTTCGCTGCTTTGTCAAAGCTGCTGTCCTCCATAAAGCGGAGGCGAGGGGTGAATTTCATCCGCATTTGGTGGGCGAACTCTTTTTGAAAAACTGTGGCTGTTTCATTAAGAGCCGTCAGGAGTTCTTTCATATCTCCCCCACCAAGGCGAATAACATAGGCTGTTGCTGTTTTAAGGTCAGATGTCACTTGAACCTCGGTGACCGTAACCAAGGGGGCATCTCTCAACAAGATTTCGTTGTGAAAATGTCCGCGTTGCAACGTTTCAACCAAGATGTGGCGAAGCTGCTCGCCGACGCGAAGCTGCCTTTGTGATTGTCCAACCAATGTTTTCTGCGTCATAGGCTTATTCCAACGTACGGGCTTCTTCTTTTACGTCGAAGCATTCAATAATGTCGCCTTCTTGAATTCCATCATAGTTTTCAAAGGCCATCCCGCATTCCATTCCCTCTTTGACTTCTCTGACTTCGTCTTTGAAGCGTTTAAGGGTTTTGAGTGTTCCTTCATGGATGACAACGTCATCACGCAGCAAGCGCACTTTCGAGCCACGTTTGACAACGCCGGTTGTGACCATGCAGCCCCCGATTTTTCCAACTTTGGTAATGTTGAAAACCTGACGGATCTGGGCTTGTCCCAAGTATTCCTCGCGGGTGACGGGAGAGAGCAATCCGCTCAGAAGGGCCTTCACATCATCCATGATGTTGTAAATAATGTTGTAGTAACGAATATCGACACGGTCGCGTTTGGCCATGTCTCTAGCTTGTGCATTGGCCCGCACGTTAAAGCCAATCAGCATGGCGTTCGAAGCCCGCGCCAAGGTCACATCAGATTCGGTAATGGCCCCAACGCCAGAGTGCAGAACACGCACCGACACTTCCTTATTGTCTTCCACGATCTTGCCAAGAGTTCCGGCAATTGCCTCAACCGATCCGTGAACGTCTGCTTTGACGATGATGGCCAGTTCTTTCTTGCCTTCGCGAGACAGCGCAAGCAATTGCTCAAAGCTGGTTCCCGTGACCACAGCGGCTTCTTTGGCCTTCTTCTTGTTGTGACGGTAAGAGGTAATCTCACGGGCTTTTGCTTCTGATTCAACAATAGCCAATTGATCTCCTGCGTCTGGTGTGCCAGTCAAACCAAGGACCTCAACGGGTTGCCCGGGTGCAGCTTCTTTGATTTGTTGACCTTTATCGTTGAGCATCGCCCGAACGCGGCCCCATTCTGAGCCTACCACAAAAATATCGCCGATATGCAGCGTCCCTCTTTGGATCAGAACTGTAGCCACAGACCCACGACCTTGTTCCAATTTGGATTCAACCACAACGCCTTGTGCTTCCCGATTTGGGTTGGCCCGCAAATTGAGCATCTCTGCTTGTAGCATAATCGCTTCTTCAAGTTTTTCGAGATTGATGCGTTTTTTGGCCGAGAGTTCAACGGTGAGGACTTCGCCGCCCATATCTTCGACTTGAATATCATGCATCAAAAGGTCTTGTTTAACCTTTTGTGGGTTTGCATCCGGCAAATCAATTTTATTGATGGCCACAATCATCGGAACTTTTGCTGCTTTGGCGTGAGCAATGGCTTCAATAGTTTGTGGCATGATGGAATCATTGGCGGCGACCACCAGAACAACAATATCGGTCACATTCGCACCGCGTGCTCGCATTTCCGAGAAAGCTGCGTGCCCGGGCGTATCAAGGAAGGTGATTTTATTCCCCGATTTGAGGGTTACTTGATAAGCCCCAATGTGTTGAGTAATGCCTCCAGCTTCACCGGAAACAACATCGGTTTCGCGCATGGCATCCAGCAAGGATGTTTTACCGTGGTCAACGTGACCCATAATGGTAACAACCGGAGCGCGTGAGATCAAATCTCCTTCAAGGTCTTCTGTTCCTTCAATCCCGACTTCAACATCGGCATCGGTTACCCGTTTGATTTTGTGACCAAACTCAAGAATAACCAACTCGGCGGTATCCGCATCAATGGTCTGGTTGATCGTCGCCATGACCCCCATTTTCATCAAGCACTTGATAACATCACCGCCACGTTCTGCCATCCGGTTGGCCAGTTCCTGAACTGTGATGGTTTCAGGAACGGTAACTTCACGGTGGATTTTTGCGGCTTCGACCTGATTTCCTTGTCCTGCGCGGGCCTTCTGACGAGCGCGTTTGAGAACGGCCATAGAGCGGCCAGCTTCTGCCCGTTCATATTGTTCGTTGAGAACCTGATTAACGGTTAAGCGGCGCATCCGTCCCGAAGTAGAATTGCTATCATCCGGTTCTGCCGCTGTGCGCGTCCGCATCGGAGCTTTTTTCATGCGATCACGGAAACCACCGGAACTAGAATCGTCATCGCTCGTTCGCAGGTGAGGAGCAGATGTCGTTGTGGCAAGAGGAGCTGAGGAAGACGCTTCGGCTTGCTGACGCTGCTTGTCTTGAATTGCTCGCAAACGAGCGGATTCTTCGGCTTTTATGCGGTCTTCTTCTTTAATCCGCTCTAGCTCTTCGACTTCACGGCGCCGAAGCTCTTCGGCGTCAATTTTCCCCGGGCGGCGGCCAGTTTGTTCTGCCTCTTCCCGCACTTTGGCCTCTTCGGCTTCGAGAGCGCGACGCTTGGCTTCTTCTTCGCGGCGACGATCTTCATCCTCTTTGGCCTTTTGTAAGGCGCGAAGCCGTACTTCCCGTTCGTCATTGGTCAAATGCGCGTCAGGATGGCCAGCATCTGTTCCATCGGGATTTTGTCCGGACAGGGGGACTGCACCGCGTTTTTTGCGGACTTCAATTTGAACGCCGCGACTTTGACCACGCGCCAGAGTTTGCGTGATTTGCTGTTGTCCCGGGCCCATCCCTTTGAGACTTAGCGTCCCTTTGCTTCCGCCTAGGCTTAGTGTTTTTTTATCTTGGTCGCTCATCGCTTTAGATCCGATCTCATTGCATTCAGTTTTTGAACAGTATTCAATAGTGTGCGTGATATGCCGCCCTGCATTAGGGCAATATGCACGACATTTGCTTCGCCAATTGCTTCAGAAAGTTCGGCAATTGTCCACATATCAACGACAGGAAGGCCATTCGCCAGTCGCTCTAGTTTTTCTCTACCGTTTTCCTTGGCATCTGAAGCTACGATATAAACGCCAGCCTCACCTGAGCGGAGCAGTTCCTCCACCTTGACAAAGCCCTGACGAAATTCTCCAGCCCGTCGCGCTAGATTAAGCGATTGAAGGGCAAGCGCATTCAGGCCCTGCTCCACCCGCTCCAGCAAATCTTTTGGCACAATCACAGCTTCTTTGGCCGAAGAAGCAAAGCTGTTTCGCCAGATCGCTTTTTGAAGAACGGAACGACCTGCTTTTATCCAGATAAATTTCCCGGGCAACCGCTCGGAAAAATCGGGAAAAACCTCAAGGTCAGGGGTTATCACGAAGCGGATCATTTGAGTGGTGGGCAATATTTCTCCGGTCACCGCGCAAAGCGCGGCTTTTGCCAGAGACATGGTTTTACGCGCCGCATGACGAGGCATTTCAGATACCACCGGATCAGGTTGTTGAGAGGGCGAAGATGGGTGTGACAAAGACGGAGGTGTTGAAACAATCGAACGAGTATAAACACCAAGAGTCGCAGGAGATAAAACTCCTACGGCTGGATGGTAAAAATACTCGGGCCTGATTGCCACCATGTTCCTCCGCAGCACATTGTTAATGGTTCGAGCGTGCCGAAGAAGAAACAGCAGCGGACCCGCTATCTTCCTCCGCAAACCAGTGTTCACGCGCTCTCATAATCATCTCGTTGGCTTTGTTCTCGCTAATTTGTTCTTTGCCAAGAATTTCAACCAATTCGTCTCCGGCAAGATCGGCAAGATCATCAAGAGATTTTATGCCTGCTTCACCTAGTTTTATAATTTGGATGCTGCTGAGGCCTTCAAAGTTGAGAAGGTCTTCTTGAAGATTGAGATCAGCCTGACGGGTTTTGAGCTCTTCGGCCTTGCTGGAGAGCCAGTTTTTCGCACGATTTTGAAGTTCTTCAGCAATTTCATCACTGAACCCTTCAATTTGTCCCAGTTCGGCAACGGGGGTATCGGCAAGCTCTTCAACTTTTGTAAAGCCTTCGGCAATCAAAAGACGGGCAATAACTTCGTCAATATCCAAAGCTTCGATAAACAAGCTGGAACGTGTCGTAAATTCTTCCTGACGACGTTTGGCTTCTTCTTCTTCGGTCAGAATATCAATGTACCAACCCGTCAGAATAGAGGCGAGGCGAACGTTCTGTCCACGGCGGCCAATGGCCAGACTCAGCTGTTCATCGGGAACAACCACATCAAGACGTTTTTTCTCCTCATCCATCACGACTTTGGAAACTTCTGCAGGAGCCAAGGCATTGACGATAAAAGTGGCAATGTCCGATGACCATGGAATAATGTCAATTTTTTCACCGCCCAGCTCGTTGCAAACCGCTTGAACACGGCTTCCACGCATCCCGACACAGGCCCCGACCGGATCAATGCCGTTATCGCGAGAGTAAACTGCGATTTTGGCGCGGCTTCCTGGGTCGCGTGCAACAGCCTTGATCGTGATAACGCCATCGTAAATTTCTGGCACTTCTTGCGCGAAGAGCTGAGACATAAATTCCCCTCGCGTCCGCGAAAGAAAAATTTGTGGTCCACGAGGCTCGCTACGAACATCGTAAATAACCGCACGAACACGATCTCCGGCCTTCAGGTGTTCACGAGGCAGAGCCTCATCACGACGCAAAATAGCTTCGGCTCGACCGAGTTCGATTGTAGCATTGCCGTATTCGACACGCTTAATAACCCCATTGACGATTTCACCAATGCGGTCTTTGAATTCATTGAATTGAATTTCGCGTTCGGCTTCACGAATATTTTGCATGATAACTTGTTTTGCCGTTTGCGCTGCAACCCGTCCATAATCAAAGGCTGGAAGCGTATCAATCAAAATGTCGCCAAGATTAGCATCTGACTTTTCGCGGCGAGCTTGTTCTACGGTGATTTGCGCAGCTTCGTTCTCAATCACTTCAGGATCTGTCACGATGCGATACCGTTTCAGTTCTGTCTCACCCGTTCTGCGGTCAATGTGACAGCGAATGTCATGCTCATGGCCATATTTTGAGCGGCCAGCCTTTTGAATAGCCTGCTCAATGGCTTGGATAACAATTTCTTTATCAATGTTTTTCTCACGCGCAACGGCATCAGCAACTTGAAGAATCTCAACACGGCTCATTTTTGTATTGGCTCCTTAACTTTTTGGTCTTCTTTTTCAGGTTTGGGTTTTTTGGTTGGTTTCTTGGGTTGAGCCATTTTGAACAGCTCATCCGTTAGTACAAGTCTGGCCTTCACCACGTCAGCAAGCCCAATGATGGTTGTGCCGGTTTCGTTAGCAAGAGTCAGTTTATCGGAATCAAACGCAGTTAATCTTCCCTTGAACCGTTTTTGGCCATTTGCGTCTGGCATCTCGGTTTCCACGTTAATTTCACGTCCCACCGCTTTTTCAAAGTCACGGGGCCGGACCAACGGACGGTCAATCCCGGGGGAACTGACTTCCAACTGATAGGCACTCGCGATAGGGTCTTCAACATCCAGCAAGACACCAATGGCGCGGCTGACCTCGGTACACGAATCAAGGTCAAGATTGCCCGTTTCTGGGTCTTCAGCCATAATCTGCAGAGTTTGCAATTTCTGACTGCCCAGCAAACGAACCTGAACGAGATGAAACCCCAGATCTTTAAGAACGGGTTCAATCAGGCTAGATATTCTTTGTTCTTGGGCTGTGCCCTTCATTTTCGGCCTTAGTCTTGGGTCGCTAGGTAACAAAAAAGGCGGGCCTCTTTTTGAGCCCACCCTGTCAAATAGCAGAGTATTATTGTTGCAGAACAATTAAAGGAAAACCGCCAAGGATGCAAGCAAAAAATCACGCAAGGGTGGGGGATGGTGTCGCCATGGTTAAGGAAGAACTTCGTTGGCCGTT
>JAEUKO010000035.1:0-19952 GCA_016794285.1 Alphaproteobacteria bacterium | reverse complement strand
TAAGTTGGCGTAATAGGCAGGATCTTGGAAAACTTTCTTAGTGAGAACTTCCATCTGTGCATCATAGCTCGGCTTGTCCCCAAGGTACTTGGGAAGATCCGCCGCTGGAACCCCAAGACTTTTGAGAACAGCCTCGATATAAGTTTTTGATCCAGCTTCCCCTTCAGCCTTTTTTCCAACCCATGCGTTAAAAGAGTTTTCCGCTACGCTACGTTTGGCCACAATAGAACGCTGGTCGAGGTAAGTGGTTCGGTTATCTTTGGCGTTTGAGTCCTTCAATCCGCCCGCTCCCATCCGATCAAATGTTTCATGCGCGTAAAGGTTGCTGGCAAGAGCAATCACCGCTTCTTCATCGTTCGTTTTTGCAGCATTGGTAAAGTCAACATTGAGGGTCTTCTTTGCATCCACCGCCCGCGCAAAATCAATATCAAGGTTGAGCATTGTATCCGGCGGAGCACCGGAGCATAAATCTTTCATTCCCCCATTAAAATCTGACTTATCACAGAATTTGGCCTGAAACTGAGCCAAACGAGCCATACGGTCTCCTTGAGATCCCGTTTGCGAAGCCATATTATTGTGGCCCAACTGACGGTTCTGGGACCGCTCAGCAAGTACAATTTGGTTTGCTTTTGCTTTTGCTTCCGAAGCAGCCAAGCTTTTGGTCAAAGAGCCAAATTGGCACAAAGACGTGCTTGTCGCGTAGGAATTGGTCGATTTGGCATTCATTTCCTGAAGAGCTTGCATACTCCCCAACTGGTTTTGAGCGTCCATGAATCTACCAATCGTCGAGGATTCCCACGACATGGCTTTGATGGTTTGGTCCGAAAGCTTCATTAACCCGGGCTCAACGTACCCTTCCCACCATTCATCAACCATCCAGTCCTTGTGACGATCCATTTCGGTAGTCACCTGATCTGACCATACTGAACACGGCGTGCATCCTCCACAAGCCGAGGCTTCTTTCGCAGGAAAGGGAACCAAAACAGCCGCGCCAAAACACACGAGAAGTAGAGAGGAAAAAGCTGACCGTTTTTTGTGATTCATAATCTTACACTCCTCAAGGTTTGCTGTCATTTCCGGCTCCGCGATCCTTGACAGACTCGTCAAACTTCCTAGCTTCCAGCTCTAGTAACACGGCCAAAAGAACTTCAGAGCGCGATGTTGACGCGAAAATATCACGGTCTTGCATCAACTCGAAGCTTTCCATCGAAGCCGTACTGCGGGAAACATTTTCAGGACTATCCATCAACCCCGCATAGAAATCTGGTGATTGGTAGATTTTCTTAGTCAAAACAGACATCTGAGCAAAATAGCTCGGGCTGTCACCAATCAGTTTTTTTGCATCTGCCGCAGAAATTCCGAGCTTGGAGAGGTATTGATCCATCATAGGTTTTACCGCTGATCCGGATTCGCTCCCCGCCTTCATCGCTGCAATAACATTATAACTGTTTTGCGCCATCGAACGGGCCGCAACCACAGAGCGGACATCTTGCAGGAGAGCCTGCGCCCCTTGACCTTCGCCAATTTCGGCGGGGCTAATCCGTTTTACAAATTGGTTATGCCCGTACAAGTAATGCCCAAGAGCAATCACGTTTCCTTCGGATTCTGTTTTCGTGGCATTCCCGAAATCAAGATTGTTGATGGTCAGTGTGTCATCAATGGTTCTGGCAAAATCAATGTCGCGGTTATGACGACGATCTGGAGGAGGACTCGCCACGTTACAAAGCTGATCGAGACCACTATCATTGTCATTCTTGTCACAGAACTGCTCGCCGAACTGACCCAAACGGTTCTCGTTGTCTTGCCCCCGTCCGCCAGCCGCCACCGAATAAACAGACCCAAGATGCCGTGCCAGAGCAATTTCACTCAAGGCCATCTGGTTAGCGCGCACCTTGACATCCGTCACAGCAAGACTGGTCGTCATAGATCCGAAGCGACAGACTTGCTCAGACGTCATATATTTCCGCGTGGATTGAGCGTTTTGCACTTGTATCTCACGCATTGCCTCCATCGTGTTTGAGGCATCCATTAACTTACCAATTGTGGCGGCCTGCGCGGACCAGTTTTTAATTAACTGATCTGAGAACTTCATATAGGAAGGCTCCGCTGTATCAGTATAGAATGTGTCCATGATAAAATCTGTACGGTAATCGACAAAAGCATTAAATATGTAACTAAATGTTGAGCCAGAATCGCAGCAAATAAATGGACATACGCATTTACAGCAAGAGCACCCGGCTTTAGCTGGACTGGGAAAAAACACTAAAAAAGAGAGGAGGACACACCCCCACAAGGGTAGAAAAAACGTGCGGATTAGGTGAGAGAGGGATAGCTGCTTCATGGCTCTACTTAACCCCCTCATTGGTCATCTTATCTTGTTCTTGCACGATATACATTTCAAGCAAGGTCGAAAGCAGCATCTCGGACCGCTGCATACTTTCATAAATATCTCGCTGTTGCATGAGAGAGATAGACTTGAGAGCCGCACTTTGGCGAGCCACGTTGTCCGGAGAATCCATCAGGTTCGCGTAGAAGGCCGGTGTTTGATAAAGTTTTCGTCCAAGAATATCCATTTGGGCATAGTAGCTCGGATTGGTTCCAATCAACTTGTCCGCATCCGCAGCGGAAATTCCCAGCTCCGCCAAAACTGATTTTAGATAGGGAGTTGACCCCCCTGTTCCAGCCGCCTTCATGGCCGCAATCGCTGCAAAACTATTTTCAGCCACACTCCGTTTGGCGACAGCAGAGCGGAAATCCTGCAAATCCTTGATCCCCCCATTCGCATTACTCGCCGAGGCCATAGACTTGAAGTCCGAGTTGCCGACATTCAACGCGAGATCATGGG
Organism: Alphaproteobacteria bacterium; assembly: GCA_016794285.1. Classification (GTDB taxonomy): domain Bacteria; phylum Pseudomonadota; class Alphaproteobacteria; order Micavibrionales; family Micavibrionaceae; genus UBA1573. The sequence continues at coordinate 17,107 of JAEUKO010000035.1, read as the reverse complement.
CATAAAGGTTATTGGCAAGGGCCATTACATTTTCTTCGTCAACTGTTGGAGCCCCTCCCCCACTGGTAAAGTTAACATCCAGCGTCAAAGGAGCATCAATTGTGCGTGTTAGATCAATATCCCGGTTGATTTGAGTATCTTGGCTAGATGCACACATTCCAGCAAATGCGGCGTCACTATCATTCGGATCGCAAAACTTGGCCAAAAACTGACTCATCCGCCCGGCCTTATCCGCAGATTGACCAAGGGTCCGCCCTGCTTCTGCACTACTGGCCGGGTTCATGTTCGAGCTCATCAATTGCCGATTCTGCGAACGTTCCAAAATTCCAAGGCGAACCGCATTTTGCTTCGCTTCCGATGCGGCAAGGCTCGTAGAAAGGCTGGCATATTTACACAAGGCTTCGCTGGTTGAGTAGTGGCTTTGCGATTCAGCATTGGTTCTTTGCAAAGAACGCTGCGCCGTCAGTTGGTTTTGAGCATCATAGAAGGTTCCGATACTTCTGGCCTGAGTGGTCACGTTTTTAATCATCTGGTCAGCCATTCTCATGAAAGCTGGCTCAATTTTCTTTTGGTAAAGCGTTTCAATATACCAGTGATGAAGATCCGGCTGCCCCGTCCACAGAACAGTCCCCGTAATCATCTCGCGCATCACTTCTCCAGGAAGAACGCAACAATTGCAAATCGGATTGTTATAAGGGGGAATATCGTAAACGGCCCCCGCCGCCCGAACAGGAGTTGGCAGCAGCGACGCTCCACCCATCAGGAGCAAAAGCCCAAGCCTCACCTTCTTCGAAAGCAAGATCCGACCCCAGACACCCTCAAACCCCCGCATAATCACAGGACAAGCTCCTCAAAACCGTTTTATCAGCCGACTTACTATAAATAGTAGCACAGCCGAGAGAAAACCAAAAGATTTACCAACATAAAAGCCAAATTTTACCTTCAAAGGTTTTTAAGTCTTTTATCCCCTCTATAAGTTTGCTAACCTTATATTAACAAATGTCCATGTACCTTGGTCGTATAGGCTAGGGGAGGGGTATCTTCCCTTTTTTGTATTTCAAGACTAGACCAGAGATAATGTCAGACCCACAAAATTCCTCACGTCCGAATCCTCGTCCGGCCCGCCCTTCTGGAACAGCGGGGGCGGTTAGAAAGCCAATAGCCTCCGCCCAAGAAGCCCTGAATTCTGCTGTCAAAATTCCCAACCAAGTAACGGATGCCGAGGAAATCAAAGCTCTGCGCGGAATTGGTTCTGTGGTTATTCGTAATGAGTTTTATAGAGATGGATACCGGAGTCTCCTACGAATTGCCATTCTTGAGGCCATTGTTATTCTCGGGCTCATTGCCGCGATGTTTTTTGTTATTGAAGTCCACCAGCCCGAAAACAGGTACTTTGCGACCACGGAAGACGGGCGTCTGGTCCCCATGGTTTCTCTTAATGAACCTAACCTGAGTATTCCGGCCCTTATGTCATGGAGTGCCCAAGCCGCTACAGAAGTTTTGACCTTCGGGTTCAACGATTATAAACGCCGTCTGCAGGAAGCTTCACGCAATTTTACTCGCGTTGGTTGGGCAAGTTTCACCACAGCCCTTGAGAAATCAAGAATTATAGAAATGGTTGAGGCTAACAAACAAGTGGTTTCAGCCTCCCCAACCAGTGCTCCGGTCCTCGTTGAAGAGGGGCTCGTTAACGGGCGTTACCAATGGCAAATTCAAGTTCCGATGGTTATAACTTATCAGGCTGGATCAGCCACTCGTTCGGACCACCTGCTCGTCTCGCTGACAATTGTTAGAGTGCCAAAACTCGAAAGCCCCAACGGGGTAGGGATTGAGCAGTGGATTGCTTCTCCTAACTAGGACGTGTTGATAGTCATCATCTTCCGCGATTGTGCCCCCCTGCTATCAACTCTGTTGTTTGAAGGTTTTTGTGCCGGATCTCCGCCTTCGCGGAGATGACGATTTTTAGCTTCGTCCTTCCCCCCCGTCACCCCCGCGCAGGCGGGGGGTCCGGTCTTTCTGGATTCCCGCCTCCGCTGGAATGACGAATATCCCTCTCCCCTGCGAGGGAGAGGGTAGGGTGAGGGGGATAAAAAATTCACCACAGGGAGCACAGAGAGCACAGAGAAAAATTTAAAAACTCTGTCTATCTCTGTAGGTTAAGGTTCTTTGGTGGAGTCTGGACTCCGGCCTTCGCCGCAGTAGCGGATTGTTTGTCACCCCCGCCCCCCTTCGTCACCCCCGCGCAGGCGGGGGTCCGGCATTTCTGGGGTCCAGCTGGCACTGGAATGACGCGGATCCTTCTTCTGTTGCCGGATGCCTGCCTGCGCGGGCATGACAGCTTAGTGTCCGTTCAGAAAGCTCCAGATATGTGACGAAAATGGCGGATTTCCAAGAACCGTAGCGGAACGTACGTCAAGGTACGTGAGGAGCAAAAGTGCAGGAAACCACCATTTGTAGTCCATAGATGGAAACTTTATGGACGGACACTAAGGAATATCCTTATAATCTTTGATTTCTTCGGACGGAACATAAGGCAGAACCAAGTCCGGAGGATTTTGGATGATGGCATCAATTCCCACGTTAAACCGTTTAATATAGTCGGGAGATTCTTGCGGATATTTCCGGTTCTTTCCGTTCATGTCAACGGCATCCAAATACAGCTTCCCTTCCTCGGACTTTTTAATTTTACAAACAATTGAGTTCATCGATTCATCACCAAATGCATCGGTTCGCTTGTAGTACATTGTCACAAAGAAACCCGTTTCTTCCGTCCCCTGTTCTTCCACTTTGGTATATTTAATGGACTGGGGATATGGCTGCATTCGTTCCACGAAAACTTTGCAAATCCCGTAGTTAATCGTCCCCATATAAGGAACCAGACCTATAAGAACCAGAAGAACAATAAATCCTCCGACCCCTAAGAGAATCTTTTTCTTCCTTGACATCTTCTTCTTAGAAGGTGGCTTTTCATCGCTGGGGGACGGAGATTTTTTGGCCATAGTCTAGCCTTTTGTTTCACTAGCAAATAAGGCTGCTTTTTTCTCACTCGCTGTAATCAGCTCGTCAACCAGCTCATCGACAACGATACTCATCGCCGCGCTGCGGGCTTCACCTGAATCAGCGCGAATCATAATTCTCCTTTTGAGCTCGCTGCGGGAACTTCCCCCCGGAAAAGCCGCTGCTAGAATCTGACGGGCACGGCCCGCACCTAGCTTGGCATAAAGGCGGGAGCGAATCACCACATCCTCCGCAGTTGTCGCAAAAGCCCACAGCTCAATGGGACCCAGCGTGTTAATCAGGTGCTGTTCATACCGACCTTCGTTCGTTCCCAAAATGAACAAGGCCGGAGCCCCACCCGCCCGTGGACCTGTCAATCGGTAGCGGATAACACTCCGCGCTGTTGGAGACAGACCAAACCTCTCAACAATTTCGTCAACAGCTTTATCAGAAACCGCAGTCCCCAAAACCCAAACCCCCGTGGCAAGATCGACCATGTCCTTGTCAAAATCTCCCAACAATTGGGACGCCAAAACAATTTGAACACCACGTTTCCGGCCTTCGCGAACATCACGGACAATCTGACCCCGTACCGAGGCCGAACTACTGGTCCGGTGAAATTCGTCGTAGCAAAGCCGTTTGGGAGTTTCTGCCAAATCTTGCAAACGAAGTTCGTGATAGGAACGATACTTCTCTGGAATGCTCCGCAAAGAATCAACTCCAACCCACCATGCCCGCACCAAAGCATACCGTGCCAACATATACATGATCGAGGTTTGGCGGTCCGCTGTGTCGTCCCCTTGAGGGGCAACGTCCATCAAGTCCAACGAGCATATGCGTGTGGTTGAAATGTCAAACTGGGTCACAGACGACAAAATGGGATACTCGCGAACTGCCGAGGTAATCATCCGTTCAAAAGCATTGATAACCGACTCTGCACTAAAACCAACCGAAGTCTCTTCCAACAACGTCCTGATTTGCGGACGACGAGAGGCGGTAATCGAATCGCTTAGTGTCGGGACCGCGTGCCTTTGAGCCAAGGCGGCTTCGTGATATTCCCCTAACTCGAACAGGCGATCGACAACATCCCACCAATAGGGATCGGCCGGAAGATAAATATTATGTTTCTGAATGGCTTCATCAATGACCGGATCAAGGCGGGGAAGATAGGGCCTCGGTTCCGCATTCGCCATCCGGTCATCCCGCCAACGATACATTTCGTCAACGACCATCCCTGCCAATTGAGACATCCCATCATAGGGTTTCTCGAACCCGGGGGGCGTACACAAAAGAATAATAAGCTCAACCAAGTAGCTCCGCTCGTCCATAAGTGGATAACGGCATCCTAGCTGGGTATCAAAAGGATTGATGGCAAACTGACGGGACATCTGCAAACGATAGCCAGCGGCTTCATGTTGCCGGTCCTCGGGAAGGGCTTCTTTAATCATCGAAATAAGCCCTGAAGACGAAGGACCAATATCAATAACCGCAATAAAAGGGAGTTTGCTAAGCCCCGGGGACAAAATTGTCCCAAAGTTTAGAGCGTTCATAAGAACGGATTTCCCTGCCCCGGGTTGGGCAAAAATCAGATCAAACCATGTTGTTGTTAAGTTGGTTCCTGTTTGGTATGGCCAAACCTTCCCATCGGGAGTCCTTAGCAAAATAGCCCCAGCATTAAAGGGGCTTGAAGGTCGTTGCCACGGCAAAAGCTTCATAACCTCTTTCATAGGAGCAACGGCCAGAGGAGCTGTCCCTGCACAGTGAATCCCCATCGCCGAAGACATCACGCAATCCAGCGGATCTCCCGAAACATCACTTACCCCTGCGTAACCCCAGCTTTCAACAGCCTGCATCAACACAGAGAGTCGATCACGAATAAGGTTGTATTCGTTCTTAGGCGCCCATGTTGCAAACGATACGCGCAGTTTAACCACTGGTTCACTACGGGCCATGACCTGCAGCCCTTCCAGAGAATATTTAATCTGTTTGTTGAGGGCGTTTGTCACACTCATCAAGGTTGCAATATTGGCCCGAAAAGCCGTTGCGTGCGCTCCGCCTCCTTCAATCATAAAAGATATTCGGAAAGGAACTTTTGCATCGTAGAGGCGGTTCAGCAACATCGGAAAAGGTGTTGGTTCCTGCGGGCCTAAGACCATATCCGCTCCAGCCCATAATTGGTCACCAATACGAACAACTGGACCGTCAATCATCTTGGCATCCCCCAAAGATAATTGGCTTCTGAGGGATGGCCAGATAATATCCGACAAATCGGCAGTATCCATCGGCGCACGCGGTGCAATCGGATCACCAGGAAGACACGCACGCCATTCCTCATTGGCCCGATTGGGGAACATATTATTCTTAATCGCGAGAACTGCCTCGTGCGAGCTCATAATCTCACCACGAATGCCGAGCTCATCAAGTCCGGTTTGCACGGCAATCACAAAACTTTTATGCCGTGTCCGAAGCTGCTCAAGCCCCGCCAGAGGATTTTGTCCATAGGGCGCGTTGACCCATTTTTTCCCCTGATCCTGTTTTTCTTTGGCAGAACGCTCTGTTTCGCTCTTGGTCATTGAAGATGGACGGGTCCACAGAACAAAGTAACACTCCTCGTAACACAAAATGGTACTGAGGTTGCGAATGCGCTCTTCCATCACATCATTCACTTCAAGTCCGGTGTTTTGAGCTGTGATCCGTGACCCTTTGAGCAATTTTTCTAGGTGTGGACGAATCCGGCCCGGATCACGTGCAAAGTAAACTTGCAAAGCATGCCCCGGGCGGTCAAATTTAGAGCCAATCTTAACCGTTGAAGCCTCGACTAGAAATTTATACTCCTCTTCCCCGATAACCTGACGTGACCCATCAACCCTGAGGTAAGAAACCAAAGATCCGTCCTCTGCCGCCAAGACGGTATCACTGTCGGCGGTTTCAATACGGATAAAGCTCTCAACCGAGTGGCGGAGAGCTGTTTGAAAGGGAGCTAAGATTTTTTCGATGAAGCCCATGGAATCCGGTAAAGCGGTTGGAATAGAATTTCCCAATACTATACCGGAAACAGGGAATTAGAAAACAGGCAAAGGAGGTTTTTTCTTTTTTTTAAGCGGCTTGGCGCAATGTTTTTTTATAAAGTGAGGTCCATTGCGATGGGGCAAAGTTTCCAAATGGACCTTCTTTCGATCGCCAGTAAGCCAAAATCTGTGGAAACTGGTTAAATTCAAGGTCCGCTTCACGAATAAGACGGCGATCAAGAGGAAACAGACGAATTCCTTCCAACCGTGATACACGATCTGCATAGTGCCGTGCTGTCAGAAAATCACGCATAACAGTCGCCAAAACAAACGGGTCGTCAGTGAAAATTCGGCGACGCACTTCCTCACGACGCCCCATAAACGCATCAAGGGCCACGCGAGCTGATTCAGCCATCGCCCCTTGCGATATCCTTGCAACGTACACAGCCCTAGCAATATGGTGTAAGTCAACTTGTGAAATTTCAGGAAGCCAAATCAAAACACCTGACCTCATGGTCGCCGCAAGATCAAGGTTGAAACATTGGTGGCAAAAAACGCAAACGGTCGCCAAATTATCCATTCTTAGGTTTTGGCGATTCTGGTCAATAAAATGGACTTCTTGGTATCTTGCAGACTGGAACCCGCAGCACTGGCAGGCGTTCCCATCACGGTCGAGAACCGCCTTCTTGATTTCTGGCGTCAAAACTTGCGGCAAGGCCACACGAGACTTGCCGGAAAGAGGTTGGGGACTGCCCGGATTTGGACGGGCAATCCCCAGATGTAGAGGTAATACAGGCATCACGCCCTTCTTGTTACTGAACGTTGAACTGCATTTTGTTAAGCGTTGCAGATTTTGCAGCCACACCAGCACCAAGCAAGTTGGTCATTGCTTCGGTGATGATTGGGATGGTGAAGAGACCACCACCAACTGCCAAGCGGATCGCTCCATCTTTCAAAGGAGTTTGGCTTGGGTTTTCAACGTGGTCTTTGATTTTCAAGATCCCGAGAACCGAGAAAATCATCCCCATCATATAGGAAACAGCCGTCAAAAGACCTGGAAGTTCCTGAACGCCCGTGTTGATGTTCTGAGCGATGGTGTTAAAGCTGTTCGCTTGGGCGTCTGTCGAAGACAAAAGACCCATCGTGAAAGCAGCAGCACTTACAGCACTCATACGAGCTAGTTTTTTATCAATAAGTTTCAGCATGATTTTCCTCCTCAATGCTTTGTTACGAGAATGTTATACCAAAAGACGATAGACCAAAAGTACTTTGTACCGCGTTCATAAGCGGTCCTAGGTTCACGGCGAGAGCTCCCCCAAAAATATGGGTCACTGCCGCCATGAGCGAAGCTTGTCCACCTCCTTCGGCCACAGCACGAAGGATGAAAAATCCACGAATAAAACTGATCCAGCCAATCAAGGTCATAAACCCAATAATAGAGCTGATCACCGCCAAAATATGGTCGTCTATAACTGCGTCCCCTGTTCCGCCTCCCGACAAGCTTGCAAAGGTATAGACTGTCGTGTCTTGGAAGATAGACTCGGAGAACGCCCCCATGATCGCATCGAGAGAAAATAAAACCCCAGCAATGACAAAAGTCATGATCGTCCCAAGCCCAGAGGGACCACGGGGGCCTTCTTGCGCCGTTTTAACGAGGCGAGAAATACCGATAACGATAAAGAGCAAACCCGCTAAGTAGCCAAACCCTTGCAACAGAAGCTGAACAGGGCCAAATAAATCCGCCATAAGCGCGACAAGCATGGCATCAAGACCATATCCGCCCGCCGTAGAACCCGCAACGCCAGTCTGGTCATAAGAAACCAAAGTGCCGTTGGTTAAAAGATTCGTGGCCGCCTCGGTCACAATAGGAAGGGAGAACATGGCCCCACCAGCCACAAAACGCTTAACACAGTCAGACAATGGCGTCTGGCTTGGGTTCAAAACGTGGTCTTTGAGTTTGAATAGTGCCGCCACAGCGAACATCAAACCCATCATGTAAGCAAAAGCCGTAATCAGGCCAGGGAGTTCGTGGCTATTGAAAACAACGTTACAAATCGCCGCCCCAACTGTGTCAGTCACCGCCCCATCGCAAAGATTAGGAGCGCCAACACCACCACCGCCGAACAAACCAGCAAGAAAACCGGCACCAAAACCGCCGCCGCCACCGCCGCCGCCAAGTCCACCAAGTAGACCAGCAAAGAAGCCAGCTAAACCACCGCCGCCGCCACCGCCGCCGCCAAGTCCACCAAGAAAACCTGCAAAAAAGCCACCGAGCCCACCAGCATAAGCTTTTGCTGGAACAGCAAACACCGCCAAAGCGGTCCCTCCTAACAGGAGGAGAGAAAATCTCAGAGATTTCCAACTTTTATATGTCATTTCCACACCCGGCCACTTAAGCGGCTCTCCATATCTCTTATTAGAACAGATTGTGACAAATTTTGCAAACTTTTGTCACAATTTATAGAAATATCTTTTTGCCGTCTCTCTTTAAGATAGGCATAAGTATCTTTCTAAAAAGTTAACCTAACCTAGGAAACTTTCCAAGTCTAAAAAAGGATGATGAAAGTTACTGCCTAATTTGCCCAGTTGTTCCTTGAACAACCCAGCCATTACCAGAGTTTTCAATTGCGGTTACCCGACCGATTCCAGCAACTTCATCGCCAAGACGAATCATCTTCAGGTCCCTCTCTCCGTGAACTGCAATCATCGCTTGCCCAGGCATAGCTCCCTTCAGATCCCAAACGACAGATTTTTTGGTTTTAGGCACTTCTCGAGGCTCGGCCTTCTTGCTAGGCGAAGAAACCTTGGTTGGTCTTTTTTCTTCTGTTCGTGGAGATTCAGAAACCATCTCTGGTTCTTTTTTCTGCAGAGCTTCTTTTTCAGCAGACAAAGTCTCTACCTTATTTTGCAAGCTCTCCAAAGCAGCCCGCAAAGCTTTGACATCTTCAGAAGGCGTAACTGGTGCCGCGACAACAGGTTGGTCTGATTTTTTTTCAAGGTCATCAATGCGCTTCAAAGCCGTTTCAAGCTGCGTTTTAAGGGTCTTCACTTCTTCAGAGGAAGCCTCCACCCCTGCTGGTTGCACAGGAGCGGGCGTTGGAGTTGCAACAACAGGAGTCTCGGTTCCCACCGGCTCTTCAAGCGGCTTAACAGGTTGTTCAACAACGCCTCCTGCATCAGGTTTCTTGATCGCATCCACGGTTGGAAAATCAGACACTGGTGTCACTGGATTTTCAACTTCAGCTACAGCCGGAGGTCTCTTACTCGGAGCTGTCATTGTTGGTTCAACAGGGCGGTCAACCACTGGTGGAGCAACCCCTTGAACTTCGGAAGGGAGCAAAGAGGGGTCGTTCATAAACCCACCTTGAGGTGTTTGCTTCCTTGGATCTTTTTCCATGGACGCCGCTTTAACAGCTGGATCAACCGTTTCGATTCCTGCTGCTCCATTTGTCTCACGAAGCGCTTCCAAAGAATTAGGAGATCCTTGGTCTGGGGAAGATGACGCAACGGGAGCAGGTTCTTGTCCTTGAACATCCGCTTGTTGTGGTGCGGCAGGTTGAGGGGGAGATTCAATACCAACTGGGTCTGTCGCCGCTATCGGTTCCCCACCCATCCCTTCAGGTGGTGGTGTCTGCCCCCCACTTCCTCCAAACTGGAGGTACAAAATCACGAGACCAACCACAACTCCGCCAGCAATGATGGCCATTGTCGAGAGAGAGGTTTTTTTCTTTCCCTCCCCTTTTGCCGACGAGGCAGGAGATTCATCTTCTTCCCAATTTTCATCGCCAGAGTCTTCGCCCAAATCACCTTCGTGGCCAGCATCATCCTGATCATCGTAAAATTCTTCATCGCCTTGATCGACACTGCCATCTTGTAGATCGTCCTGATCTTTATTGTTAGCCATGATGCGCTCCTTATTAGTTCAGACACAAAAGCTTTCTTTGAAAAAAAACTTAAGTTTGTCCGTTTTTATCGTTGGGTATTATTGAGAAAATTAAGTTGAGTCTGTCCGGTTTGATCAGGTTGGCCCTGTTGGTTCTGATAACCAACTGGATACCCCTGTTGAAGGAATTGCTGCCCTTGAAATCCTTGTTGTAGGCCTTGAAGAGTCATCGGGTTATTCCCCCCAAACCCGGGGAAGAATCCTTTCTCTTCTTCTTTTTTAGGATCAGGAGCATACCTAGAATCTTTTAGGGCTTTATCTGTTACCGGAACGGTAAAGAGAAGACCTATCGGAGTCCCAGCCTTAACGCGAACCAGAGGCTCAACGTCCTTGCCGTCTTCTTTCAAAATCTCTCCGACGGTTTTAGAAGCCTCTTCAACCCCTTTATAAAGCTCTTGCTCAACATCTATGTTTGAGCTGTCCTGAGTAGACGTTGAATCTCTACCTGAAGATACCGTGACTGTTGTTGTTCCTTTTTCTGCAATCGCCGATCCAACCCCTTCGACAAATTTAGCGGCGGCCGGAAGGATAATCCTAGTCCAGTACCGATGGTCAACATCTGTTGCCAGACCTGTCAAAGTCGTTGCGGGATCAACAGCAAAAGCTGTGATGGGAATGCTGTGACCTTCTTTACCTGTTATGGATGTAAATTGCATGACAAGATACTCATCTTCTCGCGTGAAGCTCCCTAAGGCTTTTGCTCCACTAAACGGTCCCGAGACAACCAAAGCCACAATTGGACCCTTGATGTCTGAGTTTGCCTCAATCAACAACTGGGCATAGGCAATATCGCCAGCAGGCACGATAACCTTGAGCTGTTCCTTGAGCTCAATATTTGCCACGGACTGATTTGGGGAGTAGTCAGCATTTTGGGCACCCCCCTGTCCTTCTTGTTGCAATCGAGCAAGATCTGTTACTTTCATATATTTCTGATTTTGAGGTTTTTGCGCCTCAAGAACTCGTTGCATTTGTTGAGACATTGCCTGCATCAAAGCTTGCAGCATGGATGCCCGTGCTGGATCTGGTTGTTCAGCCGGTTGCTTTTGAGCCCTTTCCTGTTCACGCTGAACACGAAGTCTTTCCTCTTGAAGTTGACGCCAGCGAACCAATGGATCCTCATTGCCTGTTTCCTCGGCAGGAACATCTAGCAAAGGTTTAGGCGGCTCAATCGGCGTTGGCATCGCGCTCGTCCCCTGTTTTACAGCCTCTTGAAGATTCTGTGCATCGCTTTCTTCAATGGCCTCTTGCATCGCAGGTGAGACTTGTTCTGTGCCCGGGATTTGATTGATATCACTCCCTGTGTTCATGAGAGAGCTAGGGGCTCTTTCTTCTTTGCTACCAAACAAAACCACCGCCCCAACGAGAGCAATCACCCCCGCAACAATAATGGCAAGTTTAACACGCGGATTGTTTTTCCAAGCGTCTCCAAGACTTTGGGACTCTTTTTGATCCTCAAATTCGCCGAAATCCACATCTGGCTCAAGATCCGGCGCATTATCCGAATTGTCGAACGTGTTATTGGACATCAGATTGTTCCTCGCGAGTTAGATAAGCCCTCAACATCTTTCCTTTATCAGAAAGAATCAAGACGGGAGTATAGGGAAGAGCGTAAACATGCATCCCGTCCGCCGACTGCGCAGAATTGTTCCAGCCGGGAGAAAGTAAATTATAGGGAGTGCGAACAAACATTGCTCCCCCTGTGTCATAGGCCGTGGTCCGGCCATCAACACCAGAAACCTTCATAGGTTTTGCAGACGAAGGAGGAACCCCCTCCAAAATGCCCGCGACCGTCGAATCGCCTGCTTTTATTGATTCTTGCCCTTCAACAAGTGGAGGAACTCCATTGGGACCAATTTCAGGAATCTGAACGTCCATCCGAACATGAACCGATTTGCGATCCGCCACCAGAGTCAAGATAACAGGAGGATTCAGCCCAACCAGTTTCATAGACACGTTCCCCTTGGCAAATTGAGCCATCGGCGTGATGCGGAGCATATTGCTTCCGCTTTCTGGTTGTAAAACTTCAAAATTTCCAGCCCAACTCAAGTCCTGAATCGGCCATGGCTGACCCGTTATATCAACGAGGCTAAGTGTGGTCACATTGCCAATCGCCGTTTTAACAACCAGCGGCTTTTGCCCGGGATCCAAAGAAACCATCTGGAACCCAGACTCTGGACTCGGATCAGGAAAAACGGGCGTCTCAGACGCTTGAGCCGTTTCGTCAAATTTTTCAAGCAATGTCCTGATTTCCCCTGGTTTGAGAGGCATAATTCCAGTGATTGCTCCCTTAAATGCTTCTTTACGCATCAAGGCTTCGTCTTCTTCGGGAGTTAGCTTTTTAGTGGCTGTATCTGATCCATCTAGAGGCAATTCCATCCCGGGCACGGTCGGCTGTTGTGTTGGATCCCCTAATCCAGGTGCATCAGCGGGCGATGCTTCGACCCCCGATTGCTCAAGAATTGAAGAGAGTGCCGGTGGGGAGGCTCCTTCTCCTGCAGAGGGAGAAACTGCCTCTGGCAACATTTCGGCTAGGTTGGATGGTGGCGAATCAGGAGAACCTTGTCTTTGTCCACTTGATTGCGCATAAACCTCGGCTCCCCAAACAAGGGGTAGGAGGATCGTAAGAAGCAGTATTTTCGCGGTTTTCATGCACACCCCGTGCAAATCTTAAAAGTGGCCCGATATATTAGGGTTATACCCAATTTTTCGAGATTCTGAATATAAAAACTGACGTAGAATAACTTGTCTTAATCCGCCTGTCACCATCCAATTCACGTCTTGGAAAAAGAGATACGTTATTCTTTTATTTTTATGAAAAATAATGGAGCGGGCGACGGGAATCGAACCCGCACGACCAGCTTGGAAGGCTGGAATTCTACCATTGAACTACGCCCGCCCGCTCAAGAATACGGGGATAATACTCAGTTATCGCGGCTTTGCAAGAGGGCAAATTATTCAACAAGCCGCCATTTAACCGGCAATCCCCCCGGGGGCTTGCCAAAAGTCTTAGCTGCATTGCCGCCACGCTTGACAACTTCGGTAAATTTTACAGTTTTTCCGCTAGGATAAGTCCAACCAGAGCTCCCAACTGAAACACAGTATTCCCCGTCAGCCACACCGAAAATTCCCTCGGCTGCCCGTGCCACCTGTAAACGGCCATTAATATCCAAAATCAGGTGTCTTCCTTTGACGGCTTCTACTTTGGATGGATCAATGGAACATTTCAAGTTTCCATACCCGTCTGTGTAGCAAACAACGTTTTCAGGGAAATCGGGAACGGCACCGCGCACGTCTTCCCCCAAGATTGAATAATCTCCCTTAACAATTTTTGCAAAAGCCGCCGGAAAAATATCCCGAGAGCGGAATTGAGATCCAGCCTTGTCACATTTTATTTCACGAATTTCAGCAGCAGCTTCTTTGACAAAGGCCAGAGAATACCCACTGTTCACCGCGCAAATTTCAACCCCGTTGACTAGCTTCACGTAAACGAATCCCTCGCCAGAGTTTTTGACGCGCGGGGTTAAATCATCTTTACGCGGAGCGGTATTCACGAAAAATTTCTGACGGCTCCCCAAACGAGAATTTATCGCGGTCTGCGCCAATGCAAAACCTGTTGCGTATGTGTCAAACGCGGGAACAGCAAAGGTGTCAATTTCTGCGTCAACACCATCAAGCTCGCTATAAAGACGTTGAGTGACCTCGGCAAAAGCCAAATCGTGCAAATCTCCGTAATCCGCTATGACATAGACAAGTACCTGATTCGCCATGATTCGTCCTTTTTGTTGGCTTAGCTGAAGGGAAGAAACTCAAATTCTCTCTCTAAGAAATGGTCTATCAAATCTCGGGTTACAAAATCAATTTCTTCTTTGTCATGGGCCAAAATAATATGCGTAGACTCCGGCACTTGTAACCATTTGTCTTCATCAATTTTGCGTTTGAGATCTTCTAAATTTTGGTAAGGCCATTTTCCTTTGTGCCTCTCAAGCAGCATCCAGTCACTGGTTGAAAATGTGTACATGGCATCTATTGCAGCAGCCATTTCTGTTTCAGCAAACCACGGATGCGTCACTTGACCAATCGGAAGCCGAGAAAACCCTTCGTTTTTTAGAAATTCTTGCAACTTCTCTTTTTTCTCCACTAAGTCAGGAGATGGGGGAACCAGTGAAATGTTAAGTCCATCGGCAAAAAAGCGAATAACATCCTCTCGATATTCTGGCGCAATGCGGTCGTAATCAATAATCCAGCCCCCAGTTCCACGATCCATATGGGGAAAACGAAAATATTTCACGGGGCGTTCTACGCCCGCTCTCGCGTAAGCTGAGTCAATCAAAGCCTCGGTCCGTGTGATTTGCACCGTACATTCTTCAAACGTCAGTTGACTAAATCTTTGATGGTTAAAAGAGTGGTTTCCAATGACCATGCCTTTTTCAATGGCACGAATGATCGATGATGGATTTGCCTCTATTCTTTCGCCCACACAAAAGAGAACCGCAGGAACGCCGCGCTCGACCAAAAAATCGGTTAGACTGTCGGTGTGGGGAGATGGAGAGTCGTCAATTGTTAAATACGCAAATTTCATGAAGCCCTCTTTGTGATTGTTTCAAGGCGTGCGCACAAACCTCGCAAACTAATATATTCGTCCCGAATCCAGTAAACAGGTGTAGCCAAAACATCCTCCATCACAATTGGAACGTTCTTCTGATAAAACGCTTCAAAGAATGTTGGTGAGTCGAACAAGTCCAACGAAACCAGCTTGTCCATGATGCCGCCCGTCAAATAAACACCCCCATAACTGTTTCCAAACGCCACGGCCTGATGAACAAAAATCCCCAACCATTCATGAAAGACTTTAAGGCTTTGAATAACCAGAGGGTCATTCCGACCTTTGGCCAGCATTTCATGGGTATCTCGATACTCAACTCCCAAATGGTTCTGAGAAGCAAACACCCGATAAAGATTGTAAAGCCCCGGGCCACTCACCACGTCTTCGTAGATAGGGATCGTTCCATCTGATCGCAGAGCGGCCAAACTTCGAAAAAGCAATATGCTGTCTTCTCCAAGACCAGCAGGCAACATATGCCCCCCATGCGTTTTTTGGACCATCTTTCCCTGCGGCCCTTCAAGGACATAGGCCAAACCCAGTCCCGTTCCGGGGCCTACCACGCATTTGGTTTTGCTGGAGCTTTGATCCTTCGGTAGGGAGACCGCGTTCAGAGGAAGAAAACTCTCTTCCGAAATATCCAAAACGCCGTAAGCATTGGCTTCAAAATCATTGATTTTATAAAACATCGCTCGCGGAAGCAAGCCCGCCACGCTTTCTTGCGTAACTTGCCATATACTACGACCAGCAAAGGCCAAGCCCAAGGCTGAAATATCGTCCGGCGGCATTCCAGAAGATGCCAAAAAATGGCGGGCGGCCTCTTCAAAGACAGGGTAATCCGCCGCCCGAAATTTTTGAGGGACGGTCATAGGGGTCCCTTGCCTTTTCAAAGCAAAGCGGACAAAAGTTCCCCCGACATCACACAACAACAACGTCATGGTCAAGAGCATAGCCGCCCGCCTTCGTTTTGACAACGGAAGAACAGCCCTTTTCGGGCAAAAACTCAAAATCAGTTAGGGGGAAAACTACACAGTGTAGATGAGGACGCTCGCCCATACAGCAACAAGGGCAACAACCGTCAGGATGGACTTTACTTCACGAGGCATTGCAGAGTCTCCTTCATAAAAGTCTTCAGTTACTCTGCATTATCCATTTGATTCCAAATAAAAGTCAACCGCTTCCTTTGCTGCAAAGCAAGAGAGTCTTCAGGCTATCGTGCTATAGATTAAGAGTTTAGTCCCCTCGCGTTTAGCAAACTGGGTACCGTCGCTCGTCAGGATGGTCTGAATTTTATAAGGAACAATTTCTATCAGACGCTCTAGGAAACCTCTGGCAATCATAAGGGTTTATTGTAAAAAACCTGAACGTGGCAGCGCATACTCCGTTCTGTACTTTTCTTTGATTTCAGCCATATATCCGTTATCAATGAGCAGCTGCAGTGCTTGGTTAATCATTTGAGTGAGCTGTGCTTCATTTGGCGGCATGGCAATCACGTGAGGAAATCGTTTGACTGGTTTTATGTCCTTAACCATACGCATCTTGTCGGGGTTTGCTTCCAGAAACTTTTCTAACTCAT
The DNA here is from genome assembly GCA_016794285.1 of Alphaproteobacteria bacterium. Taxonomy (GTDB): domain Bacteria; phylum Pseudomonadota; class Alphaproteobacteria; order Micavibrionales; family Micavibrionaceae; genus UBA1573. The sequence continues at coordinate 983 of JAEUKO010000035.1, read as the reverse complement.
CGATATCGCTCAAGATGATATCGGCCTTGTTGCTGGGTACCATCATTAAATACTCAGATTCCTGTGCCATTTGAGGCAAAGCAACGATTTGAGCTTCGGGAAAGTTCGCTTTAGCAATGCTATAAGTAAACGCGCCATCAATGACGGCAACACGTACATCTTTTTGATTGATGCGTTCAAAATGGCCATCAAACCTGTTATCATTGGCCCGCGCATAGGCAACTATATTGCTAAAGAAAATAGGCACACTAAGGGACATATTTTTGTATTTTCCGGCATCGGGCCACATGGACGTACAGACCGAATCGTACCGGCCAGTTTTAAAGCCTTCGCCGATTGTCCCCCAGCCTACTTCTTCCACCCAATCTATTTTCAGATCTAAAACTTTCCCGACTTCAGTCATGATATCATAGCTCATGCCGGACGGAGCACCTGTATTCGGATCTTTGAGGTAATAGGGCTGCCAATTCACATATCCGCAGCGTAGTGTGCCTGTGCGCAACACCCTTTCATAGGCTGTCTCTTTGGCAGCAGTTTTTGTTTCGTGAGTTAAACTGACAGTCTGAACTGTAAAATAACTGGCAACAATGGCAAATAAAATCGAAATGATAATGTTTTTCATAATCCACCCTTTGGGCGAGAAGCCTAGTGACTTACGCCTCAAGTTTAATCCAGACGTGAAAAGATTCTGTCGTTGTTTATAGGATTAAAGCAACTGCTACACAAACAAAAAATACGCTGTGCCGTTAGAACAATTCGGAAAACTTATGAAACCGCGCAGTCATGGCATGGGCTTTGCAAGGCTCTTTCCACAGGCTTTTTAAGAAAGAATACGCCAGATCATGATTGAGACATCCCCTTCCTTGGCTTCATCCTCTTCTGCCCGTGTTTTCCGGATGGTTCAAGCTTCCGGTGAGCGAATGAGCGGATCTGTCCCTGTTTGGGGAGCCCCCAGTTCTGCCGAAGAAAAACTGGCCCAAAAG
>JAEUKO010000034.1:0-20367 GCA_016794285.1 Alphaproteobacteria bacterium | reverse complement strand
CATAACCGCGTCCCAAATAACCGCCGCCAAAACCAAACTCTTCTGAAGATAACAGTGGTTGCCATGCATACTGGCCCTTAACGCTCCACAAAGCTTCAAAATTCCTCGCGATTGTCTGCAATCGCGTACAAAGAAGTTCAGCCTTCCAAAAATCGCTGTGGCCAAATTGACGGGAAAGGTTTGGCTCCCCTGTCTCTCGGGCCGCTAGAACATTAAGCCCCCTAGAAAAATCTGCTTGTAATAAATTTAATCCACGATAGCGATCAGAGAAGGTATAACGCGACATCACCCCAACCGAACGAATTCGATCTTGAAAAAGAGGCTCGCCCAATATATCCGTTCCAACATTCTTGTATTCAAAACTGCTACTCACCAACCATGTCTGATCTCGTTGACGAATAATAGGATAACTAAGCTGCGCGGACATACTAAATGACCGCCCTTTGACATCAAGAATATCCAAACTGCTTCCTGGTTCCGTCCGGTTCATTTCGCTGGATAGCCTGAGATTTGTTCCCGAAACTCCCCATAGGGGTAAGTTATATTCAACACTCCCTTGCCGCATTTCTTGACTGGAGGTTGTAACAACCCCATTCAACAAAAGTTCTGAATAGTTTGTACCTAGGTGGTTGAAACTGGTCCCTGCTCCGAACTGACCAAATCCGGTGAAGTTTGAACCAAACGTATCAAAGGAAACGTAAGTAGCCCCCGTCCCTAACTCGTCCTGATTTTGACGAAGTGTTAGCTTTAATCCACCCGGGCCCGCTTCGTGGTTTTCAATTTTAGAGAGAACTGAAGATGCTCTGAGTCCTGCCTTATCATTGAGAATAAGCATGAAGCGTTCCAGTTTTTGGGTATTCAGCGGCCGCATAGCCAAAACCTTCGCCGCAAAATCTTCAAGAATTGGACTCTTTGGAAAACTGGGATCGAGCTCGACGGATTCAACGTATCCTTCAACAACCGTAAAGACGATATTCCCGCTATCAATCGCCTGTTCGGGGATAAGTACTTTTGAGATTGTATAACCTTCGTCCAGATAGAGTTGCTGGATACGCGCCATGATGTCAAACAGCTGCCCAAGCGTGATTGTTTTTCCCAAATAGGGCCGATAAAAATCGCCAAGACGATCGGGTGAGAAAGCCTGCGCTCCCTGAATAGTCAGACTATTCAAAACAAATGTCAGATTGGCTGTTTCTGGAGGCAGAGCAGGCTTCGCGCTTTGCGGAAGAGCTTGAGATTGAAGACCAGAAAAAATGTCTTTGGGAAGAACAGGTTGATCGACACGCCCGGGATCAGCAGAAGGCGCAAGAACCTGTGCCTGTGCAGACCCTGCCAAGCATAGAAAGAAAAAGGCGCAAGAAGAGAGAATCCTCTTCGTCATCCTTGCCACCGATCATAGAAATCAACCCCAAAGGGATTCTTCATGAACCTAACACCATATTTTGAACGTCTCTATGTTACGAAAATCCTCCGATTTGTGGAGTTTGAGAGTAAACTTAACAGCCCGCAAGACGTAAAAGTTCAGTACGCACAGCTTGTTGGGCCAGAAAGCAAGGAAGCGGGCAAAAGAGAAACCCCTCATTGCACCTAGCCCAACCTTCGGCTAGGTTCAAGGAAACCACACAAAACTTAAGGAAATACAAATCAAATGATTCCCCGTTATACCCGCCCTGAAATGGCCCAAATTTGGGCCCCCGACAACAAATTCCGTATTATGCTGGACGTTGAAACCTTAGCGGCAGAGGCAATGGAACAAACAGGCATTATCCCGCAAGGGGTTGCCAAAGCGTTGAGAGAGCGCGGACAATTTAACGCCGAACGAATTGACGAGATCGAACGCGAAGTCAAACACGATGTGATTGCCTTCTTAACCAACGTCACTGAATATGTTGGGGAGGAAGCCCGTTATATGCACCAAGGCATGACGTCTTCGGATGTTTTGGATACCACGTTTGCAGTTCAGCTTCAGCAATCGAGTGACTTGCTCCTCGCTGGTATTGAAAAAGTCCTTGCCGCCCTTAGGAAACAATCCCGCGCTCACCAAGATACAATCTGCATTGGCCGCAGCCACGGAATCCACGCCGAACCCACCACGTTCGGGATCAAATTAGCAGGGCATTACGCTGCCTTTGCCCGCGCCCATGCCCGCTTGCTTGCTGCTCGTGCGGAAATTTCCGTTTGCGCCATCTCTGGCGCGGTTGGAACCTATGCCACAGTTTCCCCCGATGTGGAATCTTATGTTGCTTCCCGACTCAACCTCGTTCCAGAGACCGTATCAACACAGGTCATTCCGCGAGACCGTCATGCCATGTTCTTCGCCACGCTTGGTGTCATTGCGTCTTCGATTGAAAACATCGCCGTTGAAATTCGCCATTTACAACGAACTGAAGTGCGCGAAGCCGAAGAGTTTTTTTCTCCCGGGCAAAAAGGCTCCTCCGCAATGCCCCATAAGCGCAACCCAGTTCTGAGTGAAAATTTGACAGGACTATCTCGCCTTGTTCGCTCGGCAGTGACCCCTGCCCTTGAAAACGTTGCCCTGTGGCACGAACGGGATATTTCCCATTCCGCTGCCGAGCGTGTCTTTGCGCCGGATTCTTGCATGGCCCTTGATTTCTCTTTGCACCGGCTGGCCGGAGTCATTGAAAACCTTCTTGTCTATCCTGAGAGGATGAAAGCGAATCTGGAACGTACTGGCGGCTTGGTTTTCTCCCAACGGGTTTTGCTCGCCCTGACCCAAAACGGATTTTCCCGCGAAGAGGCCTACCGGATTGTTCAGCGCAGTGCGATGAAAGTTTGGGAATCGGATGGTAAAATTTCCTTGCACTCTTTGCTCGAACAAGACAGCGAAGTAACCAGCAAACTGGACAAAGCAAGTTTTGAGGCTATTTTTGATTACGCACCCTACATCAAAAACGCTGGTCTGATTATCGAAAGAGCCCTTCTTCTCCTTCCTCAATAGGGAGACAATCAAGGGCCTGTGAAAAATAAAGACCCATCAAGAACGAATGTTTTTGTTGTTGCTTCTGTTTTCTTTTGCTAGATTGCAAATGATAACAATTCTTATTTGCAGGACTTCCCCATGATTGACACTCTTCTTATTACGTTCCGCGAAGGGCTTGAGGCCTTTCTTATCGTGGCGATTACTCTTGCCTATCTGACAAAAACCAATCGCTTTGCCCTCATTCCGGCTGTGTATGCCGGCGTGGGAGTTGCTATTCTTCTTAGCTCTTATATTGGATACCGCATCGGCGATGAAGCAGAAGAGAATCCCGCTGTCGAAGGTATTATGTCCCTTGTGGCCGGATTTCTGGTTGCAAGCATGACCTTGTATGTCATGAAAACGGCTACGTCCCTGCGCTCTGCCATTGGCAACCAACTGGAACGCCACGCCGTCAAGCCCACTTTAGGAGCGTTGATTGGTATCTTTGGATTTACCGTTTTAATGATTGCCCGCGAAGGAATTGAAACAGCCGTTATGCTAGGAGCCATCAGCGCAGGCTCAGACGCCTCTTCCTTGTTGATCGGTGCAATTTTTGGCCTCGTTTTAGCAGCCAGTGCCGGAGTTATCTGGGTTAAACAAAGCCACAAAATAAACCTACGCCTGTTTTTGCAAGCAACGGGAATTTTCCTGATTCTCTTTTCCATCCGCCTTTTTGTGTATGGCATTCACGAAGTTTCCGAGATGGACCTGATCCCCTATGTTGATAATAGCCCCATCCACATTGCCACCGAACCATTCGGCCACGATGGACTGCCTGCCCAGATTCTCTCTTATGGACTCCTTGCCGTTCCGTGTTTGTGGCTTGCCTTCACTTTTATCAAAGACCATTTCCAAAAGACAAACGAAGCCCCAGCCGCCGAGTAATAAAAACCATCACTAAACCCGCAATGACTTATCCGCCATCCTCGCTGGCGTGTCCTCACGCACTTATCACCCCCGCTTACAGGGCGCGGGGATGATAAACTGTATAAATAATTTTCGCTTCGTTACGAAGAACTTGGCAACAAGCCTAAGCAGATTTTTTCGACTTTGTTGTTGGAGCAACCACATCGTCTTCGATAGGATCCAACGCTGCTTCTGTGGCTTCATCCCCTTCTGGACCTGCCAGCATCGCATCGGCCACCACACCCGATTTTTTACGGATGGAATCCTCAAGTTTGGCAGCAACCGCAGGATTGTCTTTCATAAACTGCTTGGCATTCTCACGCCCTTGACCAATCCGTTGCCCATCACAGGAGAACCATGCTCCCGATTTTTCAACCAAGCCAGATTGAACGCCAAGGTCTATCAGTTCTCCAACTTTGGAAATTCCTTCGCCATACATGATGTCGAAGTCAACCTGACGGAAGGGAGGGGCCATTTTGTTTTTGACAACTTTCACCCGCGTTTGGTTCCCTACCGCCGTTTCGCGCTCCTTGATCGAGCCAATACGGCGAATATCAAGTCGCACCGAGGCGTAAAATTTGAGCGCGTTCCCACCAGTGGTCGTCTCCGGTGAGCCAAACATCACCCCGATTTTCATACGAATCTGGTTGATAAAAATAACCACCGTCCGCGAACGAGAAATAGAGCCCGTTAGTTTACGAAGAGCTTGTGACATCAGACGAGCTTGTAGGCCCACATGGGTATCACCCATTTCTCCTTCAAGCTCTGCTTTTGGAACCAGTGCTGCAACAGAGTCAATCACCAGAACGTCAAGAGCCCCCGAACGCACCAGCGTATCGGCAATCTCCAAAGCCTGTTCCCCCGTATCCGGCTGGGAAATGAGAAGGTTTTCGATATTACAGCCCAGTTTTTTAGCATACCCGGGATCAAGAGCGTGTTCCGCATCAACAATAGCGCAAGTCCCGCCTGTTTTTTGAGCTTCCGCAATAATTTGCAAAGCAAGCGTGGTTTTACCTGAAGATTCAGGGCCAAAAATCTCAACAATCCGGCCCCGTGGAACCCCCCCAATACCGAGAGCAATGTCGAGCCCAAGAGAGCCCGTCGAGATTGCCTCAACCTCCATTTTGTTGTTTTCGCCTGAGAGCTTCATAATCGACCCCTTGCCAAAGGCCCGTTCAATTTGGGCCAACGCGGCTTCAAGGGCTTTGCTTTTTTCGTTGGAAGAACGGTCCATTTCAGATCCTTTCAGGGGGGTCACACTCATTTTTGAAATCTCCTTATAATTTTTACAGAAGCGGTCTTGTTTGTCTATGGCAGGGAATCAGTTAGTCACAACAGATAACATCCCCCTATTGTTCACATTTTGTTCCCATCGTCAACCCACAAAGAACAAAAAACGAACATTTTTATTTTACCCCTCCAAAACTTCCTTCACTTTGGCCGCGAGCTGTTTCAGAGTAAAGGGTTTGGGCAAGAAATAAATCCCCTCGCCCATGTAATCTTTGAGCTTTTCTTCGGTATAGCCGGAAATAAAGACGATTTTGAGAGAGGGGACATCCGTCCTGATCTGCTTGGCTAGAGTTGGCCCATCCATCCCGGGCATCATGACATCCGTTATCAACAAATCAATCGGCGTTTTCTGCTCCTTGAACACAGCCAGCCCTGCCTCACCACAATCGGCGGTTAAGACCTCGTACCCTTTGTTGGTCAAAGCCCGCGTGCTGAAGGTTCGGACGGCGTCTTCATCTTCAACAAGCAAGATTCTAGCAGTTCCGGTCAAATCAGACACGCTGTCCTCAAGAGACGGGGTTGGTGGCTCCTCTTGAACATCCGCTTCGTTCAGGCGTGGGAAGAAAATAGAAAAGGTTGTACCCTGCCCCGTGACACTATTAACCCCCAGATACCCGCCTGTCTGGCGAATGATTCCATAAACCGTAGCGAGACCAAGGCCGGTTCCCTGTCCAACATCCTTGGTCGTAAAGAATGGCTCGAAAATGCGCTCCAAATTTTCCTTGGGAATTCCGCAGCCGGTATCCGTTACATCGACCCTTACCCACTCCCCGACAGGCATAACATCCTCACCAAAATGCAAAGGCTCGGCATTCGAAAAATGGGTTGTGGCAATCGTCAAAGTCCCACCAGCTCCCATTGCGTCACGGGCATTAACGGCCATGTTGACCAAGACCTGCTCCATCTGCCCGCCATCAACCTTGATATAGCCAAGGTTTTCGCCATGAATCAGTTTAAGATCAATATTCGCGCCGATGAGCCGCCGCAGAAGATGAGCAACTTCCGTCAAAATATCGGTAATATCCTGAACTTTGGGCCGCAAAGTTTGCTGACGTGAAAACGCCAAAAGCTGACGAACCAGATTGGCCGCCCGATTCGAGTTTTGTTTGATTTGCTGAATATCTGCAAAAGAGGGATCCCCGGGCTTATGCCGCAACAACAGCAGATCACAAAACCCTAGAATAGCCGTCAACAAGTTGTTGAAATCATGGGCAATTCCCCCAGCGAGCTGCCCCACTGCCTGCATTTTCTGGGACTGAATGAATTGACTCTCAAGGCTTTTTTGTTGAGTTAAATCAATGAAGTGGAAGGCTATGTTATTACCATCACTAAACCTTCTTGCGTACATCCTTGCTGGTAAAGATACTTTTTTGCCTTCCGCCCAAAGACGAACCTCAACTGGATCATTCATGGTTTCGCCCTGCTGGATTCGCTTCAACACAGATAGCGCGTTTTCCAAGTCATCGCGATCGACCAATTCGGCAAATCCCTGACCTTCGATTCTATCAATGGTTTTGCCCAGCATTTCAGACAAGACCGCATTACAGTCTTCGACCTGAAGTTCAGAATTCACAACACAAACGCCCAGCGGAGCCTCTTGGAAAAACCGTTTGAAACGAGTTTCCGAAGCCTCCAAAGCCTGACGCATTGCGCGTTCCGAAGTAAGGTCATTTACAACCGCACGTGTTCTGACCCGTCCGCCCACTTCGTGCACCACAGTTTGGTTAATCGAAGCAAGGAAAACCCGCCCTGCTGGTCCTTTCATGCGCAGCTCACAAACCTGACGAACACCCCCACCATCCTTTATGTCGAAAGGCTGTGCGTTTTGCGGAGGGTCCATGAGGTAGGCGTGAAGACGCCCCTGTTCTAGAATTGTTCCAATATCTTCCCCGACCCAGCGAGCCAGAGTTGCATTCACAAAAACAAACCGCCCTTCCTCATCAACCGAGAAGAAACCGACGGGCGCATTATCCGTAAAATCAATCAATTTTTCGCGCTCTTCGCTTTCGATCCGGTTGCGCTCGTACTGGGCCGTAATGTTATCCAAACGCCAATGAACATACCCTGCCCACCCGGGAACGGGTTGAACCGTTACCCGCATCCAGACATCCCCTGCCGCGCTGGCAAGTTTCAGATCCATGGTATCGGTTAACCCCCGATGGGCCTGATCTGCCAAGGCGTGAAAATGCCCGAGCGCATCCTCATGCCCCGAAAAAAGAGACACCAGCGAATGATAGCTTGGCAACCCCACGGGAGCGCATAATTCCTCGAACCGCCCATTGCACAAAACAGTATTATTGGCCCCATCGGTAATTAGTCGCGCTCCACGACTCGCCTCCATCACCTCACGCAGGAGAACCCGTTCCTTTTCGTCCTGACCAAAAAATTTCAAAATCTGGTTGAGAGCATAAGCCCCAAGAAACGCCCCTGCGACCAAGGCCCCCAGTACCAGAAGAACAGAAGTTTGAACTTTGAGAGAGGAAACGACCGCGAAACAATACCCCACATAAGTCAAAGCCACAAAAACCAAGGCCCAAACATTCAAACTCGGTGGCTTGTGCAAGGCCTTAGGTGGCTGGAACGGCTTATGATGCCGCGCTATAAAATCGGCGTGGTCAAGTTTCATAAGGAGGAGAATGCCACATCCTTCTTCCTTTGGGTAGGCAAAGAGCCCCCTAATTCACAGGCTTTGCAGGCAACTTTCCTTTTTTCTGATAGACGAACGAAATAACCTCGGCCACAGCCTTATACAGCTCTTGAGGAATGGCTTCGTCAATTTCGACCGTATCAAAAAGCGAGCGAGCCAAAGGCGGGTTTTCATAGATAATGATGCCATGCTCTTTGGCCACTTCCCGAATACGAAAAGCTACATTATCCGCCCCTTTGGCAATCACCACCGGAGCCTCCGATTCTTTAGGATCATATTTCAAAGCTACGGCAAAGTGGGTTGGGTTGGTAATCACCACATCCGCCTTGGGAACGGCCTGCATCATACGTTGCCGCGCTTTTTCCATCCGCAGTTGTTTGAGTTTCCCTTTGATGTGAGGGTCCCCTTCGGTTTGTTTGTATTCGTCTTTCAACTCTTGCTTGGTCATACGCATTTGTTTGGTGAATTCCCATTTCTGGTACATCAAATCAGCCAAAGAAATCGCCAGAAGGGCAATCAATATCCCTGTCATCATCCGCAAGGTCAAAGAGAGAAGATCGTCCATCATCACGGGGAAAGGTTGGTTGATGGTATGCTCAATTCCGTCAAAATACGGCTCAACCATGACATAGCCAATGACACCAATCGCCGTCATTTTGAGGGTTCCCTTGATAAACTCGACAATCGAGCGCAAGGAAAACAAGCGTTTGAATCCTTTGAAAATCGAAATCTTGCTGATATCTGGGTTAAGAACCTCAGGCGATATCTCTAGGCCCACTTGGAAGAATGGCCCGAGAAAAGCGACAACGAGTAGAAACAAAAACGGAATTGCAACAATCCGAACTGTCTCAAAAAACACTTCGCTCAAAATACGCGACAAATCCCCGGGGCCTGCGGATAAAAGACTTGGCTGCTCCAGAAATATTTTCAAAAAGTCGCTAAAATCTCTAAACATGGCCGGAATGGCCGTTCCGATCAAAATCGTTGTGGCCAATAAGAGCAACCATGTGTTCATATCCCGCGACTGGGCAACCTGCCCACGCTTTCGCGCCTCTTCCAGCTTTTTGGCAGAGGGGTCTTCGGTTTTAGAGGTGTCGTCGTCAGAATCGTCGCCGTCTGCCAATTGCGTACCCTAGCTTGCGCCCTTTGTTTGTTAGGATGCGTTGATATTCATCCTAACCTGTCCCTAGAAAAAACCGCATCCCCTTCTCATACTCCGCAAGCCAAACCAACATCATAGCGGAAATGACCAAAGTCAGCGTTACCAAAGCCAGAAGAATCTGCACCGGAACCGCCAACATAAAAACTTGAATTTGCGGCATCAACTTAGACATGATCCCCATGCCCACATACAACAGTAGAACTAGCACCAAGAACGGCGCGGTCATTTGGATTCCCACAGCAAATGCGCCAGCGACCGTATCGGTCAGAAAATTGGCCATACTTCCGAAATCGACTTCCTCGCCAATGGGGAAAATATCGTAACTTTGAACAATCCCAAGGATCAACAAGTGATGCAAATCGGTGGCAAAAAGCAACATCATCGCCGTTAAAGTCAGAAAAACCCCAAGCACCGACCCTTGAGATGCCAAGGCCGGATTGAAAAGCTGGGCATTCGCAAGGCTGGATTGGGTTGAAACAATCATGCCTGCCGTATCAATAGCCGCCATTAAAACACGAGAAATCGTTCCAATAAAAAACCCGATGATAAATTCCATCAAGATCAGACTAAACAAAGGAAACGTATCCGGCAGAGGGTTTGGCATCCGCGACTGCAACAACGGGAAAAGAACAAACGAAAACGCAAGGGAGAAGAACAAACGGACATTTTGGGGAACGTAAGCGGTTCCTATCCCGGGCATGAGCATCATAGCTGTTCCGACCCGAACAAAGCACAGCAAAAAGGCAAAGACTCCTGTGGTCAGGAAAGTTTCAAGCTCGGACACGATTCTTCCTCCCTCGCTCTTGCCTATTTAATCGCTACAATATGGTCGGCTAGAATATTCATAAACTCAATCAATGCCGTCGTCATCATCGGCAGCAAAGCGAAAATAGCGAAGAAAATTGCCAGAATTTTAGGAACGAACACCAGCGTCACTTCTTGAATCTGCGTCAAAGCCTGAACAAGAGCAACCGCTGTTCCCACCACCAGCCCTACCAACATGACCGGTGCGCTCAGCTTGATGCTCAGCATAATCGTCTCGCGGACCAAATCGATAACTTCGGCTTCATTCATAAGGGAGAGTGTAAATCCTTCTCTCCCCTTCCGCAAACGCAATTATTCAGGTTTACCGAAATATGAACACGAACCCCTAATTGGCCCCAAGGCCCTTGGCCGCAAAGATCTGACGGGCTTTTTCCAAATCCTCTTCATTGGCCGGAGGCGTTAGAGCGAGGTTATAGGAGTAACGCATCTCAGCCCATTTATACTCGCCCATTTTGTGAAAAGGCAGAATATCAATTCGTTCAACATTTGGAAGTGTGGCAACAATATCCGCTACTGCCTCTATGTTTTCAGGTGCATCGGTGAGGCCGGGGACAAGAACAAAGCGGATCCAGACGGGTTTCCCGATTTCGGCAAGGTGCAAAGCAAATTCCAAAGTCGGTTGCAACTTGACCCCTGTCACTTTGCGGTAAGTTTCCGGATCACCAGACTTAATGTCCAGAAGAACCAAATCTGTTGCAGCCAGCAATTCCTCGTCCGCATGAGAACCCAGATAGCCGCTGGTATCTAGGACAGTATGCAGCCCCAAGTCTTTACACCCTTTGAGAACGGCGCGGGCGAAGGCTGCCTGTGTCAGAGGGTCTCCACCACTGAGAGTTACCCCTCCTCGCGCCCTCTTCAAAAAAGGCGCATAAGATGCAATATCAGCGCATAAGGCCCCCGCCGTCATAGGCTTGCCATCGGACATATGACGCGTATCGGGATTGTGGCAATACTGGCAGTGCAAGGGGCATCCGCTCAGGAAGACAACATAACGAATTCCGGGTCCATCAACCGTTCCGCCTGTTTCAACTGAATGCACATAACCGACAACTTGCCCCTCCACATCGGAGGGGCAAGTGCCAGAAGAGTCAATCAAAGAAGGATCAGGTTTACGCACAGCAACCGTGGAAGGTCCGGTTAATGACATCCATCTGTTGTTCGCGGGTTAGCTTGATAAAGTTGACCGCATAGCCCGACACCCGAATGGTTAGTTGAGGATACTCCTCAGGGTGGTCCATGGCATGAAGCAACATATCGCGATCAAGAACATTGACGTTAATATGGTGGCCTCCTTCGGTATAATCATTCGATCCGAAATATCCATCAAGCAAACCGACAAGATTGCTTACGCGGTCCTCGTCTGTTTTGCCGAGGGCCTTGGGCACGATAGAGAAGGTATAGGAAATACCATCTTGCGCGTGTTTGTAAGGCAGACGCGCCACCGAAGCCATCGAGGCAACCGCCCCTTTCATGTCACGACCGTGCATCGGGTTTGCCCCGGGAGCGAAAGGTTCCCCTTTACGCCGACCATCAGGAGTGCTGCCCGTTTTCTTGCCGTACACGACATTGGAAGTAATGGTCAGAACCGATTGTGTTGGAACCGCATTCCGGTAGGTTGGGTTCTGGCGGATTTTATCCATGAAGGTTTCAACCAGCCAAGTTGCGATGGAGTCAACGTCTGGGTTGTTATTGCCAAAGCAAGGAAACGTGCCAGAGGTTTCGAAATCAACAGCCAGTCCGCGTTCATCACGAATGATTTTAACGGTTCCGAACTTGATCGCCGAGAGAGAATCCGCAACCACCGAAAGTCCGGCAATGCCGCAAGCCATCGTGCGCAGAATATCCTTGTCATGCAAAGCAAACATCATCCGTTCATAGGCGTAGCGATCATGCATATAGTGAATGATGTTCAGAGCTTGCATATAGGTTTTGGCAAGCCAATCCATCATGGGCTCAAACCGTGCCATCACTTCGTCGTACTTGAGCATGTCTCCGGTTATAGGGGCAGCGAATGGCGCGACTTGTTCGCCGCTGATTTCATCGCGTCCGCCATTGATCGCGTAAAGCATACATTTAGCAAGGTTCGCCCGTGCGCCAAAGAATTGCATTTGCTTACCGATCCGCATCGCAGAAACGCAACAGGCAATCCCGTAATCATCCCCCCAATACGGACGCATTAAATCGTCATTCTCGTATTGAATCGAAGAGGTTTTAATCGACATATCCGCACAGAAATCCTTAAAGCCCTGCGGCAATTTCTGCGACCACAGTACTGTCAAGTTGGGTTCCGGTGCAGGGCCGAGGTTCTGCAAAGTTTGCAAAAAGCGGAAACTGTTTTTGGTGACCATCGGACGACCGTCAATTCCCACCCCACCAAGTACTTCGGTAACCCATGTCGGATCACCCGAGAACAAGGCATCATACTCAGGGGTGCGCAAGAAGCGGACAATCCGCAATTTGATAACCAATTGGTCGATGAGACTTTGGGCCTGTGCTTCTGTCAAAGTCCCTTGATCCAGATCGCGCTGAATATAAACATCAAGGAAGGTTGAAACGCGCCCCAAAGACATTGCTGCGCCATTTTGTTCTTTAACCGCACCGAGATATCCAAAATAGGTCCACTGCACAGCTTCCTTGGCTGTTGCCGCTGGTTTTGAAATATCATAACCATACAAAGCAGCCATTTTTTTCAAATCTTTGAGAGCCGCAATCTGGTCAGATATTTCCTCACGCTGGCGAATCGTTGCCTCATCCATAGGAGCCTGATTGCTAAGAGCTTTTTGAGCTTCTTTGTCGGCAATCAAACGATCAACACCGTAAAGGGCCACGCGGCGATAGTCACCGATAATCCGTCCCCGACCATACGCATCTGGCAAACCGGTAATAATCCCAGATTTACGCGCGGCAAGAATGGCAGGCGTGTACGCATCAAAAACGCCGTGATTGTGAGATTTACGCAGCTTGGTGTAAACTTCATCTACGGCAGGATCCAGTTTATAGCCGTAAGCTTCAAGACCGCTGGCAACCATACGCTCTCCACCAGCCGGCATGATCGCCCGCTTGAGAGGGGCGTCAGTTTGCAAACCCACAATTTCTTCAAGGTTTGAATCAATATAGCCCGCTTTATGCGAGGTCAAACTTGCCACCACCGAGGTATCAGCATCAAGAACACCCTTGGCGCGTTCTTCCTTGAGCAACACCGAGAGCTTCTCCCAAAGAGCCGTCGTGGCTTTGCTTGGTCCTTCCAAGAACTTGCAGTCTCCCATATAGGGGGTGTAGTTCCGCTGGATGAAATCACGCACATCAATGGATTTTGACCACTCGCCCGCATGAAAGCCTTTCCATGCACTGGCTTCGGTGTTCTCTGCTCCCCACAACGCGTCAGATTTTTCGGAAGGTTTGGAAATGGTGTTAGACGTCATGGATACAGGCCTCCTGTGCCGTTACATTAAAACAACCTAAGCGCGTCAAGACGCAAAATCGCAAGGAAAACATCCCCCAAAGCAGAATATTAGCAAAAGGTGTTATTCCAAGCGGAAGTTTTACGCGAGCCTTGGCTCAGACGCAAAGAAAATCTAGTTCTTTTGTCAGGAAATTACGCTGCGCTGCGGCATTTTTGGAGAGACAATCCCCTATTTAGCCAACACGCGATGGGCAGGAAATGTAATGGTGACGGTTGTTCCCTTACCAACGTCAGATTTGATGGTGAGGTGTCCACCATGTAGCTCAACCATTGCCTTGGCAAGGGGGAGACCAAGCCCTGTCCCTTGCGTCTCATTCGCAGCATGGGCCGTATCATGAATTTGTCCAAACGGCTCAAGAGCGCGGTGGATTTTTTCTTTGGGAATACCGATACCGGTATCGACAACGGAGACTTCCATTTCTCCATCCGGCAAGATAGAGGCAAAGACATCTATTTTACCCCCGGGCTTACAGAATTTTACCGCATTGCTAACCAAATTAATCAGAACTTGTCGAACAAGGCGCGAATCGGCAAGAAGCAAAGGCATATTGGGTTCGACATGAGCCGTCATTTCGATTCCCCCGCTAAATGCCCGCGAAGCCATCATGCGAATGACTGACTCAATCGCTTCCTCCATACTCAGATCGTTCTCGTCCAGATCGACGCGGCCTGCCTCAATTTTCGACATATCGAGAACTTCGTTGATAATCTCAAGAAGATGCCGTGCGCTCGAATGAATGTCACCGACATATTCTTGATATTTTGGGTTCCCTAAAACTCCGAAAGTCCCTGTCATCATGATTTCCGAGAACCCGATAATGGCATTCAGCGGTGTGCGCAATTCGTGACTCATATTGGCGAGAAAAGCAGATTTGGCATGGTTTGCCGCATCGGCCTGTTCCTTTGCCACGCGGAGAGAAATTTCCATTTGTTTTCTCAGCGTAATATCCATGATCGTTGTCACTTGAAACTTTCGCCGCTGCGAAAGTTCGAGGGTGGCGGTTGTATAGAGCGTATTGGCAATGCTTCCGTCCTGTTTGACGAGTTTCATCTCGCCCGAACTTCGCATAGCCGATTTCATGTAACGCTCGTGGTTATAACTGGCGACTCCCTGTTCATCGGTAGAAAGGAGAAAAAGAAAATCTTCTCCGACAATCTGTTCGCGGCTCCACCCGTAACTTCGGACAAAACCATCATTCACGCGGACAATTCGCCGATTGTGATCGGTCACAATAATCCCAACGTTTGATGCATCAAAAATTGAAGTGAGGAGGGAAATAGCGTCATCGCGTTCACGCTGAAGAATGGAATCATCTGCGGAATCTGGCTGGGCCATCACATCCAGCATGACCACATTGCCCGCCACATCCAGCAGAGGGTTGATCCAGAAACCATAGACGCGAATTCCACCGGGAAAACTCGGCAAGGCCTGAATCGTAACAGGAAGCTTTTGTTTCATACAAACTTCAAAAGACTGTTCGAAATGGCGGGCATTCTCACTGTCCATGAAGTGGCCGACAGGTTGTCCGACGATCTGTTCTTCCCTTCGGTTGAAATATTCAAGACCGCGATAATTGACATCCTCAACGAGGAAATGACCATTTCCTTCCGCCCGAATCAAAAATCGGGGGACCGGCATCGCATCAAAAAGTGCCTTATGGTCAATCGTCACGCTATTTTTACACTCGCTGTTTCACAAAAGAGGGGAAGAACACACCGCCCCAATCGGTATCCCCCTCTCTACTAAACACCATAAATGTATGAAAATATTATTAAATAGTCCCGAAGATCCGGTCTCCAGCATCCCCCAACCCGGGAACAATATAGGCCTCATCGTTGAGGTGCTGGTCAAGGGCTGCTGTAAAAATCTGGATATCTGGAAAAGCCTCAGCGAAGGCTTTAACGCCCTCTGGCGCAACCACAAGGGTCATGAGGGTAATATTTTCCGGCAAGGCTCCGGCTTCGACCAGCAACTCCGCTGCATAAATAGCGGAATGTCCGGTTGCCAGCATGGGATCAACCAGAATGACCTTTGCATCCTCAGGAAAAGGATCAGGAAGTCTTACCATATATTCGGTAGGTTCATGGGTTTCCTCATCGCGCCGTAACCCAATATGACCAACCACAGCATCTGGCAAGACCGTCAAAAGACCATCGACCAAGCCCAGCCCTGCCCGCAGGATCGGAACAATCACGGGATCCTCGCAAGCAAGAATTGGCGAACGCATCGTTGTCATGGGCGTTTCAATTGATGTCTCGCCAAGCGGGAGGTTTTCCGTCACCGCGTAGCCCAAATACAGGGAAATCTCCTGCACTAATTTACGAAACTTTCCGAAAGAGCAGGACTTATCCCGCAACAGAGTCAGTTTGTGTTGAACCAACGGATGGTCAACGATGGTTAACGTTGGAAACTCCACACTTTTTTGCACAGCCACACCTTTTTTATTATAAGTTTCAATAAGACTACTATTGTCTTTATTTCGTAATGCTACTCAAAAACCGCTGCAGAGGGCTCAAGTCTTCATACTGCTTGGTTACCCCTCCCCCACGGACAATCGTTTGCTGCAGATCGCCCCGAACGTTTTCAACAAGGTCAGTAATATTATCCCCGGGCAGCGGCTCCGCAACACAAAACGACATAGAGAAATCGGTCCGCGATTTTTGTAAAAATTCCTGCAGGCGGTCCACAAACCGTATGCCTCCGCTTGCATCTGCGTGTTTTAAGGAGACGACAAACTCCCCCTCTCCACTGACATAGGCATCATCAAAGCTGCGCATACAATCCCGAATAGCCGCAGAAGCCAACTTGACTCTCTCCTCGTAGTTTTCCTCAGACCACGTATCAAGACGAGCAACCACCACACTAAACGGCTGGCCCCGACGAGCCCGCCGATCCAACTCCCGCTCAAGGTCCGCAATCATAACGGAGGCACTGCGCAACCCCGTTGTGCGATCCATCCCGAAATCAAACAAAAGGCTATCAATTTCAAGACGCTGCAACCGCCCCATAAATCCTTCATAGGCTTGGAGAAAATTGTCAAAATCGTAAATATCCGGCAGACGAGTTCCCTCCAGGATAGCCTCTGCCGACTTGTGCAAGTCATCTTGAATACGCTGCATCTGGGCAATTGCCGGACTGACATTTTCCTCGTCAATCCCCAACAATGCAAACAACGGCTCGGGGAAGAGAACCTTCTCTTGGTTCATCTTGGAATCACGATAAAACGACTCGCGAACGACCTGCGCGAACCACGCCGAATAATCGCCGATCACTGTTGTATATTTGTTGGATTCTATAACTTGGCTCATAGGAGGCACTATAACCGAGTATTTTCTTTCCGTTAAGAGGAAAAGGCTAAGGGCATCGTTAATTAACGGATTTTAGAAGAACACGCTCTATTCCGGCAGCCACTCTTTGCGCAGCTGGTCTAAAGTGTTGGTTCGCAAGGCCTGCCGGATCTCCCGCATCAAGCGGGCGATCACCGCAATATTATGTTGACTGACAATCTGGAAAGCCAACATTTCTCCAGCCTTGAGCAAATGTTGAATATAGGCCTTGGAATACAAAGCCGAGGACGCCAGCCCAAGACTTTCGTCCAAAGGCGTGGGGTCATCCTTATACTTGGCGTTGCGAAGATTGATATACCCGTTAGGAACGCCCTTCATCAAGGCCCGACCGTGGCGAGCTTCCCGCGTGGGGGTTACGCAATCAAACGTATCCATTCCCATTCTGACGCCTTCAAAAATATCTTCGATCTTGCCGATTCCCAGCAAATGAATAGGCCGCTCAGGATGCAGTCGCGTAGGAAGCCAAGATAAAATTTCGTAAAAATGAACCTTCGTTCCGCCAAGACATCCACCGACCGCAGTTCCAAAGAAAGGGCGTGAAGCCGTGTAGTCCGAGCTTTCTTCGCGCAAGTCCCGATAAATCCCGCCTTGCACCACGCCATAAAGCCCTTGGGACCCATCATGGGTACGTTCAAAGGCTTTCAGGGAACGATCCCCCCAGCGGTGACTCATTTGCATGGACTTTGCGGTATAGTCCCGATCCGCACTGTGGGGAGTGCATTCATCCATCTGAACAATCAAATCCGCTCCAAGCTTGCGCTGAATTTCCATCGAAATTTCAGGATTGAGAGAGCATAAACTTCCGTCTTTATAAGAGCGGAATATCGCGCCTTTTTCTTCATCAATTTTCAACAACGAAGAACTGCCTGATCTTCCGCGACCTTTAATCTCATCCGCTCCGGTTCCGGTTCCGAGTGAGAAAATCTGGAACCCACCACTATCAGTCAACATTGGCCCGTCCCAACCCATGAACTTATGAAGCCCTCCCATTTTCTGAACAAGATCAGGCCCGGGCTGGATAGTGAGATGATACGTGTTGGCCAGAATCATATCGGCTCCGGCTTCGCGCATTTGATACGGATGCAGATTCTTGATAGCGGCCTTGGTTCCGACAAAAATAAAATTGGGAGTTTCAATCGTTCCGTGAGGCGTTTGCAGACGCCCCAAACGAGCATAAGAAGAAGGATCTCGGCTAAGAATTTCAAAGCCGAAATTCGGATATTCTATACTGTGCTGACTAAAGAGCGCAGACGAAGGAGAGGATGTATCCGTTAAAGACGATCCACCCATTCGTTCAACACCTCAACTTAAGAAACTAAGCCGACTTGGCGGACATCCGTTTTTCAACAGCGGCTTTCAAAGCGACCAACTCAGGGTCCAGCTTCGAAACGGGTGTGGACAACAAAAATTGATCCAGACCGCCTTTGTGATCCAAGGTCCGCAAACCAGAAGCCGAGACCCGCACCGAAACCAAGCGGTTCAAAACTTCGCTGTACAAGCTGGTATCATGGACATTAGGCAGAAACCGACGAAGGGTTCTGTTGTTCGCGTGGGAAACATTATTCCCAAACATCAATTTTTTTCCGGTAATTTGGCACTTGCGGCTCATAGCAAAAATCCTTGCATTTTCTGACTGTTTGTCTATCTCAAAACTTGGCGGACCATAAAGCACGATACCCTGTCCCGTCAAGTATTTTTGAAAAATAACCACAAAGGCCTCTGCTATGAGCTCTCTCTCCGCGCCCCCCCTCCCTGAACTTGAGGAAATTTACGCCCTTATTGGCAGCCAAACCCCTTTTTGTTCTGGAAAACAGGTAAAAACCGCTCCGGAATGGTTAATCCAGATATGGCAGAGTTCTCAGGGAGATAAGGGAGAAATCATTCACCCCAGACTCTCTCTTTTCGTTTCCCACCACGGC
Source organism: Alphaproteobacteria bacterium (assembly GCA_016794285.1). Classification (GTDB taxonomy): domain Bacteria; phylum Pseudomonadota; class Alphaproteobacteria; order Micavibrionales; family Micavibrionaceae; genus UBA1573. Next base: position 1,827 of record JAEUKO010000034.1, on the reverse strand, counting down.
TTGGCGAACACTCATTCGCAAACCGAAGTTGATTCTTATGTCCATCAATGTGCGAGCGGGTCCGCTCGGCTCAACCATATGGTTGAAATTGGCAACACCGATTTCAGACTCTATGAAATGGACACCAGCCACCCTTCAGGGAATCCACTTAAAGGGGAAGAAGCTCTGCCGGCGAATGATCTGGTCCGCGCAATGGCCTATGGCATGATGGCCGTTGAACCGGAAATAGATCTGCTCGCTGCAAGCGGATTCGGCGCAGGCAGCGCAGAAAGTGCAGAAGCCATTTGCTCCGCCCATACAGGCAACAGAAATTCCGTAGAAAACCTGACGATAGCCGGCCTCATCAAAGCCAATCACGACCAAAAAGGATTGAACGCGCTTGGGGCGATTGGCGGCAAAGAAATCGCTGCCCTTTGCGGGGTGATTCTTGCCACTCACATGGCCCGAATTCCTGTGCTTCTTGAAGGAATGTCAGGACTGGCCGCCTTGCTCATCATGGCTCATGAAAACGAATCTCTTGCCGCACATTGCGCCCTATGCGGTGTTCCGTCTGATAAACTGGCCAATCTTCCCATCCCACTTCCCGTGATTCTTCAAACCGATTTCCCGTTACCTGAGGAAACAGGAATCGAATCGGCCTATCATATTTCTGGACTGCGCAATGAACTTGTCTTGTTGCATGGACAAGGAAGAAAATTGGCATCATGACCGATCAGCTTACAGATCACATTCTCACTACCAAAAACGAATTTCAAATTCGCGGGCAAAGTCTCATCACGGCGCGATGGATTGCCCTTCTTGGGCAAAGTGTTGCAACGTTGGTGGCTTACTATGCCTTGGCCATTGACCTACCAATCCTCGCTTGTATGACCTGCATTACGCTTTCCGGACTCATCAACAACTACGCAGTCATTCGTGACAAACACCGCAGCCTGTCCCCGCGCAGAGCCACGTCCTATCTCTCTTTTGATCTTTTGCAACTCACAACCATGCTGTTTCTGACGGGGGGTATGGGGAATCCATTTTATGTTCTTTTGCTGGCTCCGATTATCATCGGGGCAACACTTCTTCCCAAGGCCCACACTATTTTTTTGGTACTACTCGCTCTAGCAGCCACACTTTTTCTCTCTCAGTTTTCGCTTCCACTCGACTGGCCAAGCATATTAAAAAACAGCCCAAACCTTCAACAAATAGGACAAAGCGTTGCCCTTGGAGTTGCCTTGGTTTTCGCATCGTTTTACGCATGGCGAATCTCTGTTGAAAACAGAGCTATGCAGAAAGCCTCTTATGCTGCCAAAACCACTCTCTTACGCCAGCAACAGTTACAAGCCCTTGGGGCACAAGCCGCCGCCGCCGCGCATGAGCTGGGCAGTCCGCTCGGAACCATCGCCATTATTGCCAAAGAACTCGAACACGCATTCGGCCCGAACCACCCCCACGCGGGAGATGTAGCTCTCTTGCTCAGCCAAACCGAGCGATGCCGCTCCATTCTCCGAAGCTTTGGTGACTCCTTGCGTCAAGACCCGACCTATATGGCAACACCTCTTCCAATCGACCAGCTGTTGAAAAATATCGGCGATAGCTTCTTGCAGGAATGTCCTGAGATTAAACTGCAAATTCTGGTACAATCAGACACCACCCCCCCCGCCCCTCTCCCCCTCGTGCCCCAATCTCCCGAACTCCTCCACGGCCTTGGGGTCTATGTGCAAAACGCGATCCAGTTTGCCAAAACAACCGTCACCATTCGCTTAATCCGTGACGAATCTTCGTCTCTTCGCATCGTTATTCACGACGATGGGGCTGGCTTTGCGCCCCAGATTCTCTCAC
>JAEUKO010000033.1:12612-20589 GCA_016794285.1 Alphaproteobacteria bacterium | reverse complement strand
TGTTGTTCGGTTGGTTTCAGACTCTGCCAGAACGCATCAAAATCTTTGATCTGCTGACGCACCTCTTCAAAACCAAAATCACTGATCTTTTTCTCTTTCATCAACCCTTGGATCTTGGTGAGTATTTCAGGGGATTGGATCATCTGGCGAATATGCGCAACCACCAGCGTATCCAACTCTGATGCTGGCACGTTGCCCACTTTGCAATCGGCATAGGATTGGCGGTTGACGGTGGTCGGCGTGTAGTACCGATAGATGCGATTATTTTTCTTGCTGAAGGTCGGCGTCATCATGCAATTGCAGCAGGTGCACTCAATCAGGCCGCGCAGCAAAGCGGGGTGTTGGTTTCGTGTGTGATTGGCGCGGCTGACAGGACTGTCTTTAAATATCTTCTGAACTTTATCGAACAACTCTTGCTCGATAATCGGCTCATGCTGACCGTCATACACATTATCCTTGTGCACGATCTTACCCAGATAAAGCTGATTTTTGAGGATACGGTAGACATACTGCTTATCCATGCGTTGCCCGCCGCGTATCTGGCCTGTGCCGCTGGTGTAATGCTTAGTGCGATAGCCTGCGATATGCAGTTCTTTAAGCAGTCTGGTGATGGACTTCATACCAGCGAAGCGTTCAAAGACGTGCCGGACAATCTCGGCCTCTTCTGGGACAACATAAAGCTTGCGGTCTTCTACGCGGTAACCCAGTGGCAGCGCACCGCCCATAAAGATACCTTTACGTTTACTGGCTGCAAATTTATCTCGAATGCGCTCGCCAATTACTTCGCGTTCAAACTGCGCAAAGCTCAAAAGGATGTTGAGCGTCAACCGCCCCATTGAGCTGGTGGTATTAAAATTCTGGGTGACGGAAACGAACGAGACATTGTGCTGATCGAAAATCTGCACGATGCTGGCAAAGTCGGTGAGCGAACGGGAAATACGGTCGACCTTGTAAACAACCACAATATCAATCTTCCCCGCGCGAATATCATCGAGTAGGCGTTTAAGCGCAGGCCGTTCTAAATTGCCGCCAGAAAACCCACCGTCATCATAAAACTCCGGCACCATCATCCAGCCTTCATGCTTTTGTGAGGCGATATAGGCTTCAGCCGCATCGCGCTGGGCATCCAGCGAGTTGTATTCTTGATCAAGCCCTTCCTCAGATGACTTGCGGGTGTAGATGGCACAGCGCAGGCGGCGTGGCTGTTCGGCAGTTGGCTTGCTCATCGCGTACCTCCATCTAGGCCAAAGAAGGATGTACCGCTCCAGCGCGTGCCTGTGATGAGCGTGGCAATGCCGCTCAAACTTCTGTAAACCTTGCCCTGATATTCAAAGCCCTTGGTCAGCACCGTCACGAAATGCTGCTGCCCATCATATTCCCGCATCAGGCGGGTGCCAGCAGGCGGGCGGATTTTAAGTTTGAATTTGCGGCCAGGTTTCAGCTTGCCGCCATTGGCCAGATCCCGCAGTTGCTGTCGCACCTCTGGTTTCAGGCCACCATATTCCAGCTCCTGCATCCGGTAGGCCAGCTTCTGCACCAGCGTGGCCTTGTTGAACACGGGCGCGGGCTGATTGAAGTAACTCTGCCACAACGCCTTCAGCTCCTTCATGGATTCAAAGGGCAAGGCGGCGATTTTTTGTTCTAAGTCATTGTTCTGCATCGTCTTTCCTCACGTTTCGCATACATGCTTCGCTGGAGGGAATAGTCCAGCAAAAACTCTCAAATGACTGGTATGCGGTCTGTCAGAAAAACGACGATGAGCAGGTTTTTTTCGATTATTGGGGGAGCAATCGAACCTAAAAAAAAACCAAAAATGTTCGGACAATCAAAGCCTTGATAATCAAGCACATGACAACCTGAAGGTCGTTTTGAAAAAGCCGTGAGGTTTTGAGAGAAAACGCCCCAAACACCCCAAATGGGGGCAAAATGCCGTCATGTTTGTGCAGAGGTTTGGGAACAGGTGTTGCACAAAAGCCAGCAAAATATGGGGTTTTCCAAACACAAAAACCGCCCGAAGGCGGTTTGAGAAAAGTTCGTTTTGATAGAATTGGTTGCGGGGGCCAGATTTGAACTGACGACCTTCAGGTTATGAGCCTGACGAGCTACCGGGCTGCTCCACCCCGCGTCCAAAGAAAAATGACAGCTTCCTTAAATGCTTGGAGCGTGTGTCTTGTAGCTTACCGCTTCCCTAAAAGCAAGTCCTTAATTTAAGAAGTCTTGATCTTTGCAGCTTTTAAGGCATCAGCCTGTCGTTTCCTAAGGGTTTCAGGGTCAAATCCGTCAATAAGCCCTTCGAATAACTGATGCCAGTTAATCTCGGCCTGCAGGTGAATAAAGACTGAACCAAGCCCCAAAGCGGCTCTATCCATAAAGACAAATTCGCGAGGCACCTTGACCCCGCCAAATTCACGCAGTCTCTGGTGAACTTTGCGGGCTGTGTCTCGGCCATAAACGCCATTGTTGGTTTCGCCGATGACTCGTGATTTATCTTCTAACAGAGGGCCGTAAAGAAACCGCGCCCAAATGGTCAGGGTTTCGATCTGGCCTTTGTTCAGATTCTTGAACCCCCACGTTTCATAGGCATGAACCGCGAGAGCCCTGTCTTCACGCAAGAGGGCATGATAGAGGTTAATCACCCCGCCAACAAACTCGGGCGGAAAAATTCGCACACAGCCAAAATCAAGCAGGTTAATCGACCGGTCCGGACAAACCGAATAATTCCCCAAATGGGGGTCGCCGTGAATGAGCCCATAATAATAAAGAGGCACATACCACGCCCGAAACATATTCATCGCAATGTCGTTGCGAATGTCAATTTTGGCATTTTTGAAGGAGAGAATTTTCTCGCCCTCTAACCATGTGCTGGTTAAAAGTCGGCTGGTTGAAAGAGACGGAATGATTTCCGGCACATGAATATTTTTTTCTTTGGCCAGAATTTTTCGGTAGAGAGTTTCGTATTTTGCTTCGAGCTGGTAATCAAGTTCTTCGTGCAGACGTTCTTCCAGTTCGGCGTGAATGAGCGAGGTTTGAATCGCGTTGTCGTAAGCTTCGTATAGGGAGAAGACCAGTTTGAGCTGATTGAGATCTGCAACAATGGCCGATTCCATGTCCGGATATTGAAGTTTGCAGGCAACCAGACGGTCATCCAGAGTGACAGCTTTATGAACTTGGCCAAGGCTGGCAGCAGCTGCGGCTGTTTGTTCAAAGGACTTGAAATTTTTTTCCCAATCCGGCCCTAGCTCTGAGCGCATTCGGCGGCGAACAAAAGACCACCCCATCGGAGGAGCATTGGATTGAAGTTCCTGAAAGGCTTCAGCATATTCAGGGGGGAGGGCCTCGGGAATCGTGGCGAGGATCTGCCCGACCTTCATCAAGGGCCCTTTCAAATTTCCGAGAGTGCGCATCAGGTCTTGCGCGTGGGACTCTTTTTCAATTTTGAGCCCTAAAAATTTTTCACCGGCCAGACGTGCCGCAAGGCCTGCCATCGTGGTTGAAACCTGCCCATACCGCTTAACCCGACCGCCGAGATTTTCAGCTTTGGTCGCGGCCGTAACGGGCGGAGGTGGCGGTTTCGAAGTCATGATAGATCTAGTCATACCTGTCTGTGCGTTGCGCTGCAATACATACAAAACTTTTCAAGCGGAAAGGAGCCTGATACGCTTTCTCAGACATTATTAAGGAATACCCATGACAGTTCATTCGATAGAAATTCGCGATACTCTTTTAGAAACGATCTTGCCCCACGTCAGAGATAAAGGTTGGTCGTGGGAAGACGTGACCGAGGCAGCCCAGATTTGCGGATATCAAGATGATATGGTAAGTTCCATGTTTCCCGGGGGACTTTCCGATGTTGTGGCCCATTACGCGGATTATGTGGATCGGCGGATGCTTGCTGATCTTGAGGGTGTCCCTTCTTCCTCTTTGCGAGTGCGGGACCGCGTCCGGCTGGCAGTTCTGACCCGATTGGCAGTTGTTGAGCACCAGAAGGAAGAAGTGAGGAAAAGCCTCGCGTTTTGGAGCGTGCCAACGAGGGCTCTTTATGGGCAGCGGGTGCTTTACAGAACCTCGGATCGCATTTGGAACTGGGCAGGGGATACCTCAACTGATTACAACCGTTATACTAAAAGAGGGCTTCTTTCCTCGGTTTTGATGGGAACTTTTATGGTCTGGATCACGGATGAGAGCAAAGAGGCCATTGTGACGCAGGCTTTTTTGGATCGCCGACTTGAAAACATAGTGAAAATAGGCCAAGCAATTGGTACTATGAAGTCGGTTGTTCCTCCTTTTCTTTGTCGGGCCAATATAAAAAAATGAAATTTTCAGGGTTTTTTCTCGTGACCCTTGGCCTGTTCTGGCTGGGGGAAGTTGGTTCTGCACAGGCCGAGGTGTCGTTCTGGCAAAAATTGTTCGGGGCTCCCTCAGAAGAGGGAGGAGGTGGGCCGCCGCCTGAAAAAACTTTGCAGGCTCCTTTTGGAAACGGTAAAACAGCCACGCCCAAAACGGACTCCCAAAAAAATCTGATGACGATTTATGAGCATAATGGCAATGACCAAAATAGCACAGAGTCTTTGGACAAAGCCCACCGCAGCCCTGAACAAGTCGGGGAGTGGGTCGCCGGAGCCGTAACGGATGCTCTTTCTATCAATCCGCCAACATGGGCGGAAGACAGCAAAAAGATAGAATCTTCCTTCCTGCCTTACGGGTTTCAGGAGTACCAGAACTATCTGACACGCATGGGGTTGTTAACTTCTTTGGAGAGCAACAAAATGCGGCTTCAGGCCATTACCGATGGAACACCAACCTTGCTTAAAGAAGCCCCCCTCGATGGGATATATCACTGGGTTTACCGGATTCCTCTTTTGTTGACCTACTACGATCAAAGCATCAAAAAGATCGAAAAAGGGCAGCGCCTAAGCGCGCAAAGTCAGAAGGTACTTGTGGAAGTTCAGGTTGGCCGTGTTCCGATGGACATGAAAAATCTGGAGAGTGAGGTCATGGGAGTTGTGATTGAACGTTGGAACGTTGGGCCAGCCAGATAGATTAAGATAGCGTTTTTTGTTGTGTTCTGTCTTGTCGTTGCTGTGGTTTTTGGGTAGTCTCCCAGCCTCTCGCTTAATTTTTTGAAAAATAGGAATTTTTGATGTCTGGATCAGTTGCCAAAAAAAATACTGCAGAAAACGAAGCTCAAGATGTAGGGGGAGTCGCGGGGAAGCGGTTGGTTGCGTATCTTGATCGAATCGAACGTCTCGAAGAAGAGAAAAAGGGACTGGCCGATGACATCAAGGACATTTATGCCGAAGCCAAGGGCGTTGGCTTTGATGTTAAAACAGTGCGCAAGCTGGTTCGTCTTCGCAAAATGGAAACGGAAAAACGCCGTGAAGAAGAAGAACTGCTGGAGCTTTACAAGTCAGCCATCGGGCTAGATTGATTTCGCGCTGGATTCCCGATCTGTGGTCAGCAACGATTCCCTTGTCGGGGATGACAAGCAGTTACTTTGGCCGCGTATTCCATTCCCGCACTTGCCACGCCGGAGCTGAAAATTCCAAAACGCCATAGGCTCCCGTCGAGAGTTTGCGAGGGTGGGAGGATGGAAGGGCAAGGTCCAAAGCAAAACGCGCAATTCCGTTGCTGGTAACAACCAAAACGGTTTTTCCTGAAAAATGATTTTCAAGCCGCGCCAAGAAATTTTGCCAGTTTTTGAGAATATCTTCCGGACGTGGTGACCAGCCCGCTGGCATAAGACAATCTGTGTCCCATGCCCTCAAGGCCTCTGCGCCGAGGTGGGCGATGACGTCGGGTTCCGGTTTGTTTTCATCGTCTCCGTAGTCAATTTCATTAAAGATAGCAAGCGACTCACGAGGGGCGTGGCAATTCATGGCTTCTGCGGCCAGCTCGGCGGTTTTGATTGTGCGCTGCAAGTTTGAGGTAAAAATATGGTCGGGCAAAAGATGGTTTGCGCGTAAATCTTCCCCCAGTTTTCTCGCTTGTTCTTCACCCTTTTCTACAAGTGGAAGGTCGGTACGGCCCCCCACACGGGTGGGAGGTTCTCCTTCGCGGAAGGTGTTGCCGTGGCGGGCAATGATGAGAATTGTCGGGGGGGTCATTTGGTGGGGCCTTGTTGAATCGATTGATTGGAATGGGATTGCAGTTTTTGAAGAGCTTTGGCTCGCAGGTAAGCGGGTTCGGGACTGAGCGGGTTTGCCGCCTCTGCCTCTTCAAGAAGCTTAAAAATTGCAGGAGACAGAGGCGAAGTTCCAGATTGGCTAATCAAGAGCCGCGCCGCCAGCAAGCGGCAATCAGGAAAACTGCGATCGCCATCTTCTAGACACGCAGACATAGATTTTTGAAATCTAGCTTCGTCTTGTGAATGGGAGGCTAGATTGACTTCGCGGTAAAGAAATAAAGTTGAGGAAGTTTGCAGCGTAACCCACAACCCTGTCATCAGAACAAGCAGCAAAGGAGTGGCAAGGAAAAATCCAAGTGGTTGTGAAAGAGAAACTCGGGGCTCAGAGAACTGGGACAACAAACCCGTGAAGAGAATCATAAAGGGAACAACGTGCAGCGGGTAGCCGGCGTGCATCACCACGAAGAAAAACAGCAGAGCCGGAGCGGCCAGTAAGTTTTGTGGCGCAGAAGGTTTTTGAATTATGCGCAGCAGGACAAAACCAAAGAGAGCGTAGAGTAAGAGACACGCTCCCCAACCCGATTCTATGGCTTCTTGCAAGGGGTCCATATGCACCCACCACCCAGCTGAAATATCCGCAGGCAAGCGAAATGGGGGATAGTGCAAGTGAAACGTCCCAAGGCCTAGCCCAGAAAAAGGATGAAGGAGCGACATTTGCAGTCCGGCTTCCCACAAGGCAAATCGGGCATTGAGGTCTTTGTCCCCCCCGTTTTGGAAAAGAGGCAACAGGCGATCTGCAAGGCCAACAGCCAAGGCAAGGACTATCATCAAAGAAGCGATGGTTAGAGAGATTTTTTTGATTGAGGCAGAAGATCCCGTTTCACTTTTCTTCCAGAACATGAGGAAAAACGGAAGGGCGGCGCAAAGGCCAAGAATAGCCGAGCGGCTTTGCGTGGCAAAAACACCACCGAGAATCAGCAGCAAAGGCAGGGCAAAAATTCTGGAAGACGAAAGGAAGAGGGAAGGGAGAGAGAGAAGGAACCCCATGCCCAATATTCCCCCCAGTAAGTTAGCATCGGCAAAGGGCCGCTCGGCTCTTGGCAAATGAGGAGAAAAAGGGAGGGGCAGAATTTGCAGGATCGCCCAGAGAGCAAGGATAGAAAACACAAAAGCTCCGCCGCGAGAAATACGCTCCCAATCCTTTACGGACAAAGAAAGAGAGGTCCATGCCATGTAAGAAAGAGGCAAGGTCCCCATAATAACCCATGTGACTTTTGAGGGAAAAGGAGCTGGACTGAGTGCCGCGCTGAGCGACCACAAAACCCACAAAAGCAGCAGAACCAGCAAAAACGGGTCTTGTCTGTGAAGGCGCAAGAGAGAGCCGCTCGCCATCATCCAGCCAGAAAGCAGGACAAAGGGGAACATCATCAACGGTTCGGCGGCAGATTGTGGAACAAAGCCAATCAGAAAGGACAAGAGTAAAGCCGAGAGTCCCAAAGCTTTGGTCATTTTAACAGGGCTTCGGCTCTGGCGAGGTCTTCGGGGGAATCAATGCCAGTCATAGCAGGGCGGCCTTTGTAATCAACCACAACGCAGCGAATGGTCATACCATTTTCAAGAGCGCGTAATTGTTCAAGACCTTCGAGGTCTTCATATCGCGAGGGAGGGAGCGTCACATATTTTTCAAGAGAGGTTCGGCTATACCCATAAAGGCCAATATGTCTGTAAACCGGAGAGAGAAAATCATGTTGGCGCAAAGTGTCTTCATGGCGCAGAGCCGGCAAGATGTTTTTTGAAAACCACAACGCATTGTTATTCGGGGCAAGAACTGCTGTCGTGCCGCTGAAAGGAGT
>JAEUKO010000033.1:0-12602 GCA_016794285.1 Alphaproteobacteria bacterium | reverse complement strand
AAGCGCCAATGTGCGTTCATCCTGATCGAGTTGCTCGTTGAGGGCTGCTTCATCCAGTCCAACCTCTACCGCCCGGGTCAGCGCGTCATAGGCCCGCTTTAGCCGATGCGGGAGGTTGTATTTGTCGATGTATTCGTCAATCATCGCCTTAACAAAATCTGGCGGGGTGAACGGCGCATCTCCTTGCAGATTGATAACCAGATCAGGTGTAGTTTCCAACATGTGAGCAGCGGCCATTGCCCGATCTGTTCCCGTCTTACACTCTGCAGGCGTCATTAAAAATGGAATGGAGTTCTCTTGGCAAAAATTCGAGATCCGCTCATCATCTGTCGCAACGGTTATGGAGACATTGGACAAATCTTCACAAGCCGTTCGGGCAATATTGACAACATATTCCAGAACGGTTTTTCCCTTGAGAAGAGCCAAAGGCTTGCCCGCAAAACGGGTCGAACCATACCGCGCCGGAATGATAATGGCCGTTTGCAAGGATGTCATTTTTTGACCCACCATGTATCAAGGATGGCCGGAGTCATGCCTGAAAGGGTTTCGGGATGATCGAGTTTTGACCACCAAGCCAAACGCCATGACCCGTAATACCAATGAGGGATAACGTAGTGGTTCCATTGCAAAACACGGTCGAGCGCGTGGGCTCTTGCTTCGAGTTCTTTGCGGTCAGGCGCGGCAATCAACAGTTTCACCAATTCATCAACAACTGGATTTTTAATCCCCATGTAATTGCGAGATCCTTTGATGTCGGCTTTTTCGCTGGTCCAGAAATCGCGCTGCTCGTTGCCCGGGCTTTCGGATTGGGGGATCACGCCAGTGGTTATATCAAAATCAAAGTTTTGCATCCGGTTTTGAAACTGTGCCGGATCAATGACCCTGAAACTCGCCTTTACGCCAATTTTCTTGAGGTTTTGAACGAAAGGAAGCGACCAGCGTTCAAAAGCCGGATTGGCATCCATAATCTGGAATTCAAGACGCACACCCGTTTTTTCATGAACGCGCACGCCATCTGCTCCCAATTTGTATCCTGCGGATTCGAGAAGGTCAGCGGCAATTTTCAAATTGGCCCGATTGTTCCCGCTGCCATCATTCACGGGCGGGCGATATTCCTTGGTGAAAATTTCGGGAGGAAGTTGGTCCTTGAAGGGAGTAAGAATTTCAAGTTCCCGTCCGCTTGGAAGTCCCTTAGCGGCCAAAGATGAATTCTCGAAATAGCTGCGCGTGCGGGTGTAAGCCCCAAAGGCAAATTGCTTGTTCTCCCATTCAAAATCGAAGGCATAGGCCAGAGCCTCGCGCACTGATTTATCCTGAAACTGGGGACGGCGAAGATTGTACATCCAGCCTTGCATCCCGTTCGGGTGCGTATTGGGGATAGCTTGTTTGATAATCCGTCCGTCTTGAACCGGTGGGGCATCATAGGCTGTGGCCCAAAGTTTGGCGACATTTTCTTGTTGGAGATCGAACTCTCCAGCAAAAAACGCTTCAAGAGCCACGTTCTGGTCACGGTAGAAATTATAGGTGATCTTGTCGAAATTATAGCGGCCCTTGTTGATGGGAAGATCCTTTCCCCACCAATTCGGATTGCGAATATAGGTGATTGAACGTCCCGCAATCACATCACCAATTTTATAGGGGCCACTGCTGAGTGGAGGAACAAGCGTGGTCTCGTCAAATTTTTTATCCGTCCAGTAATGCTTGGGCAAGATCGGCATCTGAGCGATAATCAGCGGGAGTTCTCGGTTTTCAAGAGTTTTGAAGGTAAAGGTTACGCGCTGGGGATTCTCTGCCACAACATTTTTTACATCAGCGTAATAGGCTTTGTAAAAGGGAGATCCTTTTTGAGTCAGGGTTTCGTAACTCCACACCACATCATCAGCCGTAATAGGTTTCCCATCATCCCAGCGAGCAATTTTGCGCAAGTTGAATGTTACCGAAGAATGGTCGTTCGCCCGTTCCACAGTTTCGGCCAGAAGACCATACATTGAAAAAGGCTCATCGTAGGATTGTTCCATCAACGTGGTAACGGTGAGCGCGGAAATTCCATCCGCTGCTGATCCTTTGATAATATAAGGATTGAGGCTGTCGAAACTTCCAATTGAAGAGAGGCGTAGCTCTCCCCCCTTCGGGGCTTCGGGGTTCACATAGGAAAAATGTGCAAAGTTGGCTGGATATTTTGCCTCACCATGAAGAGCCATCGCCGGACGAGCTTCCGCCGCCGCTGCGCAAAAAGAGAAAAGCTGAAGGCCGCAAAAAACTGAAAAAAGCAGAAAAGATTTCATCTCAATATCCCATCCTTATAAGCAAAGCTGAACGAAATTAGGCGGCTTGACGCAAGCGGTAAGCCGCTTCGTGATCCGGTTTTCCGAACAAATACCCTTCGCCATAGTCAACTTCGAAGTCCAGAAGTTCCACAACAGCGCGTTCATCTTCTATTTTTTCAACAATCATCTCGATTCCAGAGCGGTCAAGCGCGGTTTTTAGGCGTCGGACAAGGGTTGCCCCTTCATCGGTTTGAGCCATATCCACAAGCCGTCCTGCCTCCATCTTGAGAAAAGAAATTCCGGCGGATTCAATGCGTTTCACATCGAAACGCGGGGTTTCAACATGATCGAGAGAAAAGCGACAACCAAGGCGCGAAAGTCCATTGAGAAGTTCAAGGCCCGAGGCCGGCAAAGAGTCAAAATCAGCTTGTTGAAATTCAAAAATAAGCGAAGGAGCAAGGCTGCGATGTTCGCGGGCAAAGGCAACCAGATCGTTGACAAAGGCTGCATGGCGGAGGCTGCGCGAAGAAATATTGAGAAAATATCCAACTGAAATTCCGCGCCGCGCATTGCTGCGCAACGTATCAAAAACATGAAGCAGCAGCAGGTGATCAACATTCTGAATGATGGTTTTACTCTCTGCAAGCGGGCGATATTGGCTGGCGGCAAGGTAAATCCCCGCGCGCGCCCGCAACCGCGCAAACAATTCAAGATAGGCCAGACGGCGAGAGGGCAAACGCACAACAGGCTGGGCAAAAACTTCGATTCGCTCATTCTGGACGGCTTGATTGAGCAGTTCAGTCATTACCGCATCTGAGTATTGAGGCGTGGGCGGAGAAAGGTCGGGCGTTGCCAAATCTTCCTCTATCCGGTCGGTTTGTTTTAGGCCCATCTTGCGGGAAGTAACCATTTCTGCCAGATCTCGAAACCGATTCCGTGAGGAGGGTATTGCCGCAGAAAGAGGTTTTGTCGCTCCCAAAGGACGAGAAGCCGAAGGAGGAGGGGGGGGTGTTTGTTTTTTGTTTTGCTCCGCTTGCGGAACGTTTTTTCTAAGCGCGTCAAATTCTTGCGAGATAGTTTCTTGAGTCTGCGAAATCTGGCGCAACTTTTTCTCAAGAGCTGCCGATTCAATTTGCCGACTCAGGATTTCATAGCCAATCGCGCCAGAGAGGATCAGAAATCCAGACACGGTTCCCGCTGCCCCCACGCCAAACGCTTGTGCCACCGAAGCAATCGACATGACGCTGCCACAGCCGAAAACGGTCAGCCAGACAGACGGGCGATTGGCAAGGGCATCAAGAAATTTAAGCATGAACATGGGCAGAGTAGCGTTGTTTCTCGTCTTGGTTGGCTTCGCGGGCTTCATCTCGGTGGTCGGCCCCTACGGCTTCGCTGATGTGGACGAAGCCATCCGCTTTGGCGAGCTCTACTAGGTCACGGTGAATCGAGCGGACCAATTCTGGCCCCTCGTAAACAAGGCCGCTATAAATTTGAACAAGCGATGCCCCCGCCCGAATTTTGGTATAGGCATCAAGGCCGCTCATAATTCCGCCCACGCCAATAATGGGAATTTTCCCCTTGGTCAGAGCGTAGAAGCGGCGAATGATCGCTGTCGAAATATCGGTCAAGGGAGCGCCGCTCAGGCCGCCTTTCTCTCCGGCAAAACTTTCCGGCAGATCTTCGGGGCGGGCAAGAGTGGTATTGGTCAAAATGACTCCGTCCACTTTTTTATCAAGGAGAACTTCGGCAATGTCTTTCAACATTTCATCGGAAAGATCAGGAGCGAGCTTAACCAGCAGCGGTGGCAGATGATCTCCGCAAGATTGCGCCCGTTCGGCCATGACAGCGGTCAGGAGTTCGGCCAGAGGTTCTTTCTGCTGAAGATTGCGAAGGCCCGGGGTGTTTGGAGAAGAAATATTGATGGCTAGGTAATCGGCCATCGGCCCAATCGTCCTGATGAGGGCTGTATAATCTTGTGCCGGATCGGTCTGGTCTTTGTTCATGCCAATGTTGATTCCGATGACCCCAACAGGGCGGGGTTTCTTGCCAAGAAAGGCAGAAAGGTTTTCTTTGAATTTTGCAACGCCTTGGTTAGGGAATCCCATCCGGTTAATCACAGCTTCGGAAGAAACGCAGCGGAAAATCCGTGGTTTTGGGTTTCCTATTTGTGGTTTAAGAGTCACGGTTCCCAGTTCGGCAAAGCCAAACCCCATTTTGAACAAGGCACTGATAACTTCGCCGTTTTTGTCAAAGCCTGCAGCTATTCCAACCGGATTGGGAAAAACCCTGTCCCATAAAACTGTGCGGAGCATAGTGTGCGGTGTTTGTGAAAAAGGGATAACCAATCCCAATTTCAAAGACCAGAGCGTAGCTTTGTGCGCAAACTCGGGTGCCATGCAAAAAACGAGAGGACGTACGAGATGGTAAAGAGATTTCATTTTATGGTTGCTCCACATGTTTTAGGCCTTCACGAAAATATCCCCATCCTGTGACGATGGTCAGGGTTGTTGCAATCAGCAAAAGGAAAAGCCCCGTTTGCGTAGGAATGGGGTAGATAACTTTGCCGTAGTCTCCGACAATTAAAAAACCAAGAGAGCTCATTTGAACCCCTGTTTTCCACTTTGCAAGCTGGGTGACCGGAATCTGAATGTTTTTGGGGCCAAGAAATTCACGCAGGCCCGCAATCAGAAATTCGCGGGATAAAATCAGAATGATCGGGACAATCCATATCCCGTGCACATGGTGGTTGGCAATGAGCGTAATCAGGACGGTGAGAATAAAAATTTTGTCGGCAATCGGGTCAAGAAACTGCCCAAAGGGAGATACGACTTTATATCTGCGGGCAATATAACCATCCAACCAATCGGTAACGCAGCCAAAGGTATAAATCCCCAGAGCAAGCCATGAGGTCCAAAACGTATCAGCCATCATCAGAGCGACCAAAATCGGCAAGGTCAAAAGCCGCCCAACGGTGAGGTAGTTTGGGATGTTTCGCATACTCAAGTTTGTACGGGGTTTGAGCTTTGTAATCAATCAGATATTGACGTTTTCCCATGCAAAGAGAAAAAGCGACCTATGAGATGGGGATCATTATAATTTGACATATTTCGGAAAAGCCGCTATGTTTACACGGAGGACGGGGAGGAAGTGTAGTGGGCTATTTTGAAGAAGATTCTGAAACTTCTTCACGCAGACTTACACAAAATCTGCTGGCGGGAGTTCGCCGTATGTCCGAATCCCTCGTTCATCTGAGCCTATCTGTTTGGCCGTCCCCTAAAATAAAGCATCCAAGATTAGAAGGGCTAGAGGTAACAAAGGAAACATGGTTTCACTTTGATCGAGTTTACGGAGATCAAGAAGGGATGTCTTGGGGACGAAAGCAAAGGCACCGGCTCTATATGTGGGCAGCAGGACCAGAAAAAACGGCTTGCTCAACGGATGATGTGGTTGCCATTCTTGATCCACCTGCGGATTCTGCGGTTGTTCGACTGGCGGAGGCTATCAATATGCCGAGTCTGTTGGGCCAGTACCATTACCCAGAGGCAGAAAGTCCAGCAGAATGTTGGAAGGTTGCAAAAAAATACTTTTGGCCGCATTTGGCTCTTCTGCATATGAGAAGCGGATTGGCTCCGCAATCATGGGAGCCGATTGTAAATTCCTGTCTTCCTATTATGGACGGGCATCTTGAGAGGCTGAACCGAGAGCTGAAAAGCCTCAACCCCCAACTTTCCCACACTGAGCTTCCTCCTATAACGAGAGAGGCGGGAGATCTTCGTTCGTATTACACAAATATTGCCTTCTTTGCCGGAGCACAGTACCAGTATCCTGCGGCAGACATTGAAGCCTTTGTTGTCTCAGGGCTTCGGAGAACAGATGTTAGAGAAGAAACCAAGGGTCTTGAAACAAGGCTGAAAGAGGTTTTTGGCGAAAAGGCAAAGATTGACTGGGTTATGTCTCCTACAACGAGGCAGGAGGTTGAAAATCATCTTTCGCTTATTGAGGCACAAAAACAAACGCCCCGATGAAATTACGGGGCGTTTTGGGGAGAAGATCTCTCTGTGGGGAATAGCCCCTATGCGTTGGCGGCTTTGACTTTTTCTGCTTGAGAAGGTTCGCGCAGGACGTAGCCGCGTCCCCAGACGGTTTCAATGTAGTTCTCCCCGTCAGAGGCTTGCTCCAGTTTCTTGCGCAACTTGCAGATGAAAACGTCAATGATTTTGACTTCCGGTTCATCCATCCCGCCATATAGATGGTTGAGGAACATTTCCTTGGTCAGGGTGGTTCCTTTGCGCAAGGCCAAAAGCTCAAGGATTCCGTACTCCTTGCCCGTCAGGTGAACGGGTTTTCCGTCTACGTCCACGGTTCGCGAATCGAGGTTAACCGTGACCCGTCCAATTTTGATCTGGCTTTGGGCATGACCTTGAGAGCGGCGGACAATCGCCTTGATCCGCGCAATCAATTCGGCTTTTTCAAAGGGTTTGGTCAGGTAATCATCTGCCCCAAAGCCAAGGCCTTTGATTTTGTTGTCCAGTTCCGCAAGGCCAGAAAGAATCAGGATAGGAATACCAATCTTTTCCGCACGGAGCTTCTTCAGAACGTCATAGCCGTGCATATCAGGCAGCATGAGGTCGAGAACAATAATGTCGTATTCGTAGAATTTACCCAGTTCGTAGGCATCTTCGCCGAGGTCGGTGCTTTCCACCATATAACCCTCAGATTTGAGGATCATCTCAATACTCTTGGCGGTTGAGCTGTCATCTTCAACAAGTAAAACTCTCATATTGGTAATCTCCCCTTGAAACCCGTTGGCCGAATTAAACTTTATTAACAACCATATTAACAAATATTAAAAAGGTTAACAAATGATTTTCTTCACTTTTTGCTTTGGGCTTGGAGATGGGCGCGTTTCATGGAATATAAAAATATGAGTTCAGGGCCAGTCGAGACATCTTTGGAAAGAGGGGCTGCTGTCATCCGGCGGTATGTCGAGATGCTGCCTGATGCCCCCGGGGTGTACCGGATGCTGGGACAAAACGGAGAGGTTTTGTACGTGGGCAAGGCACGTTCCTTAAAACGGCGGGTTGTGACCTATTCGCGCCCCGCACGTTTGCCGCTTCGCTTGCAAAGGATGATCTCTCAGACAGAAGGTATGGAATTTATCCATACCCATACCGAAGTAGAAGCTCTTCTTCTTGAATCCAACTTAATCAAAAAATTACTGCCTCCTTATAACGTGCTGCTCAAAGATGATAAGTCTTACCCTTATCTTTTGTTAACGGCGGGGCATGACTTCCCGCAGGTCCTGAAATATCGCGGCAAACAGGACCGCCTTGGTCAATATTACGGACCTTTTGCCAGCAATGTCGCGGTGAATGAGACTCTCAAGGTTATCCAAAAAGCTTTCTTGCTCAGAAACTGCACAGACAGTTACTTTTCAGCTCGTAAAAGGCCGTGTTTGCAGTATCACATTAAGTTATGTTCGGCCCCTTGCGTGGGGTATGCCACAAAAGAGGAATATGCCGAGCAGGTTCGGGATGCCGAAAGTTTTCTTTCTGGAAAAACACGGGATGTTCAGGAAAAGCTGCAAGCTACGATGCAAGAGGCTAGCTTGCACCAAGATTACGAAGCTGCGGCTTTGGTACGGGACCGGATCAAGGCGTTGGCGGTTCTTCAGGCCCGCCAAGACATTAATGTCAGCGAAGTTTCGGATGTTGATGTGGTGGCTTTGGCTCAAAGCGAAGGGCGGAGCTGCGTGCAGGTGTTCTTTTTCCGCGCAGGCCAGAACTATGGTAACCGCGCTTTTTTCCCGTCCCATCCGGCGGCGGCGACGGGTTCGGAAATTCTGACGGCGTTTCTTCTCCAATTTTATGACGGGAAACCCTTGCCGCCCGAGATTTTGTTGTCTCATCCCGTTTCGCAAAAGGACTTGTTGGAGGCAGCGTTGTCAGGAGGGCAGGAGGTCAGCAAGAAAGTTCGGCTGACCCTTCCCGAAAAAGGAGCGCGGCGGCGGCTGGCCCTATTTGCGGTGAAGAATGCCCATGATGCTTTGGGACGTAACCTATTGGAAAGAAAAACAGATTCTATGTTGCTCGATAAGGTGGCGGCCTTATTCAATATGGACCATCCCCCTCAACGCATTGAAATTTATGACAACAGCCATATCAGTGGAGCCAATATGGTGGGGGCGATGGTGGTTGCGGGGCCAGAGGGGTTTCAAAAGAAAGCCTACCGGCGATTTAACATCAAATCAGCCTCGGCCGCTGATGATTATGGCATGATGCAAGAAGTGATGCGCCGCCGATTTTCCGGCGCAGAGGAGGGGCTTCGTGATGGCCCAGACTGGCCGGACTTGCTTTTGATTGATGGCGGACTCGGTCAGTTGAATGCGGTGACCGAGGTTTTGGCCGAATTGAACGTGTTAAACGACCTTGTTGTCGTGGGAATTGCCAAGGGACCGGAGCGCAATGCAGGCCGAGAGAAATTTTTTATGCAAGGGCGAGAGGAATTTAGCCTTCCAACCGGAGATCCCGTGCTTCATTACCTACAGAGGTTACGAGACGAAGCGCATCGTTTCGTAATTGGAAGTCACAGAATCCGGCGAATGGGGGATGTTTCCCGTTCAGCTCTTGACGAAGTGCCCGGGGTGGGGCCCAAACGGAAAAAAGCTCTCCTCCTTCACTTCGGAACCGCGCGGGCGGTTCAAGATGCCGGATTATCCGATTTGCAAAAAGTTGAAGGAGTTTCGCGGGAAATGGCCCAAAAAATTTACAACTTTTTTCACCAGAGTTGATTGGTTGTTGAAGGCTCTTTGGCTAACTTATTGTTTCTTATCCTAAAAAAAGTTTCTAAAAACTCTTGCGTCTTTCCTTTTTGCCGTGTTAGGGTCGGGCATACTCAAGGACAGTAAAACAAGAAAATACAGGCGGTGAAGCTTGTGTTTTCAGGGTATTATCGCACAATCGTTTTAGAGAGGTTATGTTACCAAAATGTTCCATCGTCCCTCATCATCCAACCCACAAACCGCATCGCCTCAAGGGGAAGACAACGCTATGAATCAATCCAGTCAAAACTCTGAAGAATCCAACGACCGTTCTGTTGACATTCCAGCTGCCAGCCCGTTCCAACGTCCTGGTCAGCCTGCTGCTCAGGCTCCACGTCCTGCTGCTCCTAGCTATGGGGCTTATCCTGCGGCTTATGGTACACCAAGCCCAGTGGTTAGTTCTGAAGTTGCCAAAGGCCGCCGCTTGGTTATTGGTCAAGGAATCACCATGTCTGGTGAGATCGAGTCTTGCGACACCTTGGTTGTTGAAGGAACTGTTGAAGCTGCTCTGAAAGGGGCCAGCATTCTTGAAGTTGCCGAAACTGGTATGTTCTATGGAACTGTTGAAATCGACGAAGCCACAATTGCCGGTAAATTCGAAGGCGATTTGACAGTGAACGGTCGTTTGACCGTCCGCGCAACGGGGTCCATCACCGGAGCGATTGCCTACAAAGAATTGGCTGTTGAAGCTGGCGCGACCATTGACGGGAAAATTACCCCAACCACAGGAGGCCGCGGAGCCTCCTCTGAAAAAAAGTCGCATAAGGGAGGCTCTGACTTCCCGATGAAAGGCAAAAATCCTGTCGCCAACCCGCAAGGGCAAGACGACCTTCCGATTTTGCAACGGGCTGCCAGCTAGTCAGTTTTCAAAACAGACTTTAGTCTTATAAATAAAGGCCTCGTGAATGCGGGGCCTTTGTTTGTTTCACTATTCTACAGGAAGGCCTTGACGAAATAGGAACATATCCCTAAATATAGTCTTTGTAGATTCTTGTGATTTACTAGGTTGCGCGGGGGTGTCTTTGTGGAGCTTTTCCGCTATATCTAGGTTCTTAAAAGGAATCAAAGCCCCTTTCGGGGAATTTGGGTTGTGCTCATGGTGAGGCAGCTTGAAATTTGCCACTGACAAACTGAAGAGGTATATAATGTCAAAAGTTATCGGTATTGATTTGGGAACCACCAACTCCTGCGTAGCCATCATGGATGGTAAAGATCCACGGGTTATTGAGAACTCCGAAGGGGCGCGGACAACCCCCTCTATGGTTGCCTTCAGTAAAAATGGTGAGCGGCTCGTTGGCCAGCCTGCCAAGCGTCAAGCGGTCACCAATCCAGATAATACTCTCTATGGGATTAAGCGTTTGATTGGCCGTCGCTTTAATGACCCGCAAGTTCAGAAAATGAAGGAACACGCACCCTTCAAAATTATCGAAGGTGATAACGGCGATGCTTGGGTGGAAATTGAAGGCGAGAAATATGCGCCCTCCCAAATTTCGGCGATGGTCCTCAAAAAAATGAAAGAGACCGCTGAAAGTTTCTTGGGAACCACAGTGGATAAAGCTGTGATTACTGTTCCTGCTTATTTCAACGATGCCCAGCGTCAAGCCACTAAGGATGCAGGGCGGATCGCCGGTCTTGAAGTTTTGCGGATTATCAACGAACCAACGGCGGCGGCTCTTGCCTATGGGCTTGATAAAAAGAATCAAGGAACCATCGCAGTTTATGACCTTGGGGGTGGAACGTTTGATATTTCCATTCTTGAAATTGGCGATGGTGTTTTCGAAGTTAAATCCACCAACGGGGATACTTTCCTCGGTGGGGAAGATTTCGATGCGCGGATCATTGACTTCTTGGCGGATGAGTTCAAGAAAGAGCAGGCCATTGACTTGCGTCAAGACAAACTGGCTTTGCAGCGTCTGAAAGAAGCGGCCGAGAAAGCAAAAATTGAACTCTCTTCAACCACGCAAACCGAAGTCAACTTGCCGTTCATCACGGCGGATGCCTCGGGAGCCAAACACCTTAATGTTAAACTCTCGCGGGCAAAACTCGAATCTCTGGTTGATGATTTGGTTCGCCGCACGATTGAACCTCTTAAAGGGGCTCTCAAAGACGCTGGAGTTAAACCTTCCGATATTGACGAAGTTGTATTGGTCGGCGGGATGACCCGTATGCCAAAAATCATCGAAACGGTGCGCGAGTTCTTCGGCAAAGAACCTCATAAAGGGGTGAACCCAGATGAGGTCGTGGCCGATGGGGCTGCAGTTCAAGGCGGTGTTTTGCAAGGGGAAGTCAAAGACGTTCTCTTGCTGGACGTCACCCCTCTTTCGCTAGGGATCGAAACTTTGGGCGGTGTGTTCACTCGTTTGATTGATCGCAACACAACCATCCCAACCAAAAAATCTCAAACCTTTTCAACTGCGGAAGATAACCAGAATGCAGTGACCATTCGTGTTTTCCAAGGGGAACGGGAAATGGCCGCAGATAACAAAATGCTTGGCCAGTTTGATCTGGTTGGGATTCCGCCGGCTCCGCGTGGAGTTCCTCAGATCGAGGTGACCTTTGACATTGATGCGAACGGGATTGTTCACGTTGCGGCCAAAGACAAGGCTACTGGCAAAGAGCAAAATATTCGCATTCAAGCCTCTGGTGGTCTCTCGGATGCGGACATTGAAAAAATGGTCAAGGATGCCGAAGCCAATGCCGAATCTGACAAGGTTCGTCGGGCTCTCGTTGAAACGCGCAATCATGCCGAAGCTTTGATCCATCAGACCGAGAAAAGCATTGCCGATCTTGGGGCTGATATTTCGGCAACGGATAAAGAAGCTGCAGAAAAAGCAATTGCCGATTTGCGCAGCGTTCTGGATGAATCCGACAAGGCAGCGATTGAACAAAAAGCCAATGCCTTACAACAGGCCGCCATGAAATTAGGTGAGGCTGCCTATCGTAAGTCTCAGGAGCAAGCGGCTGGCACGCCAGATAATGCGGGTGCGTCTTCTGCTCAAGGGAAACCTGATGCCGATGTTGTCGATGCAGATTTCACAGATATGAAATTTGACGAAGATGACAAAAAATCCACAGGGGCCTAGAAAGCTTGATGTGATAGAAAAAGACCATGAGACAGGCGATTACTTTCCTGCCTCATGGTTTTCTTGGAAGCTGGGAACCCTGCGGGGCGTAGGCTCGGACTAGAAGATTTGGCTCAGGAGACCTAGAGCAATGAGTGAAAAAGATTTCTACAAAGTTCTCGGTGTTGAAAAAAACGCCAGCGACGAAGATATAAAAAAAGCATACCGAAAACTTGCTATGCAGCACCACCCCGATCGCAACAAAGGGGAGAGTAAGGCCGAAGAAAAGTTCAAGGAAATCAGCGAAGCCTATGATGTTTTGAAAGATCCGGATAAACGCGCTGCGTATGACCGCTTTGGTGCGACTGGCCCGATGGGCGGCGGCGGATTTGGCGGTGCTGGTGGGGCCGGATTTGGCGCGGCGTTTTCGGATATTTTCGAAGATATGTTCGG
>JAEUKO010000032.1:0-21837 GCA_016794285.1 Alphaproteobacteria bacterium | reverse complement strand
TTCATCCAGACCAATTGCTGCAAACTTTTACTGAAAAAAATATTGGCGAAACCCCCATTTCTGCAACCTACGCCCATAAGGAATCTCCCGTTTACTTTACTGATGATCCACACCTGAACGAATACCCTGGCCCACAATGTTACTGCGGAAAGCGGGGGTGTATTGAACGTTGGATTTCTGGCCCGGGCTTTAAGGAAGACTACAACCGCGTCACCGGAGAACTCCTTTCCACCCACGACATTGTCGCCCATGCCCAGCGCGGAGAGGCCGCCGCCCTTGCGGCCCTTGACCGTTATTACGACCGCTTTGCCCGCGCCATTTCCGGCGTCATCAATATTCTTGATCCAGACATCGTGGTCGTAGGGGGCGGCATGAGCAATGTTGCCGCCCTCTATCACGAGGTTCCCAAATTATGGGACCGCTATATTTTTTCAGATACGGTTGAAACGAGCCTCGTTCAAGCTCGCTTTGGCGATTCCTCAGGAGTGAGGGGTGCTGCCTGGCTCTGGAACAAAGAATGAGCGGGCCTTTACTTGCGCCTTTTCATCCCCACACAAAGCCTTCACAACGGTCATGAGCTGCTTAGGTTTTTGCCCGTCCACCTGATAGTTCGCATGTTGATTCGGAAGATCCCCATTATCGTGAATGTGGACAGAGATGCAGCCTGATTTCGTGAGGGATTCCATCCCAACTGGAGAATCTTCGAAACCGGCGATTAAGTGAGGGGGAAGCTTCAAAAGTTTTGCTGCTAACAAATAGGGATCAGAAGATGGTTTGGGATATCCTCCAATATCTGCTACCGTATCACTTCCTACGACTTGGTTAAAATACCGCGCCAAACCGCTGCGATCCAACCGCGCCACGGCAAGATCGTGTGGTGTGTTTGTCACCACAATCATGGGCAGCCCCTGCTTTTGGATATACCGGAGAGCTTTATCCATTCCATCTCTGGCCTCGACAAGATGTGCGCGAACTTCATAGCCCCTGTGACAATCAGCAACAAACTCCTCGGCCGATTTGTTAAATTCAGGGTATTGGGCATGCAGCCATGCGCAAATCAGGTATTCTTTTCGTCCTGCGTTCACGTCCCATGCAACAGGGAACCTTTCTCCAGCAGCATCCTGAACGGCCGCTCGGTTATAAGGCTCGCAGTCAACCAACGTCCCATCCATGTCAAAAGCAAATCCCTGAACAGGCTCATGAGGTATATAAATTATAGATGATTCAGCTTTTCTCTGTGCCAAAACGAAAGTCCTTCTTACGTTAATTTTGTGCGCTGCAGCGTTATTCATAACGCCAAACTTCGCAAAATTACGCGAAAAACTTTATATTTTGCAAACTTTTTCTGCTGTTAAGGTAAAAAAGGTTTTTGATTTCATGTTTATGGTAACGGTTTGTCTTCGTCTTCCATCAAAATTCTCTGGGCCGCGCCATCGAGATCGTCATATTGCCTTGCCCGAATAGACCAAATGAAGAAAACCAGACCCAGAAGGCTCAATAACAGAGCAATAGGCAGTAAAAACTCCATAACATCCATGATCTGCCCTTTCCTTACTTCAGCCGATTTAACCGAAAAGAGTTTCCGATGACAATCATTGATGAACTCGACATGGCAATGGCAGCCAGCGAAGGTGTCACCAAACCAGCGACAGCCAGCGGAACAGCAATCACGTTGTATAAAACCGCAAGAATGAGATTCTCAGCCACCAGTTTTTGAGCAAAAACAGCTGTCTTGTAAGCTTCAGCCACCGGAGATAAATGCTCCCCCATGAAAACAATATCCGCAGCATTTTGAGCCATATCAATTGCAGAAGACGGGGACATTGAGACATTCGCCCCAATCAAAGTTGGCGCATCGTTGAGACCATCTCCAACCATCAAGATTTTGTGCCCCTGTGCTTTCAGAGCTTCCATCCGGTTATATTTGTCAATCGGTGTCAAATCTCCTTCAAACTGCTCTATTCCCAACTGCCGCGCCACATCTTCAACGACCGCAAGGCGATCCCCCGAAAGAAGAACGGACTTCACTCCCAACTCTTTCAGTTGAGCCACTGTCTGGGCTGCATCTGGGCGCAAATCGTCTTTGAAGCGGAAACACGTTGGCGGGCGTTCTGGGACCGATAACCATATCTCTTGCTGGTCAGGAAAAGAGGACGCCTGCTCATCCCCGCACCATGCCCGCCGCCCCAAACGAATTGTCCCTTTTTCATTGGTTGTTTCCAAACCCTGCCCCGCGTATTCCGTGACCAACCCCAGAGGAAGCAATTCTCCCTTAGCTTCCTTGGCCAGAGCTTGCGAGAGGGGATGGTGGCTCTGAACCGCCATTGAGGCTGCCAGCATAAAAAGATCGCCTTCTATTTCGTCCCGATTTTGCAAACGCGGACGGCCATAAGTAAGGGTCCCCGTCTTGTCAAAAATAACCGTATCAACGGTGGAGAGTCTTTCAAAAGCATCCCCAGATTTAACCAGAATATTTTTCTTCATCATCCGGCCACTGGCCAGAACCTGTACAACCGGAACCGCTAACCCGAGAGCGCAAGGACAGGTGATAATTAAAACAGTTACGGCAATCAAAATAGAGTCGGACCAGTCCGCCCCCATCCCGACGCGCCAGAACAAGAGCGTTGCCAAAGCAAGGGCGTGAACAAGCGGGGTATAAAGCCTTGCTGCGCGATCGGCAATTCGCACATATTTGGCTTGCCCCTGTTCCGCTTTTTCCATGAGGCGCACAATATCGGAGAGCAAACTGTCCTTGCTGGCTGCCGTAACCAAAAGGCGCAGCGGAGCCGAAAGGTTCAGCGTCCCTGCATAAACAGCATCACCGACACTCACTAGGCGCGGTGTGGTTTCCCCCGTCACCAAAGACGTGTCAATTTCTGACTCTCCGTCCTCAACCTTCGCGTCTGCTGGAATTCTCTGGCCCATCGCCACCAAAGCAATCATCCCTTCGCGCACGTCCCGTATGGGGATAGAGCGCGTCTGTCCATTTTCAAGAATAACGGCTGTCCCCGACATCATGGCCAGCAACCCAGACGCCGTTGATCGAGCCTTACGGCGAGCCTGAAAGTCGAGATATTTTCCAATCAGGAGGAAAAAGAGCAGCATCACCGCCGAATCAAAATAGGCGTGTTCTCCATGATGAAAAATTTGCCACAAACTGACGAAACAAGCCCCCAGCACGCCGAGAGAAATTGGCACATCCATATTGGTTTTGCCTTTTCTGAGCACGTTCCAAGCCGAGCGAAAATAGGGCTGTCCGGCATAGGCAACCGATGGAATGGCAATAACAGCCGAAACCCAGTGCAGCAAATCACGCGTGGCTATCCCCATCACTTCACTGGTTGTGCTCCATAAAGAAAAGGACAACATCATCAAATTGCCCGAGGCAAAGCCAGAAACCCCAAGGCACATTTGTAAAAACCGCTCTTCCTCATCGCTTTCAGCCTGAATGGCTTTGGGATCAAAAGAATGAATGGGGTATCCCTGATCCCTGACAATTGCTGCAAACGCATTGGCACGATCCGGCAAACCCTTCCATTCAACATTCAGGCGGCGCGTAGAAAAATTAAGACGGACGTAGGAAATATCCGGCTCTTTCGATAGAGCGGATTCAATTTTCTGGATACAAGCCGCACAATGAACCCCGTCCACCATATAGGTCACGGCCCTGATGCCTTCGGCCCGCTCTTCTACAAACGCAGCAAAATCAGGCTCTCCGGTTCTATTTTCGGCAAGTGCCATATCCATTCTGCTCACGTCCTGTAGGGTGGTTGCTCATCAATAAAGCACACCCTCATCATAAAGAGGGGATTATTTTAGGACAAGGGCTTCGCTTTTCTCAAAAGATTGACCGTTTTGGGTTGCCACGAGGTGAACGGTCCAAGATCCCCGTAAAGGCGGACGCAAAAGCACTTGATAGATACCAGACACTCCCCCCTTTGTTTGTTCGACAAGACTAACTTCATAATCGTAGCCGGACTTGACCGGACGAACCATTCTTCCCTTAACCTGCGCTTTTTGTATGGGGTTTCCCGACTTGTCCACCAAACGAACTGAGAGAATATCTTCACTGGTAAGCTCAACCGAAAAATTCCACCCTAGCGCCTGCATGGCTTCCGCCTTGGCAAGAGTCTGGTTAAAAGCTAGTCCTTTTTCATAAGCTTGTTCCGTGACAAGGCCTGTATGAGAATGAATGGCAAGGTAAACAAAAACCGCATTCACCGCACCAACCACTAGAAAAGCCAAAACAAACATCCACGGAACCCAACGATTGGCCCACAAATCAGCTCGTTCTTCTGCAGAGAGGGTTGGTTTTTCCATACTTTACTTTCCCTCACCGCTAATGAAAAGACTCTCTACATCATCTTCATATTCTGCGGTATTGTCCTTAACCCGAAAAACAATTTCCTTATTCTCATCACTTTGTTTGGTCGCAGAGATAAAAACCCGAAAATGCCCCACGCTGTCTGGTTTTACTTTTAAGTTTTCGGCCGTTGATCCATCCACGCTTTGCACATGAATCTGCGCCCCGTCCATCCCCTCAACCGACAAATGAAAACTTTTATCTTCATGGGTTTTATTGAGCACTTTGAGTTCATACCCATTGCGCACCTTGCCGTCAGAGAGAACCACAAACAAAGGGTTGCGATCATGAATAGCATGGAGTTCGAGCGGAGAACGCAACAACAGACTCACCAACATGGTCACACCAACCACCGCCAAAATAAGGCTGTACGCAACCGTACGCGGACGAAGCATGTGAATTTCAGGGTCGTGACCTTGCAAGCGGAGTTCAAAATTATGCTCCGTGTCATAGCGAATGAGGCCCCGTGGCAACTCCAACTTGTCCATGACTGAATTACAAGCGTCTACGCAAAGACCGCAGGCAATGCACTCAAGTTGAAGGCCGTTGCGAATATCAATCCCCGTTGGACAAACCTGTACGCATTGTGAACAATCAACACAATGCCCCTTGCCTTCCCAGCTCGTCCCAGCTTTGTGCTTTCCTCGTGGCTCGCCCCGATAGGGCTCGTACCCGATAATTAAAGTATCTTTGTCAAACATTGCAGATTGAAAACGTGCGTACGGACACATATACGTACAAACCTGTTCCCGCGCAAACCCAGCCATAATATAGGTACTGGCCGTTAAGCCCACAACAAAACCCAAAACTGTGGTTGAAACGTTCCCCTCGAAGATTCCTTTCCAGAGAGTCGGAGCATCATTAAAGTAAAAAACAAAAGCACCCGCCGTTAGAACAGCAACAACAATCCATAAAATATGAGTGAGTAATTTTTTCCATATTTTTTCAAAAGAGAGGGGAGATTCGTCAAGTTTCATCCGCGCATTGCGATCTCCTTGGACGATGCGTTCAATTTTATAGTAAATATCGGTCCACACCGTTTGAAAGCAAAAATAGCCACACCAAACGCGCCCCAGCAAGGAAGTAACAAAAAACAAAGTGATCGCCGCGAAGATAAGAATACCCGCAATATAGTAAACTTCCTGTGGCCAAATTTCGATCATGAAGAAATAAGCACGGCGATTCGGCAAATCAATCAAAATGGCCTGATCGGGAACTTTTGGCCCCCGATCCCAGCGCAAGAATGGTGCGAAATAATAAAGGCCAAGACAAATGGCCATAAAAAACCATTTCAGCCGCCGATACCGCCCGACCACATCACGCGGATAGACTTTTTTCTGAGCCTCAAAGAGTTGAATATCTGGCTCGGTATCCCTTGCTTCACTACTGGGCTGAGTCATTTGCCGGTGCTTTTGGTTCTTCCACAGAAGGCGCTGCTGTAGCATCTTGAGGAGGAGTCGTTGTCACCGCCGAAGCTAGAGGCTCACCGCCCCCTAGGCCATGTACATAAATCGCCACTTGGCGAATGGCACTTTCGGTCAGTTTTCCTTTCCAGAAAGGCATCACACCCGCCCGTGCGTTAAACACAGTCTCATGAACAGACTCCCGATCTCCACCATAAAGCCAGATGGCATCGGTCAAATTCGGAGCCCCAAAATCACGCCCCCCTTTTCCAGCATCCCCGTGACATGACGCACAGTTTTCAGCAAAGATCGTAGCTCCCCCCGCATCAGCTTTAGCTCCTTCGGGAGAAGAAAGAGAAAGTACATAATCAACAACTTGGTTAACCTGCTCGCCCGTGAGAACTCCGTCTTTGCCAAAAGAAGGCATTTGTGAAGTCCGCGACTCGTCATGACCCGAGCGGATACCATATTGAAGGGTTTGGTAAATATCCTCAACCGTTCCACCCCACAACCAGTCATCATCATTCAGGTTTGGGAATCCCATTGATCCCGCAGCCCCAGAGCCATGACACGTTGCGCAATTGTTCTTAAAGACGGCTTTTCCGCCCGCCATTGCGAAACTATGTAGCTCGTCATCCTTGAAAATCTCTTCAAATGAAGCCTTTTCAAACTTTTCCAAGTACTTATTTTGACGCGCCTGGATTTCTTTTTGCTCTTCGGTCAGCTTGTCGTACTGGGTCCAACCAAACGACCCCTTAGTGGCCCCTGTTGTGGCCCGTTCCACCTTACCAGATGTCAACGCCTCGGCAGGAATATCTCCCACCGGAGTTGGCCATGTTGGATACACCACCCAATACCCAACCGCCCAAATGATGGTTACAATAAAAACCCAAACCCACCAGCGCGGAGCAGGATTGTTCAATTCCTTCAACCCGTCCCATTCGTGACCTGTGGTTTCAACTCCGGTTAGTTTATCAACTTCCTTGGTGTGATTATCACTCATCTTTGTTCTCCTCAAAGGGGATACTGGCAAAACTCTGGTATTTGGCTTTGGCCCCCGGGCGATACACCCAAACAACCATGCCAACAAAGAACGTAAAGAAAAACAGCAGCCCAATCAGCGGCGCATGATGGACGATTGCGTCAAAGATAGTCATTGTGCAGGCTCTCCCTCTTCAGCTGGTTTTTTGGCCACAGCCTCAACATCGGGAAACTCAACCATGGTCCCTAAAACTTGCAAATACGCAACCAAAGCATCCATTTCTGAGACCATATCAGCGTTTCCGTCAAATACACGCGCATTGATCTTGTCCCCATAACGAGACTTTAATCCCGCTACATTCGGATCAACATCTTCGGTTGTTGCCTGTGCCACGGCATCTTTGTAAGCATTGGCAATCATGTCATCGGTATAAGGAACCCCGACAATACGAAGAGTTTTCAAATGTTTGTCGATATCATGGAGGCGAGCCTCGTTCTTGAGAAGAAAGGCATAAGTCGGCATAATCGACTCTGGAACAACAGCCTGAGGCTTCTTCAAGTGGCGGACGTGCCATTCATCCGAATATCGCGCTCCCACCCGCGCCAGATCAGGCCCTGTTCTTTTCGAACTCCACTGGAAAGGGTGATCGTACATACTCTCTGCCGCCAAAGAATAGTGGCCATAGCGTTCCACCTCATCACGAAGAGGGCGAATTTGCTGTGAGTGACAGTTGTAACAACCCTCCCGAATATAGATATTAAACCCAGTCAATTCGAGGGGTGTATAAGGCCGCACCCCCTTAACCGGTTCAATGACAGTTTCGGTCCGAAAGAGAGGGAGAACTTCAACAATCCCCGCTACTGAAATCACCACGATGATGCACAGCAGAAGAACGATGGAATTGCGCTCTAGTTTTGCGTGATGCTTGAACATGTTAAGCCAAAGCCTCCTTAGTTGCCAACTCGGGATACTCAGACGTTCTGACTTCCCCTTTAATGGTTTTATAGAAATTAAAGACCATAACGAGAGCCCCAGCGAGGTACAAAACACCCCCCATTGCCCGAATTACATAGAACGGGTGCATAGCTTCAACCGTTTCTACAAAGGAATAATCAAGGAAACCCATCTCGTTATAAGATTTCCACATTAAGCCCTGCATGATCCCAGAAGCCCACATAGCGCAGATGTAAAGGACGATCCCAATCGTGGCCACCCAGAGGTGGACATTGACCAGTTTTTGAGAATAAAGCTGAGCTCTCCCCCACAAACGCGGAACCATGTAGTAAAGAGCCCCGAAGCTGATAAAGCCAACCCATCCAAGCGCACCAGAATGAACGTGACCAATAGTCCAATCAGTGTAGTGCGAAAGAGAGTTAACTTCTTTAATCGACATTAAAGGCCCCTCGAACGTACTCATCCCATAGAACCCGACAGCCACAATCATGAAGCGCAATACAGGATCTTTCCGTAGTTTGTTCCACGCGCCCGAAAGCGTCATCAGACCGTTAATCATTCCGCCCCAAGATGGCATCCACAGCATGATCGAGAAGGTCATTCCCAGTGTTTGCGCCCAGTCCGGCAACGCCGTGTAGTGCAAGTGGTGAGGACCTGCCCACATATAGATGAAAATGAGCGACCAAAAGTGGAGAATCGACAAGCGATAGGAATAAACCGGACGCTCAGCTTGTTTTGGCACGAAATAATACATCATGGCCAAGAAGGCAGCCGTCAGGAAGAACCCAACCGCATTGTGACCATACCACCACTGGATCATCGCCCCTTGAACGCCAGAAGGCGCGGAATAGCTCTTGGCTCCGGTAAAATCAACCGGAATCGAAACGTTATTGCCAAGGTGCAATACCGCCACGGTGATAATAAAGGCGAGGAAGAACCAGTTTGCAACGTAGATATGAGGCTCCTTCCGCTTAATGATTGTCCCCATAAAAACAAGAAGATAGGAAACCCAAACTACGGTCAGCCACAAATCGGCATACCATTCAGGCTCCGCATATTCTTTACCCTGCGTTACCCCCAACACGTAGCCAAGGGCGGCAATGACGATGAAAAAATTATACCCCCAGAAGGTGAAGAGCGCGAGCGCATCATTCCAAAGCCGCGCCCGACAGGTCCGTTGAACAATGTAATAGCTGCTGGCAAACAGGACATTTCCCCCAAAGGCAAAAATAACTGCCGAGGTGTGCAGCGGACGAAGACGGCCAAAATTCAGATAAGGTTCGAGGTTAAGAACTGGAAATGCCAATTGCAAAGCAATAAAAAGTCCCGCCGCGAAACCAACCACGCCCCAGAAAACCGAAGCCAACGTAAATAGACGAACAACATCATCGTTGTAGTGTGGCGAAGCCCCTTCTGCTGTAGCGGTATTAACTGAAACAGTGTTCATTGCATTATTTCCTTTCATTTAGGCTGACCTGCTTTGCACGCATTCGAGAACAGCGGCAACCATCAAATCAACAACCTGCCCGCAAGCACGAACAGGATACATCCATTTAGCACAAATACCACCTGTGATAAAACCCGCATAAGGGTGGGATATAATGTCGCAAGCGAACGCCCCCCCAGTGCAACAACAACCAGAGAGGGTATTGTTCCGAGGGCAAACCCAGACATTCCAAGGGCTGCAAGCCATAAAGACGGAGCCGCAGCCGCAGCAAGAAGCACCCCCATCAGAAATCCACAGGGCAAAAACCCAAGAAGAATTCCGAGACCAAAAAGTCGCCAATTAGACAATATAGAAAATTTTAGGGACGAATCACCCTCCCCGCGCTCTGCAGTGAGGAAGGGTTTGGAAGCGTATTCTATCCATCTGCTGGGAAGGGGGACCTTGATTTGGGTCAAGAATGGTAAAAATTTATAAAGACTTGGAAACGCCTGCGCCAAGAACAAAAGGCCCGCCAGCCCCAGAAAGACGGCAGAAATCATATCGCGCAAAGGAGAAGCAAAAAAAGCCGCATTCAAAAAGAAATTGGCCAAAACACCAAGGAGAGAATAAGTCACCAACCGACCAAGATGATAAGGAAGCAGCAAAACCGAAGCCACGCGCCCAAGCTGATTTTTTTGTGCAGCCAAAACAAAAGGGCCACACATGAGAACACAGTGCATAAACCCACCCGTGAGGCCCGCTAGAAAAAGGCTCAGAACCCATCCCCACTCGGAACCAGAGATGATCGGCGGAACACACTGAAACATGGGATTTTCTTTCCTAGTAGATTAGCCGACATACACTAGTTCAATTTATCTCGGCATTCAAACACCACAGAGATTTCGTCTCTGGAGAGCAAGGTCCCAATATCCTTAAAAATCGCGCATCAATTCATAATCATTTTATTTGAGATACGCTACAGGGATAATTATCCGTTATTCCCCACCCCTCTCTCCCCTTGTGGGAGAGGACGAAAAGGGCAACACAACAAAATTGACATATGGAATTTTTTTATACATAAGGATAGGCTGTGTGTTTTTTAGAGTGATATTTAAGAGCGACAAAAATGGGTATCTACGGTGATCCAAATAATAGGAACAATCACGGTTTCCGAGCTGGCTTTATTCCAGTTATCACCCCATTCGCAGTGGCAAGCGCGTTCATAGCCGCGGGGACGATAGACCCTGATATTGCTTCTATCGTTGCTGCAGGTTTGGGTCTTAAAGCTGTTGCAAAAGACCATAGCTATGATGCCCAAAGATATCTTGTCGGTGTAGTTTTTGGCACGACTTTAGGATTTAACCTTACTTCCAGCACGGCGACGTATTTTGTCC
Source organism: Alphaproteobacteria bacterium (assembly GCA_016794285.1). Lineage (GTDB taxonomy): Bacteria > Pseudomonadota > Alphaproteobacteria > Micavibrionales > Micavibrionaceae > UBA1573. Next base: position 11,315 of record JAEUKO010000032.1, on the reverse strand, counting down.
ATCAAGGAAAACCCAAGGCTCCTCTTGCCGAACCGACACATTTCACCCTTCGCACTGAACAACGTGGCAGCAATCTGTACAAAGATTTTAATGTGGCGAAGACAACTGATGCAGGAGGAAGAGAAGGGTACATTTTGAGCGTTCCCAAAGCGGCTACCGCCCTTATATCAATTGACAAGAACACCCCATCCAGTCTACTTCCATAAAGCAGTGGGTTTGAGCTCTTTCTGTCCTTTTTCCCTTGTCTAACCTTTTCCGCCCTCTACATAGAAGCCCCATGAACTCGCTTTACATTCCGCCTAAAAAATCCACCTTTCGCTGGCTGCAGGTCTTGATTTTGCTGGCTCTTGGCGCGTTGATTTTCGCCGACCATGAGGGCTATCTCGCCCCCTTGCAAAAAGCTCTAGATAGCGCGGCTTTCACTTATAAATTCGGCAAAATTGAATTCACGCTTTATACCATTTTGAAATCTGTGTTTCTCGGGGGGCTGATTTTATGGGTGACCGCCCGTCTCTCACGATTTTTTGAACACCGCATCGGGCATATGACCTATGTTCATCCCTCTTCTCGGGCCCTCATGCAAAAGGCGGTTTCGATTATTTTTTACATTATGTCCGCACTGATTATCATGGACCTTTTGGGCCTTGATCTCAAAACACTTACTGTTTTGGGGGGCGCGTTGGGGATTGGCCTTGGTTTTGGCTTGCAGAAAATCGCCTCGAATTTTGTCAGCGGCCTTATTTTGCTCATCGAACGCAGCATGAAAATAGGCGATATGGTGGAGATGGAAGACGGAACCCTCGGCCTTGTCCGCAAGAACGGAGCGCGTTCAACCCTGATTGAAACGTTTGATGGCCGCGCTATCATGGTTCCCAATGAAAATTTTATCACGGGAAAAGTGATTAACTGGACTTTTTCTGACAACAAAAGCCGCATCCAGATTCCCGTTGGGGTGGCCTATGAAACAGACCTGCGCAAAGCCCAAAACCTCATCCTTGAAGCCGCCCTTGAAAATCCAAGCTGCCTGCAAGATCCTGCCCCACGATGTTTCCTCAAAGAATTTGCCGATAGCTCAGTCAACTTCTCCCTCCTCTTTTGGGTGGGGGACGTGACACAAGAGCTGCAAATGGCTAGAAGCGAGGTCATGTTCGCCATTTGGGAAAAATTTGCTGCAAATAACATCCAAATCCCCTACCCTCAACGCGAAATCCGCTGGACTTCTCCACCTATTCCGCCAGTGCTTTAAGCCCCCGATACAGGTCAAGAGCTTCAGGGTTGGCCAAAGCTTCAACGTTTTTGACAGGGCGATTGTGAATAACCTCACGCACCGCAAGTTCAACGATTTTGTTGCTCTTTGTGCGCGGAATATCCGCCACTTGCAAAATTTTGGCTGGCACATGGCGCGGCGAAGCCCCTGCCCGAATACGAGCTTTGATCCGTCCGATCAAATCTTCGTTCAAAATTTCCCCCTCTTTGAGCCGCACAAACAAAACCACCCGTTCGTCATTGTCCCAAGCCTGCCCAACCGCAATACTTTCCAAAACCTCTGGGATTTGCTCAACCTGACGATAAATCTCAGCTGTCCCGATCCGTACCCCGCCAGGATTAAGCGTCGCGTCTGAACGTCCGTGGATAATAAATCCGTGGTGGATGGTCCGCTCAATCCAATCTCCATGACACCAGATATTCGGAAAGCGGTCAAAATAGGCCTTGTGGTATCGGCTGCCATCCGCATCGGCCCAAAACCCGACAGGCATTGAGGGAAATGGCTTGGTACAAACCAACTCACCGCTTCCCGCCCCATCTGGCATTGGTTTCCCGTTATCCGAGAAAACATCAATCGCATAAGCAAGGCCCGGGCCTTGAATTTCTCCGCGCCAAACCGGAGAGAGCGGATTACCAATCACAAAACAAGAAACAATATCCGTTCCGCCCGAGATCGAGGCAAGATGAATATCCTCTTTAATTGCCTCATAAACGTAATCAAAACTTTCATGAACCAGAGGCGACCCCGTAGAGGTCAAAGTCCGCAGCGTAGAAAGATCATAGGTTTCTTTGAGTCTCACCCCGTTGGCCTTAAGTGCATCAATATACTTGGCCCCCGTTCCGAATAGGGTGCATCCGTGCTTTGTTGTGTAGTCCCACAAAACGTAAGGGCTAGGGTAAAAGGGTGACCCATCATACAAAAGCAATGTCGCCCCACTGGCAAGGGCAGAAATCTGCCAGTTCCACATCATCCAACCGCAGGTGGTGAAATAAAAGACACGGTCGTTCTCACGAATATCACATTGCAGCCTGTGTTCCTTCATATGCTGCAGCAATGTTCCCCCGTGACCATGCACAATGCACTTAGGAACTCCTGTTGTTCCCGAGGAGAACATAATAAAAAGGGGATGAGAAAACTTCACTCTTTCAAAGGTCAAATTTGTTGCAGCAAATGGCGCAACAAAATCTCCCCAAAGCTCCGCCGAAGGAAGAGCCGAAAGGTCCGGTTTTTCTGCTACGAAGGGAAATACAATTGTTTTCCCAACCGAAGGCAAGCGCGGTAAAATCTCGGCAAGTTTCGAAAGGCAATCGACCGTCTTCCCACCATAAAAATACGCATCAACCGTAAGAAGAATTTTTGGTTCAATTTGCCCAAAACGGTCCACCACGCCTTGCACCCCAAAATCAGGGGAAGCCGAAGACCAGATTGCCCCCAAAGAGGCTGTTGCCAATGCCCCGATCAAGGTTTCCGGCATATTCGGCATATAACCAGCAACACGATCTCCGGCCACCACCCCCGCCTGTTTGAGAGCTTGCTGCATAAGAGAGACCTGATGGGCCAGTTCACGAAAACTTAACTGCCGCTCTCGCTCTGCTTCATCAAGAAAAATGAGAGCAACCCCATCGTCCCGCCGCCGCAGCAAATTCTCCGCCCAGTTTAACCGCGCTTCGGGGAAGAAATTGGCTCCCATCATTTTGTTAGCATTTTCGAGTGAAACCGAACCTTTTTCTCCAATAACTCCGCAATAGTCCCAAACTTTTGACCAAAATTCGCCAATCTCGCTCACCGACCATTGCCATATCTCCTCGTAGTTTTCGCCCGAAAACCCTGCTTTGCGGGCAAAATCATAAAGAGAAGACCCCCGCACCCGCGAGGAGGAAGGAGTCCATAAAGGAGAAGGCGGGGTAGAATCGTTCGTCATGAGAAATCTTTCTGGAAAGGACAAATCGTCCCCCATAGTCTAACCCGTTTTCCGATAAGGTGGAATCGAAAAGGCGTATTCACAACTATCATTAAAAGGATTATCCTTACGCCCAAGAGTTGTAAGGCCTATTCTTATAACCTCTTGGTTCTTGCTCCGATTACCTGAGAGTTTTTCTATATATCACAGTGAGTTGGGAGAAACTTCGCCGAAGTTAAGGATCGCTCTTTGGCGCAGCTAGCCCACCTCATAAGTTCTTAGTGAGTAACAAAGTATCATACGAAGAGTTTTTGTTTTTTCTTTAATTCTAGTCCCAGCGGATATGTTAATATGTCAACCTTTTTTTCTAGTTTGAGAGCTAGGATATTGCTTTCGAGCGTTTTGTTGTTGGGAGCCGTAATCAATCTTACGACTTTTGCGCTGGGTAATGCAAAGACTCAGGAATATGGATCTCTGTTAGAACAACCAGAAATGCGGATTTATCTTTCAGCGGGTTTGGCTATTCTTGTTGTTTTCTATCTAGTCTGGCTCTTTTGGAATGTTGCACAGTCTTTGAAACAAGCCTCCGACTGCTTGGGGCTTGCTGGCAAGGGAGACCTGAACAGCCGCTTGCTTCACATAAAAGGGACAGGCGAGGTAGCTGTTTTGCAGCATAGCATCAACCTTCTTCTAGATATCACTGAAGCCTTCTTGAAAGAGTCGGAGGCCAGCCTTGCTGCAGCTGGTCAGCGGCGGTACTACCGTAAGTTTATTGCTACGGGTATGCCAGGTGTATTTGGAAAGTCTGCCCTTGCCATCAGCAACATTATGTCCATGATGCATAAAAAAGACCAAGACTATGAAACCACCCTAAAACATATGATTGACCATTTTGATGCCAATATTACAAAATTTTTGACCGATCTCTTTTCCGCAGGTGAAAACCTTCAGCACATCGCCAACGAACTGAACTCTCTTTCCGTTCTGAGCATAGAGCAATCAGGTGGACTCTCGCGAGCTTCGGAGGTGTCATCTTCCAGCGTTGGAGTTGTTGTCAGTACCACTGAAGAGCTTTCGGCCTCTATTCGCGAGATTAACACGCAAGTAACAAGAGCAAGTAATGTCTCAGAGGAGGCCGTTAGAAAATCTCATGATGCCTCAAAAGCCATAGCCAACCTGCAAGATGGAGCCAATAAGATTGGAGATATTGTCCATTTTATTGGGGACATTGCCGACCAAACCAATTTATTGGCTTTGAACGCTACGATTGAGGCCGCAAGAGCAGGAGATGCAGGAAAAGGCTTTGCTGTCGTTGCCGCAGAGGTCAAAGGACTTGCTACAAAAACAGGAGAGGCCACAACAGAGATTTCTTCACATGTTTCAAATCTTCTCAAAGCTATTGAGTCAACCGTCTCCGTTATAAGTGATATTGCGCGGGTGATTCAAAACATAAGTGAGTCGTCTAATTCTATTTCTGCGGCAATGGAAGAGCAAGAAGCTGGTGTTAATGAAATTCTAAGAAGTATGCAAAGCGCAGCGACAAGTGTTCAACAAACGCAAGAGGCAACGGAGGCTGTTAATACAACGGCCAATTCCACAGGAGAGATGGCAAAGGAACTAGCTGATGCGGCCCAAAGCTTATCACAAAAAGGCAGCGTTATCGCAGGTGAGTTAGATGTTTTTCTTTCTAACCTGAAAACTCAATAAAAAAACAGAAAGCATATGAGATGAGTAAGAAGTGTTTGATTGTAGATGATGTTGAAGTTAGTCGGTATGTCTTGAGAGGACACGTCGAAGATTTGGGCTTTACAGTCATTGAATCTGAAGATGCTGAGCACGCCGAAGCTGCTTTGATGCAGGGGCGTTTTGATATTATTTTGCTTGATTGGCATTTACGGCACGATAGTGGGCTAACTTTTATTGAGAAAATAAGAAAAATAGAGGGAGCCCTGAATGTTCCAATCGTTGTTTGTTCTGGTGTCGAGCAAGGAGATTTGCTCGCCGTTGTCAAAGAGTCAGGGGCTCAGGGCTTCTTAAAAAAACCAGTTTCGCAGGAAGCCTTATCTTCTGAACTTAAGCGGCTGGGTTTGTTCTAGGGGTAAAGCTGTTTTTTTAGCATACTCTTTCACCTTCTTAGTTGGGACAGCATACAATTTATGCCCCCCGTAGAGTTTTCAAAGAGGTCAGAAAGAAGGAGGAGTTTCCTCAAAATGTCTGAGAAGTACAAGCCCCACGTTTCGCAACTGGAAGAGAAACCGTCTTTTGAAAAGAAGGTTAAGCGGGTTTCTGTTCGCCCTCTTTCTCAGGCTGTTCTAGTCTCTCTTGTTATTGTTTTGAGTACAATCGGAGGAGGAGGGTTTATATACCACTATTCCCAGCAGGCCCTCATTCGAACAGTACAAAATAATCTTCTTTCAACCGCAAAATCTGCAGCCTATCTCACAAATGTTGGACAGCTTAGAAAAATTGAAAATGCGAAACAAAAAGAGGAGGAAGATTATAGGGATATTCAAGATCACCATTTGGCTCTTTTGGCCGCAGACAAAGATCTTGCCTATATTTATACCCTGATCCAGAAAGACGATAAAAAAGTCTATTTTATTACCGATACTCAGTCTCCTAGTTCAAAAAGAAAAGACGATACCGCTTATGTGATGGAGGTTTATGAAAGCACCACACCCCTCATGTTGGAAGCCTTTGAAAAAGGAACTCCTCAAGTTGAGAAAAAGCCATCTGAGGACAAATGGGGAAAATTTCTTAGTGCTTACGCTCCGTTAAGGGATAGGGATGGAAAACTATTTGGCATCGTTGGCGTTGACGTCAGTCTTGATGACTATAGTTTGAAGTTAAGCAGCCTTAGAACATCTCTTCTTTTTTTAGCCCTCATCGGAATTACAACATCTGGTTTTGTTGGATTTCTCGTTTGGGATTTTGGCAGAAAAAAAGTCCTTTATGATAAGATAGAAAGGGGAGTTGCCGATATTCATGATGTTTATTTGCGGAGTGGAAACGAACGACGCAAAAAGGTGTTTTGTGCGGTTCTAAGACAGATTGTTGAGATAACGGAGAGCAGGTGCGGGTTTATTGCTGAGGTTCTTTCTGATGAGAAGGGGCTATACCTAAAGGCCCACGCCACCTGTCTTCTTAGTGACGGCAGTGCTGAGGAGTGTTTTAGCCAAGGATCGGAAGTTCGCCACTTTAACCCTCTACTGGAAGCTGTTTTGAAGGAAAAAAAACCCACCTTTGCTAATGCACCCTGTTCTTCTCTTAGTGAACATCAAAATTTTCCTTGTGGCCAGTCTTGCTTAAAATCGTACCTAAGCATTCCAGTTCTCATGGGGAAAGAGGTCATCGCCTTAATATCGGTTTCAAACACTTCTTCTAAATACTCGAACAAAACGGTTAGCCTTCTTCGTCCCCTTATAGATTCCTTTGTTTCCACCATTGATTCAATTCGATCTGGAGATTTGCTTCTGAAACAAAAGGAATATAGCGATCATATTATTACTGGCGCACCGGCCTTGATTGTTGGGCTGACCCCTTCTGGGATAACGCGCTTTATTAATCCGGTTGTTTCTTCTCTAACAAAGTACGACGAAAGGGAGCTGATAGGAAATAATTGGTGGTGGCTTATGCATCCCGAAGAAGACAAGGACCAGATAGATGTTCTGATGGATTTTTTTTCAAGAAACATAAAAGTTTCTGACTATGAAATGGTTTTGACGGCGAAGGGGGGAGAAAAACGAACAGTTAGCTGGACATCACTCAACCGGTATAATGAAAACTCGGATCTTGAAGAAATTATTTTAATTGGCATTGATAATACAGAGAGAAATGAATTTCAGGGACAGTTGGTTTTGGCCAAAGAGGAAGCAGAGAAGGCCAATCGAGCGAAATCTGACTTTCTGGCAGGGATGAGTCACGAGATACGAACACCTATGAACGGCGTTCTGGGAACGCTTGACTTGCTATCAAAAACGGAACTCAACGAAGGACAAAAAAAATATCTTGATGTCATTCGCGGGTCTGGAAGGCTTCTGCTTGAGATTATTAACGAGATACTGGAGTATTCTAAAATTGAGTCAGGATCGCTACGGTTACACAATACAGTCTTTTCTTTGACAGACTTGGTGAAACAACAGAAAGATGTCTTAGAACCCCTTGCCCTCAAAAAGAGTATTGGACTAGAATTGAACCTGAATGACAATTTGCCCGACTATGTATTCGGTGATGAAATACGAATTCGCCAAATCTTAACCAACATAACCGGCAATGCAATAAAATTTACCCCTTTGGGAGGTCGTATCAAAATAACAGTCTGTCAAGAACGTCCCGAACAAGATGGTATTTTATTTGAGATCGCCGATAGCGGTATCGGAATTGCAGAAGACAAGCTTGACCAAATCTTTGCCCCCTTTGAACAGATTATAGAGAGCCGCAGACACTCAAAAACATCCGGAACAGGTTTGGGCCTTGCCATCTGCAAACATCTTGTTCAGATGATGGAAGGAAAAATTGGAGTGAGGAGTCAATTAGGAGAGGGATCTGTCTTTTGGTTCAGCCTCCCTCTACCTAAGGCAACGACAGAACAGATTAAAGAGTTTGGGATGATTAAAGACGAAGACACACCGACTTCTCGGCAGTGGAACGCGAATATTCTGGTTGTCGAAGACGTGGCAACCAATCAGTTTGTTATCACGAAACTTTTAGAAAACTTGGGATGTCAGGTTTCTCTCGCTGGAAACGGGAAAGAGGCTGTTGAAATACTCGAACACTCAACTTACGACCTTGTTCTAATGGATTGTAATATGCCTGTGATGGATGGGTTTGAAGCAACAAGAAAAATCAGGGCGCTTCAGATTAAACAGCCCCCAATTGTTGCACTTACAGCTAATGTCTTCGATGAAGATAGAGAAAAATGTTTTGCCGCAGGAATGGATGATTTCGTTAGCAAGCCTGTTGAGGAGAAACAAGTTTTGAGGGTTTTGCAGACATGGGCAAAGGATACAGAAAAGGGGAATTTGTTATGAGTGATGTATGTGAGAGTAGCATAAGAGAAACAATTCTTTCTTTTGGAAAGCACGCGAGTACGCTTGTGGAGCTCACCATAAAAGACTCAGAAAAATACATAGAAGAGATGGAAGAGGCCATTGTACAAGGTAATCCTATGGCGGCAGGCCTTGCCGCTCACGCCCTAAAATCTATTATGAGGCAAATACAAGCAACAGACTTGTCTGAAATTGCTTTTGACATTGAAAAGAACGGAAAAGATGGAAACCTTGCTCGATGCATTGACCTCGCTGATAGCCTTAGGGAGAGCTGGAAAAAAACAAGGATTATCCTTGCGAGCTTTCTTTCTTCGCCGCCCAACTCTTGATGAAGGAGTTATGATGTGGTGCCACCCGTCATAATCGGTCTGGCGACCATACGCTTCCCATCCGACGCAGCTGCGCTGTAAACAGTTACGGCGAACACACAAAAGGGATGTTCAAGAGACGTGACCAATTCTCTTCCCATCCATCCATATGGGTGTTGTCTTTGACTACCTGAATTTGAATACAGTTTTGCAGCGGGGCCTTTTGTTTGAGACCTTCGGCCAAAGATTTGGGAATAATAGGATCTTTCTCTCCCACAAAATGAATTTGCGGAATAGTTGCAATCTGTTCCACAACATCCGCCATGTTTAGGGATTCCGGCATAGAAGAGACACCGTGAAACTTTGTAAATGCGTTGTTATCAACATTTCCAGCAACTGTGCGCAAACTCAGAATATCCTGCCGCCGAGAGGCAAGAAGTCCAGCAATATTCCCACCACCAGAATATCCAATCAGGTTAAATCCATTTGAGCCCACTTCTTCTTTAATCTGATCCAAGACTTGTTGATAGCTATCAACAGTTGCGCTTGAAAATCTATGAGAGGTCCAATCAAGAGTCTGACAGTGATTTCCTAACCGATCAAACGGTGTGTACTGACACGGCCGTGCAAGGTAAACCACGTTAGGGGAAGGATCTTGAGCCGCCAGAGTAAGGGCCACAGGATTCTTGGGAGTTGGGTTTCCTGAAGGTTCGCTTTTACTTAGCCATGCGAGACCATCTCCCTCGATATATACGTTAACAGAGGTATGAGGAGAGGTTAGTTTGGTCCACCCCGTCAGAACATAAGGGCTAGCAACAAACTCCTGCTTCGTCATATGGGCACGAAGAGCAATGTTTGCTGCAGATTCTGTCCGCCCTTCTATTGTCATGCCCGCGCATCCCGTTATAAAAACAGAGCACAAAAGAAAAGAGAAGTGAAAGGTTCTGGACACGTCTGAAAATATCTTTTTTGAGAAGAGTTTATTCAGTCTAATTTTTTCTGGGTGGTTTTGCTAGGTTCAAAATATCGTGCTTTTCTCCACGAATGCCAGAATTTCTTGTTTGCCGCGCTGATGGGCCATAGGACAAGAACTGGTTATCATCTGTGATGATTTCACCTTCGCGTGCGTAGTTTTCAAGAGCGCCACGATTCAAAAGCAAGGCATCTTCGGTTTCTTCCCGCGATAAGTCACGGTGACCACCCGACCGATCAAATCCCGGGAGGTCTTGAGCAAGTTTGTGAGAATCACTTACCGAACCTAAAAGGATTCCCGTTTTTGACGGCGGATCAAGCCAAAGAACCGCATTGGGAAAAACACTTTGGAATGTTTTGGTGATAGAAGCACTGTCATGGGCAGAAATAAGGTGAAACGGCAACCACTGGGCTATCATTCCCTCACTGCTTAGCCGCGAACGGGCCAATTTATAGAACTCTTGCGAATAAAGTGCATTTGTTCCTGCAAAGCTCGGGGGCATCGGCTCAAGAGTAATCACGTCATATACTTTGTCTATTCGGCGTAGATACGTGCGGCCATCCATCACGATGGATTTGACTCTTGAATCATCAAGAACCGCCTCGTTAGAAGGGAAGTTATGTGCCAATTTGAGAACATTCGGATTTATATCAACAATATCAAGAGAAGATGGATTTTCTTTTCTGACGGCGTTGGCGGTCTGTCCCGTCCCAAAGCAGATCACAAGTGCATTCTGAGGGTTAGGATGTGACAGCATAGGCAAGTGCCCCATCCATGCCATGTAGTGAATATGATCTTTCATCCGGCCTGTGTCAGCCTGCTGGGTTGCCACGAATCCGTCAATAAACAAAGCGCGGTTACCGTCTTTGAATTCCATCGCCGTGACAGTCGAATCCGGCCCCTCGTACATTTCAAGAATATTAGGGGCCTTCTCGTCAACAAATCTGACAGAGCCCAAAGCCCGCGTCTTACCAACACCAGATTCAGCCAGAACAGCCAGAACCAGTGCAGCAATCCCAACCGCCGCCAAGACCTCGCGTTTTTGAGGCGGGGAAATCCAAATTCCAGTCGCCATGACCATCGCCCCTGCCAGCCAAGCTGTCGCAGCAAATCCTATAGTGGGAAGAAGAATCCATCCTGCACAAATAGACCCAACGATAGCGGAGAGCGTATTAACCCCATAGAGCATTCCCCAACGGCGGGGGCTTCCTTGCTCATCAAGGACCCAAGGAAAAGCCATCCCCAGAAGGAGGACGGGGGCTCCAATAACACAGAACGTCATCAGAAACCACTGCATGAAGAGAGCTGCAGGGAAAAATGACTCAATGCTGACAAACAGATCAAATCTTTCAATGATCGGCGTGGCCAATAAGATTAGTATTCCCGAAGTTGCCAGTAACGGCCCCAATGGTTTGCTCTTCTTGAGTGCTGGCACAAAAGACGGCCCAATCCCGAGGGCCAGAAGCACACAGGCCAGCATGATTGCAAAAGCGTCCGTTGTGCTCATGAAGGCTGCGGTCAAGGAACGAAACCAAGCAACTTCAAGGGCAAAAGTCGCAAAACCCGTTACAAAAACAATGACCAGCATCTTTGATGTAGAAAGCGGAAATTTTGTTTCGGACACAGGCAATGTTTCAGGAACTATTAAGTCAGATTCTGTCTCAAGAGGCATAATCCAAGCCAAAAATCCAACTAGGATGTTGACCGCAGAAACAACCAAAATGGCCGCAGATACTCCGAAAGCTGGAATCAGTAAAAAAGCTGCCAATAACGTCCCTGCCGCAGCCCCCAGTGTGTTAAGCCCATAAAAAACAGCAAT
>JAEUKO010000031.1:0-21991 GCA_016794285.1 Alphaproteobacteria bacterium | reverse complement strand
CGGCATCAATATTTCCATTAACGTCAAGCCTCGTCATGGGAGTCGTTGTGCGTATCCCAACATTGTTGGCGTTCAAATTGATGATGTGATTGGTTGGATTTCCAAGAGCATCCGTTAACGGGGCCCATAAGTCACCGCTGGCTTCTGCATAGAAATGAGACAGATCATCGTAGTAAGTCGCTCCAGAGCCTTCGTAACTACCGATGGCTTGGACAAAGGTAAAGTCGTTGTTGCAGTTTTCTGACTCCACCATTCCCGCAGGGCAGGGAATATGGATGCCCTCGCGGACAAAGGCTCCGTTACCGAGAGACCCATGAGACAACACAACAAATTGGGCATCACCTGGGGGGATAATCCCTGCCGTAGGATTTCCGTTTTCATCTAGGGCGGAGATTGATCCCAATTTGAAATCATTTTTAGCCTCTGTTCTTGCGGGATTCATCAAAACCGCACTGACAGCGTATGTAAGTTTCCTGTCCCATGCATCGAACAAATCATCCCCTTTTATCAGGGGAAGATTTAGAGTGTTACCAGAAATATCCACCCACCGTAGGGGAACGCCTCCGATCACGACTTTGTCAATCACGCCATCTCCATCTGCATCCCGAGAGCCATTTGTTTGACAAATGCCTTGATTTGAAAAAGGAGTGCAGTTGGGAATCAGGGCCAAGTTGCAGACTTCAAATCCATAGGCGGGATTGTTCGGAGATAAAGATCTGTCTGCAGGGCATGGAAGGCGCATGGGACTAAAAATCCCAATGCCGTTCGTTGCCACCGTAATATGTTGTTTGGTTTTTCTGGTTAGTTCCTCAATTTGATAAGTTTGGTAGAGCCGAAGCAACGGCGTAAGGAGGATGCCCACAACGAGAATCACAATCGAAAGCTCAAGGAGCGTAAATCCCTCAGGTGAGTGAAACTGATTCTTTGAAGGGGCTTTCCTATTTCTTAGCATCTATTTTTCCTTCTTGTCATCAAGGAGCCACGCAAACCAGTTTACCTGCTGCATCCAAGCCTTTGCCAAACGTTCCCGCTGGACAAGTTGCCGGACCAGTGCTGGAGGGAACCTGAACTGTATTCGCAAAATTAACAGTGTTTTGGCAATGCTCATCGTTGTTTTCGATTTTCAAAAGCCCACGTCCACCTACGCAGCGAATTCCTGCGCCGTCATGTGCATACCTAGCGGCACTCCAGTTGTTCCCCGCCGGGGGAAGTGTTTCGGGAAGGGCGGCTTCCGGCGGGGCTCCAACAATCATACTCGGGCCAAACCATGCCGGATAATAGGTCGATGCAAAATTGTCAACACACCCAGACTCAACGTAAGAACACATTCTGTCGGTCTTCAGTTTTACGGAACGAACAGCTCCATCTACATCAACATGAGCTCTGGGGACACAAGGCAGAACCGCGCAGTTGCCGACATTGACGTTGCCAGCTACTGCGGATCTCATATTGGGTGTGGTCGGGATAAAAGTCCAGATACCGGAGGCCGCTACGTTGTTGGTTATAACAAAATCATCATAGTGGTTTGCTCCACCACCATAGGACCGGAACTCATTGCCAAAGGCGTTGGCGTTGTTGGTAAAAAGCCCGTCGTTGTTACAGTTTTCTATGTCGCGGCCTGCTCCGGCACAAGGAGTGGCAATCAATCCCCCCAACGTAAAGGCACCTCTCCCGTCTTCGCCATGACTGATAATGATGGCGTGAGACCTTGGGACAGTCAGATCATCAGTTCCATCGGCGGGCAAAATATCCGAAAAATAGCGAGAAACCCCTGCATTGTTTCTAACTTCAATCGCTCCTGCTCCTTCATTGTAGGTAGCGGTTACCGTCAAGCTGCTGGTCACAGCATAGGTGAACCGTGCCCCGTATCCATCAAGGGAAGAGTTAAAGGGAATGCCAATCTCTGCAAAAGGGACGGCACCAATCAGAACCTCCGTTCCTCCGAACGTGTTGACGTTGGTGCGGCAAACAACTCCCCCCGAAGGATTGGTACACAAGGGCCACGGACCTGCTGGCGGGACAGCCGATTGTCCAAACCCCGCAGCTCCCATGGGAATGTTGGGGTCGGATGGGATTGGGTAATGTCCGAATTTTGCCACATACTTAATCAAAGCCGAGTCAACCATGCTGATGGCTGATCTGGTTTGCCCGATCTGTCTACTTTTAATGTATTGGTTGTACATGACAATGATAGGAACGATGAGCAACCCGATAACAATCAGGACCACAGACACCTCCAGCAAGGAAAACCCTCGCTCAGCTCCTCTATCATCTCGGCAGTTGCTGGTCGTGGCCATAACAGACTTGGTCATGTGTTTCGAGTTATCCTTTCCCAATTCTTTACAATATATCAAATTTTATTAAAAACTTCATAATTTCTTGCTACATCCACAGGAATGGCCATTATTATGAAAAAATTAACCGAAGACCTGTAGGATAGGGCTGTTGGTCATAAACAGGAGAATTATACATGGCGGGTAAAGATGAAGGTAACAAAGACGGTCTGAGTTGTGTTGTGGATCGATCGGACAAATATCCTGCCGAGTATCGGGCTCGCGTGGTTGACGCGGTTGGAAAGGTTCTCGTCTCCGCTCCGGTGGTGGCGGATCATAGTTTAACAGGTGGTGTCGGGACGATGTTTCGCGGGGCGGTCGGTCTGCTTCGTCCATCGGGGGATGAAATTTTGCCTGCCAAATTTGGAACGCTTACCGGAGACGCGGAAATGCCTGCGGGGTCTGTGCCCGTTGGTGCTGCAACAAAAAAACTAGGCGGTTTTCGGGTTGATTTTGAGCAAAACAGCTGTGATGTCACAGGACCGCAGGGGCAGCAGTTCTCAGCAAAGATTTCAACACCTACGCCCTCTGCAGCACCAAAGCCTTAGAAGCTGTATAAGTATATTGTTAAAAATCTGACGTAAGAAGCGGAAATTTCTATCAATTTCCGCTTTTTTTTGTTGCCAATCGTACCCCCATTTGCTACATTACGGAAATTATATAAGTGAAAGGGTTGGAAAATGGCAGGGTTATTGGGAATGAAATATCGGTATGTAGCATTGGCACTGGCGAGTGCGGTAGGCTATCTTGCCTTAGGTAACGAAAAAATAGAACCAGAACAAGTGGATAGAAGAGATTTTTACTGCGATGTTGTGACATCTCATGGTTATCTGAGCCGCGCATTTATTCGGGATGCGGCGAATGGGAGAGCTGTTTTGCGTTTTGAGCGTTCTGGCGAGACGGATCACCAAATTGCAAACTACCTCAACAAGGGGGACGCAATTGTCGGAAGTGCTGTTGATCCTAAAAGAGGGGCTCACGGGACCTTTCTGGCGACCAGAGAGAACTGCACCGTGACAGATCATAACGGAGATACTCGTATTTACGCGCTTAAATAATTCCCTAAAACTTTATCTAATCCTAATTGGGTCTTAAGCCCCTTTTGCTACGATCATGGTGTGAGCATATGCAGCAACGCAGGTGCAGCACAAACGGTCTGAGAAAAGGGGTTTTTCATGTCTGATATTTCTTCACAATTTTTAATCAATAAGCTCGGGGAAGTCGCCATCGTCTTCGACGATCCAGCTTTCGTTCGGGCCGAGACGGTACTGGTTGATCGGCAGGGGGGGCATATCCACGCCTTGCTGCATGAGAAGTACCATCATGTTGGGAGCGTTTCCGGTGAAATGGTTGAGGCTTTTTCCAAAAACCCGCAGGTGTTACTGGCTGGGGTTCGGGTGGACGGGACGGTTCTTGACCTCCACGCAGGCATTGTTGTTATCAATTAGAAAAGGGATTGAAGAATTATGGACACTAAAAATTTTGGATCGAAATCTAAAGATTTTCTCTCATCCGGCGTTAGCAAATCGGAAGGGGCCGAGCATCTTGCCGCAACGGTCTCCCCAGAAACAGTCACACCGGCCTGCTGGGGTGGGGCCGGTGCGGCTATTATTATTCCGCGAAAATAGGCTAACCGATTAAGCGGTAGGCCGAGCGGTTTTCTTTTCGGTAATACGGGCTTTCTTCCCGCGCAATTCGCGCAAGTAATAGAGCTTGGCGCGGCGGACCGAACCACGACGGATCAAAGCGATGCTTTCGATGCGAGGGGAGAGAAGGGCAAAAACCCGTTCAACACCTTCGCCATAGCTGATTTTGCGGACTGTGAAGGATTCGTCCATGCCACTTCCGCCACGGGCGATGCACACGCCTTCATAGGCCTGAATCCGCTCCCGATCACCTTCAACGATACGAAGATTAACTTTAACGGTGTCTCCCGGGCCAAAGGCGGGAATGGTTTTTCCTTCGCGCAATTTGGCGGCTTGTTCCGCATTGAATTTTTGCAATATGTTCATTTTGTAGCTCCTATTTTTATGAAGAACCCGTAATCAAGGGAAACCCTCGGCGGCTCTATTGTTGTTTTCAAGGTGAGGGGGTTATACCCCTTTTTTCGCCACAAATTCAAGGCTTTTTTGAGAGATAATCTCGCCAAAGGTCAGGGCGGCGCGTTTTTGTCAATTCTTGGGCTTGTTCCAGCCGCCATTTGGCGACATTTCCATGATGTCCGCTGGTTAAAACATCGGGAACGGCGTGGGTTTTTCCGCTTTGGTCGGTCCAGAGGGCCGGACGGGTAAAATGGGGGTATTCCAGCAATCCATCTGAAAAACTCTCCTCATCAGGGGTTGTCTCGTTTCCAACGCCCCCGGGCAAAAGCCGGATGAGAGCATCCATTAAAACATAGGCGGCGAGTTCTCCGCCAGTTAGGACGTAATCCCCAATGCTTATTTCTTCAAAACCGTAGCTATCCAAAAAGCGTTGATCCACCCCTTCATAGCGTCCGCAGAGCAAAGTCAGCGCGGGTTCTTGACTCAGTTCTTGCGCCAGAGCTTGAGTCAAAGGTTGCCCGCGAGGGCTTAAATAAATCCGCCGAGAAGGGGGGATCGACAAGAGCGCGGATTCCAAAACATCTGGTTTCATAACCATTCCGGCTCCGCCTCCGAAGGGGACATCATCAACGGTTTTATGCTTGTCGCTGGCAAAGTCGCGAATATTGACAGGGTGCAAACTCCAAACGCCCTTGCTCAAAGCGCGGCCCGTAATTGATTCTCCGAGAGGGCCAGGAAACATATCGGGAAAAAGAGTCAGAATTTCAAAGCGCATCAGCTCCTGAACTCCTCGGCAGGATCAACGGTTACACTCCGAGACTCCAAGTCGATTTTGCTAACATAGGGTTCTATCATGGGAAGATAGAAACTCTTGC
This sequence comes from Alphaproteobacteria bacterium, assembly GCA_016794285.1. Classification (GTDB taxonomy): domain Bacteria; phylum Pseudomonadota; class Alphaproteobacteria; order Micavibrionales; family Micavibrionaceae; genus UBA1573. The sequence goes on along the minus strand of JAEUKO010000031.1, from coordinate 16,741 downwards.
CAGAAAGAGGACGAATTTCAATGAGGTCGCTGGCCCCAAAATTTTCAACGGCGATGATTTCACCAACAGGTTCTCCGCTGGCGGTCACTGTTTGGCAGCCGATCAGATCTTCGACATAGACCTCCCCCTCATCGGGTTCGGGCAGACGGTTGCGGTCGGTGTACAGCAAGACGTGACGAAGTTTTTCGGCAGCGGTGCGGTCGGCAATACCGGAAACCTCGGCGAGCCAATCCCCCTTGATCGGGTTTTTGAGAGTCAGGGACAAGGTCCCTCCGTCTTCGGTTTCAAGCGGGTTATAAGATTCCAGATCGGCGGGGTCTTCAAGAAAACAACGCAACTTAACCAAACCACGAATCCCGTGGGCTGTCATGATCTGGGCAATACAGATTTTTTCTTTTTTCAAAAGGGTGTGCCCTTTTCCATCTATCTTGCCTCTCTTATCGCCTTATCCCTCTCCCAAAAGGGAGGGGGAGTAAGGAGACAAGAATAAGGAAAGCTATTCAGCGGCAGGAGCGGCTGCTGCTTCGGCTTTTTTGGCTTTTTCTTTAGCGCGTTCTTGAGCTTTGGCTTTTGGAACGGCTTTTTGTGGGTTGTTTTTCCGTTCTGGCATAGGAATAACACCAGCTTTTCCAAGAAAAAGCGCTACGCGGTCGGTTGGTTGTCCACCAACTTTGAGCCAGTGAGCTGCACGTTCCACATTCAGGACAATACGTTTGTCACTGTCTTTTGGTTGACGAGGATCATAGGTTCCGATTTTTTCAATGAAGTTCCCATCGCGAGGGGAACGGCTGTCCGTTACCACGATGCTGTAATAGGGAATAGATTTGCGGCCTTGACGAGCCAGTCTGATTTTGAGTGCCATAGTCTTTAGTCTCCTTTCAATTTAATTCAACGTGTTCAAAATTAAAAATTTAGCGTTTCTTGCGGTTCTTTTTGGTGCCACCGTGAGAAAATCCACCCGCCCCTGGCAGTCCGGTAAAACCACCTTGTCCCATCAGGTTTCCCATCGGAGGAGTCAAGCGGCCAGAACTCAATTGAGGAATCCCACCCAAAGAACCCTCTTCCTGAAGTTCAGAAATTTTGTCTTGGTCTTCCTTGCCCATGAATCCTTTCATGGCTCCGAGCATTCCACCAATGCCCATTTTGCGCATTCTGCGCATCATAGCTTCCATTTGTTCGTATTGTTTCATCAGACGGTTGACGTCTTGGACAGAGCTTCCCGATCCTGCCGCAATCCGTTTGCGCCGTGAGGCGTTGAGCGTAGCGGGTTTTGCGCGTTCCTGCTTGGTCATGGATAGGATAATGGCCTCTTGACGTTTCAAAATCGTGTTGTCAAGATTGGCCCCGTCAATTTGGTCGGAAAAGCGGCCAAGTCCCGGGAGCATTTTCATCAAAGAGCCAATCCCTCCCATACGTTTCATTTGGCGGAATTGATTCAACATATCGTTGAGATCAAATTTTCCTTCCTGAAACTTGCGGGCCATTTCGGCCGCTTCGTCTTGGTTGATCGTCTCAGAAGCTTTTTCAACAAGGGAAACAACATCTCCCATACCAAGAATGCGTCCGGCAATCCGGTCTGCATAGAAAGGCTCAAGGGCATCTGGCTTTTCTCCAACCCCCATGAGTTTGATAGGTTTGCCGGTGACCGCCCGCATGGACATAGCCGCCCCACCCCGTGCATCGCCGTCAACGCGGGTGAGCATGATCCCTGTAATGCCGATTTTATCATTAAAAGCCGTCGCGGTATTGACGGCATCTTGACCTGTCATGGCATCCACGACGAGAAGCGTTTCAAGCGGCCTAGATAAATTACGAACGGCGGCGACTTCCTCCATCAACGGCTCATCAATTGCGAGCCGTCCCGCCGTGTCGAGCATCACAACGTCATAGCCTTCAATGCGGCCTGTATTCAGAGCCCGTTTGGTAATCTCAAGCGGGTTTTCCCCTTTGACAATGGGCAGTGTGGCAAGATTTATTTGCAGTCCGAGTTGGGCGAGTTGATCTTGGGCCGCTGGACGCTGGGTATCCAGCGAAGCCATCAAAACTTTTTTGCGGTGTTTTTCGGTCAGGAATTTTGCAATCTTTGCGGTACTTGTGGTTTTCCCAGATCCTTGCAGTCCCACCATCAAATAAACAACCGGAGGGTTTCCTGCAAAAGAAAGATCTGTGTTTTCGGCCCCAAGCAAAGCCACCATTTCATCATGGACAATCTTGACCACTTGATGGGCAGGGGAAACTGATTTGATAACATTCTGGCCAATGGCCTTTGTGCGAACATTCTCCATGAAGTCTTTGACAACAGGAAGAGCAACATCCGCTTCGAGTAAGGCCACGCGAATTTCGCGCAGAGCGAAATCAACATCCTCTTCGGTTAAGCTTCCTTTTCCCCGAAGCTTGTCGAATACACTGCCTAGTTTGTCTGTCAGAGACTGAAACATTTTACCAAAAACCTCATAACAAAAGTGCCGCAGTGAGCGAACCTTCGCCGACTGCGGGATACCCCGGATAAACCGCTGGGCACTCTTGACGCCAAGATGTGCGGGTGAATTTGGGAGAATCTATAGGAGGAAAGGACCAATTTGTCAAATTCTTTGTGGAAAAGAGGCGAGGCAGGGGGGCAGTTCATAACCTTTCTCTCTTTTCGTCCTTGACAAAATGAGAAATATATAGGAATATTATCCTCGTAAAGGCCACAGGTGTATCCGAACCGTGCCCTTTCTTATTTTACCAGCCCAACGAAAAAATAGGCATTACAAGCATGGCGGATCGGGGCGTGTTTGAAGCTCTCAAAGCCTTTCAAAAAGATCATGGTCTGCCGGCCACGGGTACAGCAAAACCAGAAGATGACACGATCAAACGCCTCAATCAGCTGAGCCAAACAGAGCCGGATGGATTTTATATCTGGCGTACGGTGGAGGACGGAAAAGTTCGTGCCGCCCACGCGCAGTATAATCGTACCATGCGTGCATGGAGCGACGCACCAGACCCGGGCGATGACTTCAACTGCCGCTGCTGGGCGGAGCCGCTTTCCGATTCTGCAGAAGCTCGAAAGGATGCCATCCTTGGAAAAGGAAAAGCAAATTTCAGGTTAAAACCAGACAAATTCCCCGTTCCTGACAAGCCGTGGTACGCTTTGGATGCGATGAGCGAAGTCAATGAAAATGAGACCATTATCGATGAAGAAGCCAAAGCAGCAGGGCTCAATCCAGATTTTATTAAGGCGATCATTTACGTTGAAACGACACAGGGGTATTACGATGAGTATTACCCACTTAATAAATCAATTCGCCCTATGAATGTACAATCTGAATACTGGAAAGATCTCGGATACTCGAGAAAAGATCTTGCAACACCGCGGCTGAATATCAAGGCTGGCATTGATCTGGTTAAACGAATATATTTACAAGTGCCTCATGCATCGGCATCTGAGGTGGCTACATTCTACCATGATTTGGGAGCCAAAAGAATTAACGACTATGGTGCCCGTGTTGCACGCATCATGAAAGAAAAGCCGTGGTTAAAGGAAAGATAGCCAATTTTATTGGATTCATAGGTATAATTTTGGGGATTGGTGCTGGTGCAACCGTTGTGCATGCAGAATTATATCTTAACCCTATGAGTTACTACGAAAGCTATTCAGGGCTTGTGTTTTATTTTTATTTCTTTTTTGCAATTATTACGACACCATTTTTAATGCTACGATCATTTATCATTGGAAAGTTTAAGCTACGTCTGTGTATTTTGTTCCTGTTTATAGCATCTTTCCTGATTTTTTTGTATGGCCAAGAATGGGAAAAAACATCTGTCCTGATCGCTATAGGGTTGATTTTTCCAGTCTTGATGGGCGACCTATTCTTTAAACTTGCATTAGAAAAATAAGCTGAGTGATCTCAGTCTGTTGTAACTCGTTTGTGCTGAAAAACACACAAGATGTGGACAAAAAACACTCGTAAAGTTTATGATTTTAATGAATATCATAGAACACTGGGAGGCAAAATGGCGCAGGGGATTCCTTTTTTGAAAATGCACGCTTTGGGGAATGATTTTGTCATTCTTGATGCGCGTACGCAGCCTTTGACTGGGCTTGGCCAGCTTGCCATGCGGCTTGCGGATCGTCGTCTTGGCATAGGTTGCGATCAGGTGATTGTTCTTGAAAATTCTCTGCGCGGTGATGTTTTTATGCGGATTTTGAATCCAGATGGGTCCGAAGCGCGGGCTTGTGGTAACTCAACCCGATGCGTCTCAGATATGATGATGAAGGAAAAAGGAACAGATGGCGTCAAAGTTGAAACTGTTGCCGGAGTTCTGCCCGCGATGCGGACAGGAAGCGGGGTTATTACAGTGGATATGGGGAAACCGCGTTTGAACTGGGATGAAATCCCCTTGTCGCATAACGTTGATACGCTCTGTCTTCCGTTAGAAGGAAAGGGAGTTTCATCGCCAGTGGCGGTTAACATGGGGAACCCCCATGCGGTTTTCTTTGTTCCAGATATAAATTCTGTTTCGTTGGAAGAATTAGGCTCTCGTTTCGAGCGAGATGTTATTTTTCCCGATAGGGCCAATATCGAATTTGTAGAGGTTATTTCCCGTACGGTTTTACGGATGCGGGTGTGGGAGCGCGGAGCAGGGGTGACGTTCGCTTGTGGCTCTGCTGCTTGCGCCACGGTGGTTGCCGGGGTTCGGCGCGGCCTTGCCGAAAGGAAAGTCATCGTCAAAATGGACGGGGGAGATTTGAGCCTTGAATGGCGCGAAGAGGATGGCCATGTCTATATGACCGGCCCCTTTACCTATGTTTTCCGAGGTGAGTTTTTCCTCTAATCCAGAAAGTTTTCGTCTTTCAGGCGTTTGCCTTCGAGGAAATCTTCGCGCACAGCCATAATGAAAGAGGTCAAGGCCGAAACAATTGTCACGGAGATCAGTAATTTGATGAAGGTTTCGCCTTCGAAAAATTCAAACCAGATTTGTCCAAGAATGAGCAAAACAGCGACAAGTCCAAACCCGCCGAGGGCCAGCAACATCTTACGATAGCGGCTTTTTTCAAGATCATCCCAGATCATGCCGACATACAGGCCATAAAGCCCCGACAGGCCAAGGGTGATGAGCAAACGGATGAAAATTTTTGGATCAAAAAGAGCAAACCACATCTGGCCAAGAACGAGGATCACAAAAACGGTTCCCAGTCCGATAAGGCCAATTCCTAGAATGCGGAAACTGCGGCTCATTCAACTTCCCGTTCAAGAATGCAGACAAAGGCTTCACGATTAAAGAAAAGCAAAGCCCTGCGATTTTCCCGCTCCATCGTGCGCACGCGCCAACCCTGCGCCGCATTCTTGTTCAGAAATTCCGTAAAGCGTTCGGGGTCAATCTTGGCTTCGCCAAGCAAAATTGAGCCGAGCAGGGGTTCTTGATAAATGACGGTTTTATATTCGTATCTCTGTCTGGGCATGGTTTTTATTCTTCCAGTTTCTTTTTCAGCAATTCGTTGACCATATCGGGATTGGCTTTGCCACCTGATTTTTTCATGATCTGGCCGACAAAAAATCCGAATAGTTTGTCCTTGCCCGATTTATAGGCGGCGACATTGTCCGGATTTTCAGCCACAACTTCAGCCACAATCTGTGCAATCGCTCCTGTGTCCGTAACTTGTTTCAATCCTTTGGCCTCGACAATATCCGCCGCATTTTTCCCGCTTGCCATCATCTCGGCAAAAACATCTTTGGCTATTTTGCCGGAAATGGTGTTGTCAAGAATAAGGTCAATCAACCCGCCGAGTTGTGTTGCGCTGACAGGACTTTCGCTCAAAGCTTTGCCATCTTTGTTAAGTCCACCTAAGAGTTCATTGATAACCCAGTTGGCCGCCATTTTGGGATCGCGTCCCGTTGCCACGGTTTCATAAAAGTCGGCTCTGGCGCGTTCAGCAATCAGAACCGAGGCATCATAAATACCAAGGCCAAAATCCCGCATGAAGCGGTGTTTCTTCTGGTCAGGAAGTTCTGGTAAAGTGGCCTTAATGGCATCAACAAAATTTTGTTCAAAAACCAACGGCAGAAGGTCAGGGTCAGGAAAATAGCGGTAGTCGTGGGCTTCCTCTTTCGAGCGCATCGAACGAGTTTCCCCTTTGGCAGGGTCCCACAAGCGCGTTTCCTGTTTGATCTTCCCGCCCGATTCAATGATTTCAATTTGCCGCTGCGCTTCGTAGTCAATGGCCATTTGAACCGCTTTGATGGAGTTGACGTTCTTAATCTCGCAGCGAGTTCCGTAGTCTTCCCCCACACGGCGCACCGAAACATTCACATCCGCCCGCATAGACCCTTCCTCAAGGTTGCCATCGCAGGTTTCAAGGTAGCGCAAAATCATGCGCAGTTTGGTAAGATAGGCGGTTGCTTCCTCTGGCCCGCGCATATCAGGCTCAGAGACAATTTCCATGAGGGCGCAGCCAGCGCGGTTCAGATCGACAAAACTTTTAGATGGGTGCTGGTCGTGAATAGATTTCCCTGCATCTTGTTCAAGGTGAAGGCGGGTAATACCAATCTCCTTGCTAGAGCCATCGGCAAGATCAACCTCCACCACGCCTTTTCCCACAATCGGGTGCAAAAATTGTGAAATTTGATAGCCTTGGGGAAGGTCAGGATAAAAATAGTTCTTCCGCTCAAAAACCGAGCGATTGTTAATTTGGGCATTGAGGCCAAGGCCAGTTCGCACAGCCTGTTCCACGCAGTATTCGTTGAGAACAGGAAGCATCCCGGGCATGGCCGCATCAACAAGCGAAACGTGCGAATTGGGAGCACCGCCAAACTCACAGGAAGCTCCAGAAAATAGTTTGGATTTGGCGGTTACCTGAGCATGGACCTCAAGCCCGATAACCATTTCCCAATCTCCTGTTTCACCTTTTAGTAGAGCAGCCATTTTTTCTTTCCTCTAAATAACCTGAGTCAAATTCTATTGTGTGTTGGTCAAGCAAGATAATGCGATGGATTTTTGGGTTGTCTGAAAATCTTCGCTATCCACAATCGCGGCCATAGGGTCCACGATATTAGGGTTTTGTTTCAAAATTTTCCCCATGAGTTGAACCGCTTGCTGCTCCGTGTACTCCCCCATTTTCTGAGAGAGGCAGTTACAGACTTGAGGTTTGCCAATATCAGCCTGACATTTTTTGGCAATCATATCGTGAACCGGAGCCTGCAGGCAGGGAGCTTGAACAAACTCCAAAACTTTGTTGAGAGCTGCGCGGGCAGCAGGGTCGCCTGTGGCCGCGAGAGCCTGAATGTCTTCGGTTGTCATGTTATCTTGCATCTTTTCAGATGTGCATTTGCAAAAAGTCGCCTGAGATCTTTGCGACATGGTCCCTTCGGCGGAGGCTCCCTTCAGGCAGTTCTCATAGTATTGATCTCCCATTTCTTTGGTGATGGGGCCAGCCAAAGCCGCGCTGGATACAAGCAGAACAAAAGCAAAAAGAATGGGGGCAGAAAAATTCATATTGTAATCCTTATTATTGTTTGAAGGGGGTGTCGCGTTTCAGGTAACTAAGGGCGCAGGAGTCGCGAGAGTTTTCAAGGGCTCTCTGATAACCTTCACTTTTCCACAAAGCTTGAATAGGGTCGCTTTTCGCACGGGTTGTATTGCCGAGTTCCAGCAAAATATTTGCACTGGCCAATTTCTTTACATGGTCCCGCATTTTTTTCCCCACGCATTTGCAATAGGTCGGAATATAGGAAATGCGCAGGTCGTTCGATTTATAGAGAACGCAGTAAAGATATTCGATTTCTTCAACGGGCATTTCCATGCACGGAGCCACGACGTTCTGAACGTAGTTCTCGAACGTCTTATTGCCAATGACCCGATTTTCCTTCTTCTGCATCTCGGCCAATTCCCCAAGCCGGACTGTTCCTTGTGTCGCGGCAGAAGTGCAGGCGCAGTAAGTATGATGAGCATCGGGCGTAAACCGTTCAGGGACTTTGGCAAGGCAGCGGTCATCTATTTTTTTGATAACTTCATCAGGAATCGCACCCTTTGGGTTTCCTTGCAAATCCTTATCTTCCACCATAGGAACCAGATTGGTGGGGGTGAAGGGGAGGTTGTTTAAGGAGTAGGGGGAGCCTGCTTGTTTTTTTATAGCCATGACTTTTCGCCCCTGTTCTTCGGCCTGAACCGCCAAGGGCAAGGCCGTAAACAAAGAGAACAAGCACAAGAAAATCATAAAGTTTTTCATTCTGCTTTTCTCCAGCCTACTCAGCCGCAACCGAAAAACTTTGCGGGATTTTATTGAACTGAGCCGCTTTTTCCAAAGCATAGGCCGTGCGGAACATGGTGACTTCATCCCATGCGCGTCCAATGACTTGAAGACCAAGAGGAAGCCCTTGTTTATCAAGGCCTGTCGGGACTGAAATTCCTGGCAATCCGGCAAGAGAAGCCGGAATGGTGAAAACGTCCCCCAGATACATCTTGATCGGATCATCCGAATTTTCACCAATCGGGAAGGCTGCCGAAGGAGCCGTTGGTGTGAGAAGAACATCGCAGCTCTCAAAGGCCTTGATGAAGTCATTGGCAATGAGGCGACGCACCTTTTGGGCTTTGGTGTAATAGGCATCGTAATATCCGGCAGAAAGGCAGTAAGTGCCAATCATGATCCGGCGTTTGACTTCCGCCCCAAACCCTGCCGCCCGCGTTGATTCATAGGAATCGGTCAGGTCTTTCCCTTCAACGCGCAGTCCATAACGAACCCCATCGTAACGGGCAAGGTTGGAAGAGGCCTCTGCCGGAGCGACAATGTAATAAGTTGGAACAGCATATTTCGTATGGGGGAGAGAAACGTCAACAACGGTTGCTCCCGCATCTTTGAGCATGGAGGCTCCGTTTTCCCACAAATCAATGATTTCTTGCGGCATCCCCTCCACGCGGTACTCTTTGGGAATACCAACGCGCAAACCCCGAATATCTTGTTTCAGAAGACCCGCAAAATCGGGAACCTCTTTGTTCGCCGATGTGCTGTCTTTTGGGTCATGGCCTGACATGGTTTGAAGCAATAGCGCAGAATCTTCAACCGTACGGGCAAAAGCTCCGGCTTGGTCCAAAGACGAAGCAAAGGCGATAATACCCCAGCGTGAACAGCGGCCATAGGTCGGCTTCACGCCAACAATGCCTGTGAAGCTGCCGGGTTGACGGGTGGACCCGCCCGTGTCGGTTCCCGTCGCGCCCATCGCCATTCCAGCCGCTACGGCCGCCGCTGAGCCGCCCGAAGATCCCCCCGGGACCAGTTTTTTGTGAGGCTCGTCTTTTCGTTTCCACGGAGATTCAACCGGACCGAAATAGCTGGTAATGTTCGACCCCCCCATCGCAAATTCGTCAAGGTTGGTCTTGGCAACCGAGATCGTTCCGCTATCCAACAATTTCTGAGAAACTGTGGATTCATAAGGCGGAACAAAATTGCCTAGAATATGGCTGCCTGCTGTGGTTTTGACCCCCTTGGTACAGAACAAATCTTTCATAGCAATCGGGATGCCTTCAAGCGGGCGCATTTCCCCTTTGGCAATACGGGCATCACTTTCTTTGGCCGCTGCTCTCGCTTGATCTGGCGTTTCGGTGATAACGGCGTTGAGAGAACGACAAGCTTCGACTTGTTTAATATGGGCTTCCACCAATTCGCTCGCGCTGAACGCGCGGCTGCGCAAACCTGTGAGAGCTTCGGTTATCGTGAGGTTAATCAATGGGCGTGTCATGGTGGGGTCTCTACTCAACAACTTTGGGAACAACGAAGAAACCTTCAACCGCTTCCGGTGCGTTCTTCAGAATAGTATCGCTATCATTTCCTGTGGTGACAATGTCCTCGCGAAGAGTCAGGACAATCTCGGACACGTTGGCCAGAGGTTCCACATTATCAGTGTTCACTTCCTGAAGCTGCTCGGCCCATTGCAAAATGTTTTGCAGTTGAGGGGCATAATAATTAAGGTCTTCTTCGGTGACTTTGATACGCGCCAAGCGGGCGATTTTTGAAACCGTTGCTTTATCAATTGTTGTCATTGGCAATCTCTTGTTTCTATGGTTCAAAGGCTCTTAACATCAGAAAAGGAAACCGACAAGAACCATGACCATTGTTTCCAGAGAAGACTTTAAGGCCAGTTTGCCCCCAAATGCAAAGGTTTTGGGGCTAGATATTGGCACAAAAACAATCGGACTGGCTTTTGGCAGTGTTTCAAGCCGGATTGCCACCCCGCTTTTGGTGATTGAGCGGTCAAAAATCAAGGCAGATGCCGCAATTTTGGCTAAAGCGATGGCAGAGTACGAAACGGTTGGCCTTGTGGTGGGGTGGCCGCTTGATGCGGCTGGAGACCCCGGGCCACGGTGTCAGGCGGTGCGGGATGTGATGCTCGAATTGCTCAAATATCTGCCTGACGTTCCTGTTGTGTTTTATGATGAGAGGTTTTCAACCGTTCAATCCCACAGCTTTTTGATCGAGGAAGTGGATATGTCGCGCAAAAAACGGGGAAAAATTGTGGATAAAATGGCCGCTCAAATTATTCTTCAAAATTTTCTGGCGGAACATAAGGGGTCGTTCCGTAGCGAGCAAGGCGAGCCCCGTTGAGCTTCATCCAGCGTTTTCCGCCCTCAAAATCTGTGGATAACTCTTCGCATAATTTCCAGAATCTATCGCTGTGGTTGGGGTGGATCAAATGGGCGGCTTCATGAGCCACAACGTAATCTGCGGCAAAGCGAGGAGCAAAGACCAGTCGCCACGACAAAGCCATTCGCCCATCAATTGAACAACTCCCCCAGCGCGAGGTCATGTCGCGGATCGTGAGAGTTTTAAGACTGCGCCCCAAGCGGGCGGCTTTTTCCCGCGCCATGAGTCCCAACTCGGTTGTGGCATGGGCTTTCAAAAAGCGTTCAATACGAGGGGCCGGATTTTCAAGACGGGTATCAACCCGCAAAGATTCTGCCTCAAAATCTATCGTTGTGATACGAGAGAGAGCCGGGATGATTTGGATTTGATACACGCAATCAAAAACCGGAATGGCAACCCCATCGGCAAAGGGAATGGGCGCAGGGATGCCAGCTATTTTCTCGTTGATCCAATCCTGATGAGCATAGGCAAATTCATAGGCCTTGCGAAGGCTGGCCCGCTGGGGAATGACCAAATGAACCTTGCGGTCGTGAGATGCCACACGCAATGCCATTCGCCGCGCCCGAGAAGACACGCGAAGCTCAAGATGTTCGGAAATATTCGAAAAGTCCACGTCAGCTTGGCTTCGCGGAGATTTCTTTGCTAAATGCAAGCCCAACCGCTGCACCATGTTTCTGAGTAAGTCCCGTCTCCGTGATTCACGCGGTGGCAAGTCCGAGAGGCCACACCGCTGGCACAGGTGGAATCGTACCGCTCTTCCGTCCATGTTTCAAGCGGACGGCCCTTGATTCCTGCCTTTTCCAGTTCGGATTCTATCGCTTTGACAATCGCTGCGGACTCTTTGTTGACGTTGGCGTTTAGAGCATCGGAAACAAGTTTGAGAAGTTTTTCTTTGTCGCTCATGAGATTCTCCTAAATAATCGGGTCGGAACGGGTTGATTCATACACAAAGTGGTTTAGCATTTTCCCGTTCTAGAAGGAAGCAGAAGGTACAAAATGATCGTTGTTGTAACGTCTTTCTCCAATCGGGAGGATGCAGAGAGAGTTTCGAATATTCTCGTAGCCGAGCATTTGGCGGCGTGTGTTCATATTCTCGCGCCCCATTTGGCCGTTTATGAATGGAAGGGGGAAATTCGCCGCGAAGAGGAGGTCAATATCCTCGTTAAAACCGATGATCGTCTTTATTCTGTGGTGGAGGAGCGACTCAAAGAACTTCATCCCTATGAAATCCCTCTCATTTTCGCCCTGCAAGCCGATTACACGTCCGCCGAGTATGCGGCTTGGGTCAATCTGCAAACGGGGGTATTATAAGGGGCTTATATAGTTGATATTATAAATAGTGATAGACTGCCGTCATCCCGCCCCCGCATCCGTAGGACGCTGGCACAAACGGGGCCCAGAATCTTTGTGAGGCGTTGCCTCACTCTTGCGCTGGATCCCCGATCTGCGGTCAGCTTTGCTTCCCTTGTCGGGGATGACAGGCCCTCTCTGATGACACGATCAAACGCCTCAATCAGCTGAGTCAAACAGAGCCCGATGGGTTCTATATCTGGCGCACGGTGGAAGACGGCAAAGTTCGCCCCGCCCATGCGCAGTATAATCGAAAAATCCGCGCATGGAGCGATGCACCAGACCCGGGCGATGATTTCAATTGTCGCTGCTGGGCGGAACTGCTTTCCGATTCTGCAGAAGCTCGAAAGGATGCTATCCTTGGAAAAGGAGAAGCCGATTTTACATTGAAGCCAGATCTTCAGCCCGTCAGCGATAAACCTTGGTACGCTTTGGATGCGATGAGCGAGGTCAATGAAAATGAGGCTATTATCGAGGAAGAAGCCAAAACCGCAGGACTTAATCCAGATTTTATTAAGGCAATCATTTACGTTGAAACGACACAGGGGTATTATGATCGTGCCGCGATAGGCTATGATACGGTATCTAGGTCTTTAGGGCTAAATTTAAGAAGTAGACATGGTTCTATAAGGCCTATGAATGTGCGTGCAGAGTACTGGAAAGACCTTGGCTACACAAAAGACCAACTCGAAGATTCTCGTCTAAATATTCGTGCTGGGATTGATTTGATTAAGCGCATACATTCACAGATACCTCATGCATCGATATCTGAAGTGGCAACCCTTTACAACGATCTGGATGCGAAAAGAATTAGTGATTACGGTGCGCGTGTGGAGCGCGCGATGAGGGAAAAGCCATGGCAAAAAAACTGATCACACATATGGTGGGTAGTATAGGAATTATTTTAGGACTAGTAGCTGGCTACACCATCATTCAGGCTGAGCTTGATTTGAATCCTATGAGTTACGCAGAAAGCTATGAAGGATTAATTTTCTACTCGTACTCAGCATGCACCATCGTTTCCTCTCCGTTCTTATTGATACAGCATATAATTGAACATAGGAAAAACTCACTTCTTATTTTCACCGTTCTGGGGCTTTTTCTCCTCCTAGGGGCACTTTTGTTTTATGATAAGAATCTTGGGGGAGGTGTTCTTCTTTTTCTGTCTTGGGTATTATGTCCCTTTCTGGCGGGAAATTTTCTTTGCAAAGTGTCGAGCCTCTTATTAGGTCTGTTTCAAAAGTAAGGTGGTTGCCGAGAATTTTCTGCGGTTGAAGGAGAAATTGTTTTTAAGAATGGAATCCTTGAGTCAAAAAAATTCATCTGGAAAAATTGACCGTATTTTAGTTGGAAAAGAGAAAAACTTTTCTTTCTGAACGGTTTTTTAGGGTTAGACTTGCGTTAGAAAAATAAGTTGAGTGATCTCAGTCTGTTGTAACTCATTTGTGTTGCAAAACTTCGTCATCGCCCGAATTTGGCGTAAGACAAATTCTAGGGCGGTCTGAAATCAGAGTGTTTGAAATGGTGCGCAATACAGGGTTTGAACCTGTGACCCCTACGATGTCAACATAGTGCTCTACCGCTGAGCTAATTGCGCGTCAGGCGGGTTTTTTAGCTGGCCCCGCACTATTTTGCAAGACCTAATTATGCAGCCAGAATTTCATTCACCTGTTTGACAAGGTCGTTGAGGTGAAAGGGTTTGGATAAAATCCGCGTATTTTGCCGATCTGGGCTGGATTCATTCATCGCGACCGCTGCAAACCCCGTAATAAACATGACTTTTATATCTGGATAGAGGGCTTCGGTTCTTTGGGATAGCTCAATCCCGTCCAGCCCGGGCATGACAATGTCAGCGAGCAACAGATCAACCTCGGGGCCTTTGGATGTAATTTCCTTGAGGGCTTCGATCCCGTCAGCGCAAGGAATAACCTTATGTCCCGCCCTCTCTAAGGCCAGAGCGAGAAATTGCCGCATCGAATCGTCATCTTCGGCCAAAACAATATATGCCATCGGGTAACTTTCCTTTTCATTTCCAAGGCGGCAAAAGTTGGGTATGCTCAGTGTCCACCCATAAAGGTTCCACCTATGGACTGCAAATGGGGGTTTCCTGCGCTTCCGTTGCTCAAGTACTCTGTGTACGTTCCGCTACGGTTCTCGGAAATCCCCCATTTTCGTCACATATCTGGAACTTTCTGGACGGACACTCAGAAAAGTGAAGGGAATTTCCGTAAATGACAAGATGCTTTATTGGAGTATGCACAGTTTTGTTGGGGCTTGTTGCCTACGGCTTTCCGGCCTTGGCGCAAGAGGCCTCTACTAGGCTTGAAAAAGAAACGGATAAATTACTCGGTAAGGTTTCTTGTGAAGTGATTTTCGAAGAAATCATTCCACTTATTCCTCCTAATTTTGAAGGAGCCGCTCTGTGGAAGCGGGTTGTCGGGGTCGAAGGCAAAGACCGTCCGCGTGATCTGGTGGCTTTGGCCGATGGGGGCAGTGTGATGGTGGGCGAAACGCTCCCCTTTGATCGGCAGAAAGGTGAAAGCCCTGCCTTGCTCCATTTGCTTCGCCTTGATAAGGGGGGCGTGGTCAAAGTGGAAACAAGGACCCCGATTAAAAACCTTTCAAGTGTTTCTGCCGGAGGGGTTCTCAAAGACCGTATTGTTGTTCTCTCACACATCAAGCCATCGGACAAAGAAGATGAAATGCTTCTCTCTTTTTTTGATGGGGCGGGCAGTTTGAAGACATCGGCTCCTTTGCGGGATCCAAAAATGAGGTTGGTTCCTAAGGATATAGTGGTAGAGGCAGGAGCCAAATCAATGTTGATTGCTGCCGAGGCGATTCATCCCAAAAATGAAGAAGATCATTATAGTTTGTTGATCCGCGTTGATGAGACAGGGAAAGAACTCTCTCGCAAGGAATACCTTCCCGGGGTTCCCAATCAGATCGAGGGATTAAAACGCCTGTCTGGCGGGCAGGTTTTGGCTTTGGGGCGCGTTGAAAGCGAAAGAGGCCGTGAAAGCGGTTGGATTCTTCGTGTGGCAAAGTTCGGGGATATTTTACAACAGCGCGCTTATCCGCGTGGAGAGAACGCCCTTTTGCGGCGAGCGGCGGTTCTTCCCGATGGTTCGCTTGTTGTGATCGGGGATTCCATTCCTGCGCAAGACGGAGCGAGGGCGGCGTGGATCATGAAGCTCAGTCCGAGTGGAGAGCCTCTTTGGCAAAAATATATCACCGGAAAATATAGCTATGCGGGTCTTGATGTTGCGGTGTTGCCGGATGGACGGATTGCCGCTTTGCTAGGCGGACGGCCAGATGGATCGGGTGGGCGGCAATATGCGCGGGTGATAACTTTCACAGGGCTTGGCCATATGGTGGCCGATGAGTCTTACATCGAAGGCAACAATACCTTGCCAGAAAAAATGTTGGTCAGTGGTTCGGACCGTTTGTTGATCGGCATGGCGGAAACGGGATTCTCCAAATATGCGCAAGGGGATGAAAACAGACTGCAAACCTATGACTCTCTGGTTCTCAAAATGACCCCCTTACCCGCTTTCACGGATTCTTGTGCAAAGGGAACTCGGGAAAAATTGGATGATCTGCCATGAACTCTTCTCAGGACACTGAACAAGAAGAGGCACATGAGTCCTTGCTGCTTGAAGTTGGGTTGGCTGAACACCAACAGCGATTGGATAAGGCTGTGGCCATGCTTGCCCCTGAATTTTCACGCACGCGTCTCAAGGCTTTGATTGACGCTGGAGAATGCGCCTTGAACGGGAAAGTTTTGACAACGGCTTCGCGCAAGGTTGAGTTCGGAGATAAAATCGTCATTGCGATTCCTCCGGTGGAAGACGCATTACCAGAGCCGGAAAATATTCCACTTGATATCGTCTATGAAGACGAAGATGTGATTGTCCTGAATAAGGCAGCCGGAATGGTCGTTCATCCGGCGGTGGGGCACAGCCATGGAACACTGGTTCACGCCTTGCTGGGGCATTGTGGAGATAGTCTGTCGGGGATCAATGGGGTGCGCCGTCCGGGGATTGTTCATCGTCTCGACAAAGATACAAGTGGTTTGATGATCGTGGCCAAGACCGATCATGCGCATCACCATTTGGCAGAGCAACTTCAAGACCGGAGCCTTCACCGTGTCTATCATGCCTTAGTGGTTGGGGTTCCTTCCCCCATTAAAGGACAGGTAGAAACCCTGATTGGTCGTCATCCTTCCAATCGGCTGAAAATGGCAGTGGTGGGGTGGAACGGTAAAGCGGCTCTTACTTATTTTCAAGCTCTTGAGCAATTCAGAAAAACTCTTTGTTTGGTTGAATGCCAACTTGAGAGTGGACGGACTCACCAAATTCGAGTGCATATGGACCATATAGGTCACCCATTGGTTGGAGATCCTTTATACGGCCCCCAACTTCCCGCCTTGCGTTCTAAGCTCAGGAAAGCAGATTTCGACGAATCCGTCATAGAACAGGTCATGGCGTTTCCAAGGCAGGCCCTGCACGCAGTGGAAATATCTTTCCTTCACCCGCGAAACGATGAAGAAATGACTTTTTCTGCCCCTTATCCTGAAGATTTTTCTGACCTGCTGGTGAGGTGTCGAGAATAATTTTTATAACCGAGCGGGGGTATATCCTTTCGGAGAGTTATTCGTTGCCTCTCTCGGCTCTGTCGCTTCTGATGATTGAGATGTGGAGGCGGCGGGAGGATAAAGTCGATCCGCTACATCGGTGTAGATACTGGCCGCCTTTTTTTCGTTAGGACTCATTT
>JAEUKO010000030.1:0-22124 GCA_016794285.1 Alphaproteobacteria bacterium | reverse complement strand
AAGTTGATGGGCAAAAAATTATTTCCTACGGCCTATCTTCATACGGCTACGACGCCCGCTGTTCGGACGAGTTCATGATTTTCACCAATGTCGACAACGCGATTGTTGACCCCAAAGACTTTTCAAATAAAAGCTTCGTTGAACGAAAAACGGATGTTTGCGTTATCCCCCCCAATTCTTTTGTTCTGACTCGTACCATTGAATATTTTCGCATTCCCAAAGATGTTTTGGTTATTTGCCTTGGGAAAAGCACCTATGCACGCTGTGGACTCATCGTCAATGTCACCCCCCTAGAGCCCGGGTGGGAAGGTCACGTCACGCTGGAAATATCCAACACCACTCCCCTTCCCGCCAAAGTCTACGCGAATGAAGGTGTGGCCCAGTTCTTATTCTTCAAAGGCTCAAGCCCTTGCGAAGTCACCTATGCCGACCGAAGCGGAAAATACATGGCCCAGCGCGGCGTAACTCTGCCAAAAATTTAAGAGAAGAAAGAAAGATGGATAAACATCAAAAAGATTCTCTTAAAACATTATTCGTGATAGCCGCCGGAGTCGCCGTTCTGGGGGGAATTGCCCTTCAAGCTTTGAGACGGGCAGATGAAGACAAATCCCGAAAAAATGCCGCGCTTTGCGACCGCAGAACAACAGAACAAGCCTTTAGAGAATTCCTTTACCCAGACCAGCCAGACAGGACCCCCATTCTATGACCCATTTATCTTCGCACAGACAAGCCCCTCTCCCTCTTGAGAATGCGCCCGAATTTGTGGTCATTGATCCCTCTATCGTCACCGCGTCTTCAGCCCTTGATAGCATCAAGGTACAAGGCGGCACGCGGCTTGAAGGTGAAATTCCTGTCTCGGGTGCCAAAAACGCTGCGCTTAAACATCTGTGCGCCGCCATGTTAACCGGCGAACCCGTACAGTTTATGAATTGTCCAGTGGGGCTTCAGGATATTCGGACTCTGGCCGCCTTGATGAAGGAAATGGGAGTGAACATCACATTACGCAGTGATGGCGTTGCGTTTGTTCAGGCTAAAAATATCACATCGACCGAAGCCCCTTATGATCTCGTTCGAAAAATGCGCGCCAGCGTTCTGGTTATGGGGCCGTTACTTGGGCGTATGGGAGAAGCGCAAGTGTCTCTTCCCGGGGGCTGTTCGATTGGTACACGGCCTATTGATATGCATCTGGACGGGTTCCGCGAAATGGGCGCAGAAATTCTTCTGGAAGAGGGCTATGTGAAGGCTACCGCGCCCAAAGGGGGGTTGCACGGAGCAAAAATTCTCTTCCCCAAAGTCTCAGTCGGTGCCACCGAAAACCTGATGATGGCTGCCACACTCGCCAAAGGCGAAACTATTTTGATGAATGCCGCCCGCGAGCCTGAAATTGTTGACCAAGGGCAAGCCCTCATCAAAATGGGTGCCAAAATAGACGGGCTTGGCACTCCAGAAATTCGTATTGAAGGTGTTCCCTATCTGCACGGCATGGCGCATGACATTATTGCTGATCGCATTGAGACAGGAACATTTATGATTGCTGTGGCCTTGACTGGCGGCACTCTCCGACTCAAGAAAACCCAGATGGGTTTTCTTGCTTCCCTTATCGGCCCATTGCGCAAAGCGGGTGTCACCATTGAGGAAGATGGAGAAGATGTGATTGTACACCGTAACGGCAAACCCCTTGTCGGCACCGATATCATGACCGAACCCTTTCCCGGGTTTGCCACAGATCTTCAGGCCCAGTTCATGACCATGCTCACCATGTGTGAAGGAGCGGGGATGGTGACAGAAACCATCTTTGAAAATCGCTTCATGCACGTTCCCGAACTCTGCCGGATGGGCGCCGATATTGCCATTCAAGGGAACTCAGCTATCGTGCGCGGCGTTAAAAAACTGATAGGGGCAGAAGTCATGGCCACCGATCTGCGTGCCTCGGTTTCTCTCATTCTTGCGGGACTTGTCGCTGAAGGGGAAACAACCGTCAACCGCATCTACCATCTTGATAGAGGCTATGAGAATCTGGTTGGAAAACTTGAAGCCTGTGGAGCCAAAGCCGAACGAGTTCACAATCCCCATGCTGAAGAATAGCTATTGGAACCGTCATTCCGGTGCAAGCCTCAATCTACCCTTGTCGTTAACTCTGGATTTTGGCAACAGCTCTATTGCTCCCCGACCTCTCCGGACTCGCCTGCATCGACATCAACAACTTCTCCTTCAGGAGAAGTCCCCTCGTCATCTTCGACAGTTTCGGCTTCTTGTTTGAGCCATGCCACCGAGACGATTTGTTCGCCTTCCGCCACGCGGAAAAGAGTTACGCCCTGAGCAGAGCGGCCCGTGAAGCGTATTCCCTCAACCGGAAGACGGATCATTTGACCTGCGTTGGTCACCAGCATGATCTGGTGTTCACTGGTCACTGAAAAAGTCCCTGCAACCGCTGGACCGTTCTTTTTGGTCAGACTGATGTTGGTAATCCCCTGCCCTCCGCGTCCGGTAACGCGGTATTCGTAGGCCGAAGTCCGTTTGCCGAATCCACCCGTTGTTACGGTTAGGAGGAACTGCTCTCTTTCCTGAAGCTCACGGAAACGTTCCTCGCTCAGATTCGCGGCATCACCTTCAAATTCCACTCCATCCGTATCGGCCCCGCGCAAAGCCGAAGCCCGCTTGAGATAAGCTGTCCGCTCTTCGGGTGTTGCCTCAATGTGTTTCAGAATGGACATAGAGATAACTTCATCATTTGCGCCGAGGCGAACCCCACGCACTCCGGTTGATGTCCGGCCAGAGAAAACCCGCAAATCCGCAACTTCGAAACGAATGGCACGCCCCATGCGCGTTGCAAGAAGAACGTCCTCATCATCTCTGGCAATTTTAACATCAATCAGTTTTTCGCCATTTTCGAGTTTCATGGCAATCAGACCATTGGAGCGAATACTCCGGAAATCAGACAATTTGTTCCGGCGTACCGACCCGTGAGTTGTGGCAAAAAGAATATCCAGCTGATCCCAAAGCTCTTCGTTTTCCGGCAGACGCAAGATCACCGAAATATTTTCTCCCTCTTCAAGCGGAAGCAGGTTAACAAAGGCCTTGCCTCGCGCTTGCGGATTGCCAAGCGGCAATTGGTAAACCTTCATGCGGTAGACAATCCCCTTGGACGTGAAAAAGAGGATAGGCGTATGTGTAGAGGCAACAAACAATTCAGAGACAAAATCCTCGTCCTTCATATCAATCGCCGAACGCCCCTTACCCCCACGCTTTTGCGCACGGTAGGTTACAAGCGGAGTCCGCTTCACATAGCCCGTATGGGTAATAGTCACCACCATGTCTTCGCGTTGTATCAAATCCTCAATGTCGACTTCGAATTCGGATTCGATAATTTCGGTCCGGCGCGGTGTGCCAAAGCGGACTTTGACATCAACCAGTTCATTTTTCATCACATCAAAGAGTCTCTCTTTGGAAGCTAGGATCGAAAGCAACTCTTTGATCTGATCCGTAATTTCCTTCAGCTCATCGCCGATTTTATCCCGCTCAAGACCAGTCAAGCGGTGCAAGCGCAATTCAAGAATTGCCTTGGCCTGCAATTCAGACATTTTATAGTTGCCCGCTTCGTCCACGAAGTATTCGGGATCGTCAATCAAGGCAATAAGAGGAGCGATGTCTCTAGCAGGCCATGATTTTGCAAGAAGCCCCTCTTTGGCGATTTGAGGATCTTTGGCATTGCGGATCAAAGCAATAATTTCGTCAATATTTGCAACAGCAACGGCAAGACCTGCCAAGATGTGAGCCCGATCCCGCGCTTTGCCCAATTCAAAAATTGTCCGGCGGGTAATCACTTCTTCGCGGAATTTTATAAAAGCAGAAATCATCTGGCGCAAAACCAAAGTCTGCGGACGCCCATGATGAAGAGCCAAAACATTACAAGCGAAAGAAGACTGCAAAGCCGTGTATTTGAACAATTGGTTCAGCACCACATCGGCATTGGCATCACGTTTGAGATCAATAACAATGCGTACACCTTCACGATCCGACTCATCGCGAATTTCAGAAATGCCCTCAACAATTTTCTCACGGCCGACTTCTCCGAGACGCTCCAGCAATTGTCCTTTATTCACCTGATAGGGAATTTCATGAACAATGATAGATTCCCGTTTTTCGCGAGTTTCAATGGATGTTTTAGAACGAATAGGGACAGATCCCTTCCCCGTCAGATAAGCGGACCGAATGCCGGATCTCCCCAGAATTTGCCCCCCCGTTGGAAAGTCAGGGCCCGGAATATAGGCCATCAATTCTTCACTGGTAATCGCCGGATTCTCAATATAAGCAAGGCAGCCATCAATAACTTCAGTTAGATTATGCGGAGGAATATTGGTTGCCATCCCGACAGCAATTCCTCCTGCCCCATTGACCAGAAGGTTTGGAATACGGGTTGGCAGAACACTTGGCTCGTAAATCGATTCATCGTAGTTTGGACGAAAATCAACGGTATCTTTGTCTATGTCGGCCAGCAATGAATCTGCAGATTTTGAAAGGCGGGCTTCGGTGTAACGCATCGCCGCAGCCGGATCACCATCCATCGAACCGAAGTTACCTTGCCCATCAATTAAGGGCAGACGCATCGAGAAATCTTGCGCCATCCGTACCAAAGCATCATAAATAGCAGAGTCGC
Organism: Alphaproteobacteria bacterium; assembly: GCA_016794285.1. Classification (GTDB taxonomy): domain Bacteria; phylum Pseudomonadota; class Alphaproteobacteria; order Micavibrionales; family Micavibrionaceae; genus UBA1573. The sequence goes on along the minus strand of JAEUKO010000030.1, from coordinate 17,467 downwards.
CATGGGGGTGATATTTACCCATGACATCCCCGACAATCCGCGCTGATTTCTTGTAGGATTTGTCCGAGTGATACCCGCCCTCTTGCATGGCAAAAAGAATGCGGCGATGGACCGGTTTCAACCCGTCCCGCACATCCGGCAAGGCCCGACTGACAATCACGCTCATCGCATAATCGAGATAAGATTTTTTCATCTCATCTGATAAAGAAATCACAGGAAATGTCTGTTGCACAGCATTGGAATCGGTCATCAAAAAACTCGTTCTTTTTCAGAAAATTGTGGACAGGTTTTTGTAGCAGGAAAAGCCCTCCGAGACAAGCTCGCAAGGCAAATTATCTGCATTTTCACAAGAGATAAAATTCGTATAATTTGGCTTATTTCTTGGGAGTTTCGCCAAGTTTAGAAGCCATAATCGCGGCATCAATTCCCCGTTGAACTTCTGCCACCACCTTTTTGGAATATGCACCCATTTTTTGCTCGGCAGACCGCCCTTCTGGAGAGCCAAAATAAGAGATCATCGCCCGAAGTTCAGCGGGAGTAAAAACCCTTGCAGCTTCATTGATGGAAACTTGCTCAATCTTTTCGTAGTCCAGACTCAGCTCAATCCCCTGCATATAGCCCTCGCGCTGTTTTTCGGGAAGACGCTTCGCATAAGCGGCAACAGTCGCATTCACCGAGTCACGAATATTTCGAATATCATGGAGTTCGGTTGAGAGCTTCACCCGTTCAGCCATTTCTTCTGCAGAAATGTTCTCAGAAACAGGAGCTGGAGCTTCCGCCGTCGCAGTCGCAGGCGTCACTGGTGAAGAAGAGGCCGCAAAAGCTACAGAAGCCCCCACAGCAAGAAAAACAAAAGCCGACAAGAAAACCTTCATGACAATATTATCCCTCCGCATAGAAACAGAACAGATCAAAACGGTATGTCGTCATCCAAAGGGTCCGGCGCAGACTTCGCCCCTCCCCCGTAGGATTGGGAGCTTCCCCCGCCGCTATAGCCTGCCTGATCGGCATAGCTGTCATTGGCTCCGCCACCGCTGCGACCATCAAGCATTGTCATTTCGCCTCGATAGCGGAGAACAACTTCTGTAGAATACTGTGTCTTCCCTTCTTTATCGTCCCATTTGCGCGTTTCGAGTTGACCCTCGATATAAACCTTGGCCCCTTTTTTCAGGTAGCTTTTGGCAACTTTGACCAAAGACGGATTGAAAATCACAACCCTATGCCACTGTGTTCTTTCTTGTTTCTGGCCATCTTTGTCTTTCCAGCTTTCGGAGGTAGCAATTGACAAATTCACCAAGTCATCCCCCGAAGGCATCGTTCTGACTTCAGGGTCCGCACCAAGATTACCGATTAAAATTACTTTATTAACACTGCCAGCCATCTTTGCTCCTCAAAGCGAACTCATAAGTAAAAATGTATTTGATCCGAGCAATCTAACCCACATAGCCAAAATCGCAAGACCTCTTTGCGGGTTTCTCTAGCTTTTTCCCGCCTAAATCCCATATATAAAGGGAACCCTGAGGAAAGCTATGGCCATAAAGACAATTTCCATTCGCGGCGCCCGCGAGCATAATCTGAAAAATGTCAATGTTGACATCCCCCGCGACAGCTTGACGGTTATCACAGGCCTGTCGGGATCAGGAAAATCCTCGCTTGCCTTTGACACGATTTACGCCGAAGGGCAACGACGTTACGTTGAGAGTCTTTCTTCCTATGCCAGACAATTTTTGGAAATGATGCAAAAACCGGATGTTGATTCCATTGAAGGACTCTCTCCGGCTATTTCTATTGAACAAAAAACCACCAGTAAAAATCCGCGTTCTACGGTGGGGACGGTCACCGAGATCTATGACTATATGCGATTGCTCTGGGCGCGTATTGGTGTTCCCTATTCTCCCGCCACAGGTCTCCCGATTGAAAGTCAGTCCACCAGTCAAATGGTGGACCGGATCAAATCTTTTGGTGAGGGAACAAAACTTTATATCCTCGCTCCTATCGTGCGAGGCCGTAAGGGGGAATACAAAAAAGAACTGAAAGATCTTCAAGCCAAAGGATTTCAAAGAGTCAAAATTGATGGGACTCTTTATGAGATTGACGACTCCCCGCCTCTCGATAAAAAAATTAAACACGACATAGAAGTCGTAGTGGACCGATTGGTTCTGCGAGATGATATGGGGAACCGTCTGGCCGATTCCATAGAAACGGCTCTACAGCTCAGTGATGGACTTGTGATAGCTGAAAAAGCCGACAGCGGTGAACAAACTCTTTTCTCGGAAAAATTTGCCTGTCCAGTCTCCGGCTTTACTATTTCTGAAATCGAACCGCGCTTATTCTCGTTTAACTCTCCACATGGAGCCTGCCCCGATTGTGATGGTCTGGGGGTCACGTTGTACATGGACCCCCACTTGGTTGTTCCGGATGAAAGCAAGTCTCTCGCCGAAGGCGCGATTGAGCCGTGGTCCAAAAGTTTTGCACGCTACTATATCCAGACACTGGAGGCTGTCTGCCTCGCAACCAAAGCCAGTATGCACACTCCGTGGAGTGCTCTGGACAAAAAAACCCGAGACACAATTTTATATGGCAGCGGAGGGAAAGAGATTACGTTCCTGTTCGAAGAAGGAGCACGATCCTACAAAACCACGAAACCGTTCGAAGGGGTTATTCCCAACCTCGAACGCCGCTTGAAGGAAACAGACTCACAAGGCATTGTTGAGGAACTATCAAAATACCAATCCAGCTCCCATTGTGAAAGTTGCAACGGCGCACGACTGAAACCCGAAGCTCTCGCCGTCAAAATCAATGGAAAAACCATCTCAGCAGCAACCGAGCTTTCAATTATCGAGGCCCGCGACTGGTTTTCAGCTCTTCCAAAAACTCTTTCGCGCCAACAAAACGAAGTGGGAGCCCGCATTCTCAAGGAGATCAACGAACGTCTTTCTTTTCTGGTCAATGTAGGGCTTGATTATCTCTCGCTTTCCCGTGCGTCGGGAACCCTCTCGGGTGGAGAAAGTCAACGCATTCGCTTGGCCTCTCAAATCGGGTCTGGCCTAACAGGGGTTTTGTATGTGCTGGATGAACCCTCTATCGGCCTTCACCAGCGTGACAATACGCGGCTGCTCGAAACGCTGCGTCATTTGCGCGATATTGGTAATACCGTTCTGGTCGTTGAACATGATGAAGATGCCATCCGCGCCGCCGACTATTTAATTGATATGGGACCAGGGGCTGGCCTTCACGGAGGGGAAGTTGTGACGTGTGGCACTCCCGATCATGTCTTCAAAAACAAAAACAGCGTTACCGCCCAATATATGACGGGCCAGAAATCCATTCCCCTTCCCAAAACTCGCCGCGTGGCCAAAAAGTCCGGCAAGACTTCGCAAATCATTCGACTTGTCGGGGCCAGCGGGAATAACCTGAAAAACATCACGGCCGAAATTCCCTTGGGGACATTTACCTGCATTACAGGCGTTTCGGGCAGCGGGAAATCCACACTCACGCTTGACACCTTGTATAAGGCTGCCAGTCGCCGCTTGATGAAAACGCATGAGATTCCCTCCCCCTACCAAAAGATCGAGGGGCTGGAACATCTCGACAAAGTCATTGATATTGACCAATCCCCCATTGGCCGCACGCCGCGTTCCAACCCCGCAACCTATACCGGATGCTTCACGCCTATTCGTGAATGGTTCGCTGGATTACCCGAAGCCAAAGCCAGAGGATATAACGCCGGACGATTTTCTTTCAACGTCAAAGGTGGACGCTGCGAATCCTGCGAAGGAGATGGGGTTATAAAAATTGAGATGCACTTTTTGCCGGATGTCTATGTGACGTGTGAGGCGTGCGACGGAAAACGTTACAATCGCGAAACGCTTGAAGTCAAATACAGAGACAAATCCATCAGCGATGTACTCGATATGTCGATTGAGGAAGGAGCCGAATTTTTCAAGGCGGTTCCCTCCATCCGCGACAAACTGGAAACCCTCAAAAGCGTGGGGCTTGATTATATAAAAATCGGTCAGCCTGCCACCACACTCTCCGGCGGGGAAGCGCAGAGAGTAAAACTTTCCAAAGAGCTTTCGAAACGGGCAACCGGACAAACTCTTTATATTCTTGATGAACCCACCACCGGACTCCATTTCGAGGACGTTAAAAAATTGCTCGAAGTTCTTCACCGTCTGGTTGACCAAGGCAATACCGTTGTGGTGATCGAACATAACTTGGACGTCATAAAAACTGCCGACTGGATACTGGATATTGGGCCGGAAGGCGGCGCGGGAGGCGGAGAAATCATCGCCACCGGAACCCCCGAAGATATTGCCGGAGTGAAGAAAAGCTATACGGGAAAATATTTGGCTCCCTTGCTGGAAGCAAAACGCATCGGAAAACGAGCCTAAATTGTAAACACGCGCCAGACGAATAGACCCGCAATAAGAGAGGCCAGAGTCAGAACATAAGCCATAACGCTAAGATAAATTGCCCGCCGCAAATGGCCACGATCCAGTTTTGCTGTAGCCGTTTTCGGACCAACCCAATCGCGCTTGAGAACGCTTCCTTCCAAGTCTTGGACCGGCCCGCCGAGTGAAATATCGAGTGCCCATGCCACGGCTGTTAGAATGGCTCCACCTTGCGCGTAGGGGGCCCGACCTGTTGAGCTGAAACACCCCATAACCGCACGGGTTAGCCGCGCCGTTGGAGTAAACAACGCCGCAAAAATCATCAAAAAAGATGCAAACAGGTGAGGAAGGGAACCCAGCATGGCCTCTAATTTCAAAGCCATATCCCCCATCCCTTTGGCAAAACCTTCTTTGGCCAATCCCCAGCGAGCCGCCGCCGCCGCTGCATACAAGTAAGCCCCGGGCAGCCCAAACAGCAAGTACCAAAACAGCGGAGCAACAAGTCCAAGGTTGAAAGCCAAAGCCATGAAACCAATTCCCACTCGCGTAATTCCGAAATGATCTGTCGAGTTCAAATCCGTACGAGTTGAAACGGCAATGGGATAAAAACTCCCTTTGGTCAGTTTTTTTTCTACTGCAAGAGCTCTATACAAAGTGAGCATTGCCGACCAGACCGCTCCGCCCGAAAGAGCGATCATGAGCAATACAGGCTCTAGCAATCCGAACAGAGGAAAATACCGAACCAATTGAACCGCAAGTCCTCCAAGGACCAACGCAAACACAAGGTAAAGACTGACAAAAAAACCACCGCGAAATGCCAGAGAAGAAAAAGAGCGTTCTGTATTATAAGATTTCCGTGCCACGCTTCCGACGATGCGATCAAGAACTTGCCAAAGTATCGGCACGGCATTGCCAGAGCCTAGTTTTAGGAAAAATCCTCCCGCACTCGCAATCAGGACACAAAGAAGAGCTGAACCAATCCGCTCTGGACTTGCAATCTGTGCTAGAAAAGATTCAATCAACATTTTGAACAGGACGCATGGGCAAAGGATAAAAAACAGGATACAATCATACTTGGCTCACTCAGGGCTTCCTAATGAAAAATTAACCCCCGTCCTCTACTGTAAAATTCCGGACAGGAAGGATTTCCCTATGATTTACCATTTATATGACTTGCAACACGCTGTTTTGACCCCCGCCCGCATTGGGGCAGAACTTATGCGGACAGTTTTCCGGAATCCTCTCAACCCAATGTCTTATACACAGACCGGACGAACCATCGCAGCGGGGGCTGAAGTTTTTGAACGGATGACCAGCCGCTTCGGAAAACCGAGCTTTGAACTGCCCTATACGCATATAGATGGCAAAAAAATTGAAGTTGTTGAAGAATTTATTGTTGAGAAACCTTTTGCCAATCTGCTGCATTTCAAGCGCCGTATAAAACGTACAGACCCAAAAGTTTTGATTGTCGCCCCTATGTCAGGACATTTTGCGACATTGCTACGGGGAACCGTTGAAGCCCTTCTTCCCCACCATGATGTTTACATCACAGACTGGATTGATGCGCGAATGATCCCCCTCAAGGAGGGCAGCTTTACTCTTGATGATTACATTAACTACATCCGCCAGTTTCTAAGTCTGCTGGGGCCAAATACCCACGTCATTGCAGTTTGCCAACCTGCTGTTCCCACTTTGGCCGCCGTCTCCTTGATGGCCGCGGAAAAAGACCCTAACCAACCCTTGAGTATGATTCTCATGGGGGGGCCAATTGACACCCGCATTTCAAAAACTCAAGTGACTCAAACCGCTGAAGAGCGGCCTTTGTCGTGGTTCAAGAATACTGTTATCGCCGATGTTCCCGCCTATTACCCGGGGGCTTTTCGGCGCGTTTACCCAGGCTTTATCCAATTGAGCGGATTTATGTCTATGAACCTAGATCGCCACGTTGGCTCTCATATGCAATTTTACAAACACCTTGTGCAAGGTGATGGAGATTCTGCTGAATCTCACCGCAAATTCTATGACGAATATCTTGCGGTCATGGATTTGCCAGCCGAATTTTACCTCCAGACCGTTGATGTGGTGTTCCAACGTCACCTGTTGCCAAAATCGCAGATGAAATGGCGGGACCCGTTAACTGATCGCTTGCACGATGTCTTGCCCAGCAAGATTGAGCGCACTGCCCTGCTCACCATTGAAGGCGAACTAGATGATATTTCCGCACGCGGTCAAACAACTGCCGCGCATGATTTGTGCTACTCTTTGGCCCAGTCGAAACAGTACCACCACTTCCAACTTGGCTGTGGCCACTACGGGATTTTCAATGGCCGGAAGTGGAAGCATGAAATTATGCCCCGTGTTCGCCATTTCATTCGCCAGTTTGACAAAAACTGTACGGAGATTCCTGCTCACGACCTTCACCAGATTCCTGATCTAGCTCCGGAACGCTTTAGCCATGAAAAGCACGGCGTAGCGGCTGTTCGCCGCTGGTTGAAAGAACGGGACCAAAAAGCCGCCAAAGAAAAGGAAAAGGCTTAATTTTCCGCCTGTTTTGACATTTCTCATAGAATGGCCTAAATCAAGAACCATCAAGAATGATGATGGGAGTCTGTGATGACGATTACAAATTTCGTAAAAGGCCAACCTGTTGAATCTAAGGTGTGTTCACACCTAGACGACCCAAATCTCATTCACCGTCCGCGCCGTCTGCGCACCAGCGAAACCATGCGCCGCCTTGTCCGCGAACATCGCTTGCACACGGATGATTTGATTTTCCCTATTTTTGTTGATGAATCGATAAGTGAACCAACCCCTGTTTCTTCCATGCCCGGGGTTTTTCGCCAAAGCGAAAAAAGTATGGAGAGCCTTTTGAAACAGGTTGATGCCGCCAAAGTTCCCGCCGTTATGCTTTTTGGCGTTTCAAACCATAAGGATCACGAAGGAACCGATTCGTTCCGCAAAGGCGGCTTGCTAGACCGCATGGTCAAACGCGCCAAAGACACTTGCCCAGACCTTATCATCATGGCCGATGCGTGTTTTTGTGAATACACCGATCATGGCCATTGCGGCCCAATAGACCATGCCCACAACGATGTAGATAATGACCGCACGATTGAAAATATTGCACGCCAAGCGGTAACCGCTGCCGAGGCCGGAGCCGATGTCATTGCCCCATCTGGTATGATGGATGGCCAAATTGCCGCTATCCGCGATGCTCTCGACAGCAGCGGATATTCTCGCACGGCCATTCTGGCCTATGCCGCCAAATACGCTTCGGGATTTTATGGCCCCTTCCGTGATGCGGCAGGATGTTCTTTAGGTCAAGGGCAAGGCCCCAAAAACCGTAAGACCTACCAAATGGACCCCGCCAATGCCGAGGAAGCCTTGCGCGAAGTCGCCCTTGATATTGACCAAGGGGCGGATATGGTGATGGTGAAACCAGGCCTTGCCTATCTTGATATTCTTTACCGTGTCAAATCCACTTTTCAGATGCCCACCTTTGTTTATAACGTCTCCGGCGAGTACTGCATGATAAAGGCCGCCGCCCAGAATGGCTGGATTGACGAACAAACTGCCATGATGGAGATGCTGCTCGCGTTCAAACGGGCTGGCGCAGACGGTATCATCACCTATGCAGCTTTGGATGCTGCAAAAATAATCCGCGAAAATGCGTAACAATAACGGGTTGTTTTTTCATCCCGTTTCCCGCACAATTGGAAGACATTTTCTCTCTTTCTTTCTGCGTTTTCTATAACCGATTAAACCCCCATTAACTGCGTCCGTGGCAGACTGCACCATAAGGGCAGGAGTCCCCGTTGTTTAATCCTGTGAGCTAGTAGCGCGTCATGAAGTTTGCCGGTTTGGTTCTTGTTTTGGTTTGTACATTTGGCGGCCTGCTGGTCGCCATGCACTTCCATTTTGAACACTACATCCACATCTTGGGAACCATTGGCGCGGCAATGCCTGGTGAACTTATCATCATCTTCGGGAGTGCCATTGCTGCGTTTATCGTGTCGAACCCAACCAGTGTAGTGAAAGAAACAATTTCCTACATGAAGTCCATCGGTAAACCTTCGGCTTATTCCAAAAACGATTACATGGAATTGCTGAGTATGATGTACTCGCTCTTTAAGCTGGTGCGCTCGAAAGGGTGGCTTTCCATTGAGGCTCACATTGAAAACCCGCACAACAGTACGTTGTTTAACAATTTTCCCAGCTTCGCCCATAACCACCACGCCGTTACATTTTTATGCGACTATCTGCGGATTATTTCGCTTGGCAATGATAACCCTTTGACTATCGAAGCCTTGATGGACGAAGAAATCACCACCATTGAAACTCACCACAACCACCCGGGCCACGCTGTTCAAACAATGGCCGATGGTATTCCAGCTCTTGGTATTGTGGCTGCCGTTTTGGGGGTTATTAAAACGATGGCCTCGATTACCGAACCCCCTGAAGTATTGGGAGCTATGATCGGGGCGGCTTTGGTAGGAACTTTCCTTGGGGTTTGGCTCTCCTATGGGCTTGTCGGACCGATTGCTGGTGCGATGAAAGGCCGCGCTGAAACCGAAGTCATGTATTACAAATGCCTTAAACTTGGCGTTCTTGCCTTCCTGCAAGGAACCGCTCCTCAAGTTGCGGTTGAATTCGCCCGCAAATTCTTGCCTCATGATGTTCAGCCAAGCTTCCAAGAACTGGAAGAGAAACTGAATACGCTTCCTACCCCTAGCTAAGGTGGAAAGGAAGTAGATCGTGGCCAATAAAAAAACTGACAGCCAAGCTCCCATTATCGTCAAAAAAATAAAAAAAGGCGGACATGGCCACCACGGCGGTGCATGGAAAGTTGCGTATGCGGACTTTGTGACAGCCATGATGGCGTTCTTCCTCCTGATGTGGTTACTCAATGCCACAACTGAAGAACAACGCAAGGGAATCGCCGAATATTTTGACCCCACCCCGATGGAAGTCTCCAATGTTACCAGTGGGGCTGGTGGCGTAATGGGTGGGATGACTGTTTCTCCGGACGGCGCACGCGTGAACGACACGTCCGCCATGACTCCCAGCGATACCCCCCCCACCACGACCCAATCCGACCCCAATAAAATGTCGGAAGAACAACTTCAAGAAGAGGTTCGTAAACGGGAGGATGCCAAGTTCGAAGAAATTAAAAAACAGATTGAAAAAGCCATCAGCGACTCTGAACTCAAGGAACTTTCCAAGAACCTCAAAATTGACATGACTCCTGAAGGATTGCGTATTCAAGTTGTGGATCAGGATGGGGCTTCGATGTTCCCTTCGGGAAGCGCCCAGCCCTATGAGAAAACCGTCAAGTTGATTAGCATGGTCGCCAAAGTTATCAAAGCCATGCCCAATGAATTATCGGTGCGCGGACATACAGATAGCGCAGCCTATGGCGAAGGAGCCGATTATACCAACTGGGAGCTTTCGAGTGATCGTGCCAATGCCAGCCGCCGCGTCTTGCTGGAAAGCGGTATTTCCCCGAAAAAACTCGCCAATGTGGTGGGCAAAGCCGACACCGAACACCTCAACAAACAAAACCCCCTTGATCCGCAAAATAGACGAATCAGTGTCATCTTGCTGCGTGAGTCTTTGACAAAGCCCACAACAGGCGGGAAACCCGCCAAGGCCAGCGGCAGCGATGGAGCCTACACTCCCCCAGCCCCGACCTATACCAAAACACAAGGCAACGTCCAGTTCCCTTAGGGTACGCAGTTCACTTATGGTTATGAGAAAACAACGGCGCAAGCAGTTTAGTATCTTCGTAATCACACCCTGTCATGTCTAGTGCTATCCCTAAATAAGGAAACACATCTTGTTGTTCTCCCGCAACTTGTGAGAAAACATAGTTGAGATGACCAAGATCGGGGTCATTAGAAAAATTGTGAACCGGTGGAATCTCAGCCACACCCTTCGCGGCCAAACGCTCCGCCATCTCCCATTGCAAATAGGCAAGAGCCAAAGGTTGTACAATCTGAGCAAATCTTTGGGGGTCCGTCTCCCCTACAGCTTGCAACAACCGCGCATCTGCCGGATACCGCGCCGGAAACTCCAGCTCGGTAATCGCATCAATAAGCCGTCCCGTCAGTTCGTGACGCTGCTCCACAAGCAGCGGATTCTGAAGGTCACGATAAATCGGTTTCATTAAAGCCAAAGAGACACTCTTCAAGGTCTTGGTAAATGCCTCTTTTGAGGTGCTTCCATGACAAGAAGCAAAGGAAATCCCCGTTGTTTCCAAGTGTTGTTTCAAAGCTCTCTGGGACAATATTACCTGATATGCCGAATAAGGTAAGCTCTCAATCAGAGCACGCAGATCAACCTGCCCCATCCGACAAAAACTTGTCATGGCAGCAGAAAAAGCAGTTAGAGCAGTTCGGGCTTGATAAGACATAAGACAGGCTCTAGCGCCTTTCCCTCGAAAACACAAGCTAAAAATCGTTATTACGTCAACCTTTAGACAAGTCTGCTCCAAACATCCTAAAACTTGTTTCTTTTGGGAAAGCCATTGGGGGGCAGTTTTCCTGCCTGAGCCCTCTCCCCAACCCATTCCTTAACACTTGGAACCGAAAATTCGCGGGTTCCAGAAAGGAACGTCAGCCCTTCCTTGAGGTTAAAGGTCTTGGCATCGCTGAAATGAGCATCTTTATACTTTTGAAGGATAACGCCCTTTCCTTTTCCCATTTCTGGAATTTGGTCCAGTTTGAAGACCAACATTTTTCGGTTGTTTCCGATCACAGCCACATGATTATGATGAGGTTCTATCACCGCGCAAAAGACAGCATCAGCATTGTCCTCAACAGTCATAACCTGTTTGCCGTTGCGTGTCTGAGCCAGAATTTCACTCGAAGGAACGATAAAGCCCCGCCCATCGCGAGAGGCCAAAAGCAATCTTTGATCCGGCTGCCAAATCATCATAGCGGTAATGTCGGCATCGTTTGGAATTTCAACCAAGAGCCGGACAGGTTCACCAAAACCACGCCCCGAAGGCAATTTGTCTGCGGGCAAGGTGTAAAACCGTCCATTGCTCGCATAAATCAAAATCTTATCGGTTGATTGTCCCTCTAGAACAAACTGTTCACGATCCCCCTCTTTGTATTTGAGTTCTGCCGTATTCAGCCCATGCCCTTTCATCGAACGAATCCATCCCTTGGCCGAACAAATCAAGGTGAGAGGTTCCTTTTCAATCATCGCTTGCTGCAAATCAACACTAACAGGCGCAGGAGGTTTGCCGATTGTGGTTCGGCGTGCGCCAAGAACGGTTGTCGGACCGTAGGTTTTCTTGGTAACCCCTACTTGTTTTTTGATTTCAGCCCATTGCTTTGTTTCGGATTGCAAAAGTTTTTCGAGTAGGTCTTTTTCTTGCTCAAGCGCGTCATGCTCCTTACGAATTTCCATTTCTTCAAGCTTACGCAAAGACCGCAGGCGCATATTGAGAATAGCTTCAGCTTGAACATCTGTAAGGCCAAATCGTTTTATGAGTTTGGGCTTTGGCTCCTCGCTTTCGCGGATAATTTTGATGACTTCGTCAATGTTCAGGTAAACGATCAGATAGCCCGCGAGAACTTCAAGGCGATGCGTTACCTCACCAAGACGAAAATTCGCCCGCCGAACCAGAACATCCTGACGATGTTTGAGCCACGCCTCTAAAACCTCTTTTATATTCATGACACGCGGTACAAGCCCGTCTTCAAGAACGTTCATATTCAAGGGAAAGCGGTTTTCAAGATCTGTTGCACGGTACAAAGTTTCCATGAGCAATTCTGGTTCCACGTTGCGGTTTTTGGGAACCAGAATCAGCCGAATGTCTTCCGCGCTTTCATCCCTGACATCGTCAAGAAGCGGTAATTTCTTATCGTTGATGAGGTTGGCAATGGTTTCAATCAGCTTGGCCTTTTGAACCAGATAGGGAATTTCAGTGACCACGATCTGCCACACTCCCTGCTTCATATCTTCCTTGACCCAGCGGGCACGCACACGAAAACTTCCCCGTCCGCTCCGGTATGATTCACGAATACTCTCAGGAGATTCCACCAAGATTCCTCCGGTTGGAAAATCCGGCCCTTTGACAATTTTGGCAATCTCATCAATCGAGACATTCTTTTTCTCGATCATCATTTCCATCGCTTCACAAAGTTCGGCAACATTATGGGGCGGAATGCTAGTTGCCATCCCCACAGCAATTCCCGAAGCCCCATTGGCCAGAAGGTTTGGAAAGTTGGCTGGCATCACAACGGGTTCCAAAGTCTCCCCGTCATAGGTTGCACGAAAATCTACGGCATCTTCGTCAATCCCTTCGAGCAAAGATATTGCGGTGGCCGTCAATCTGGATTCTGTGTACCGCATCGCAGCGGCGTTATCGCCATCAATATTCCCAAAGTTTCCTTGTCCATCCACAAGAGGGTAGCGAACAGAAAAATCCTGCGCCAAACGCACCAGAGTATCATAAACTGCTGTATCTCCGTGGGGGTGAAACTTACCAATCACATCCCCGACTACCCGCGCAGACTTTTTAGGAGGAAGGTTGGGAGCGAGTTTCAACTGAGACATCGCGTAAAGCAACCGGCGATGAACTGGCTTGAGCCCATCACGGACATCCGGCAAGGAACGGGACATGATCGTAGAAAGAGCGTAAGATAAATACCTCTCTGACAGCAATTGAGTCATCGGCTGATCCAGAATCATCTCAGTCGCAGCGGAAGGGGGTGTCTTGCGGGCCATAAAATTACTCTCTTGTTTTTCGGTTAGGCTGCCGATTCAATTGCGGCAGGACAAGTTTTGACAAAAAGACTCTCAAAACGCAAGCGTGCCTCTGGAACTCCGCCCGAATGATGCGCAAAAACCCAGTTTTGCAAAAAATATCCCGTCATTTTCAGCCCCACAGCCACATCTTCGGGTTCCCCAACGCCTCCCCCAACTCCCCTTGAGGCGAGTGGACGCAGGAATTGTGGAAGGGCAAGAAGCTTGTCACGATAGGGATTACCCTCTTGTAGAGAAACCGCACAGCCAGATTTTGGACTGACATAAGCCAAGGCTCCGGAGTCTCCGCCTGCCACGCAACGACCTAGATCCATGCCAAATCCCAACTCCCTCAGAAAAGCAATCTCCCACAGGACATAGGCAGCCCCCCATATCTCGGTTTGCAACGTCTCAAGCAAGGCCTTCATGCCTCGAAACAAAGAAGGGTGTCCCTCCCGCTCAGGCAAGGCCGCATCACATAACGAGCAAGCAGACAGAAGAGCCGCAAGTTTGAGCGGATCATCCAGAATAAGACCGGCAAGATTGCGCCCCCCGTCAAAAATCATGGTGCCTAACTGGTCAGCAATGCGGGCTTTCCATTCAAAAGTGACCAGCGTCCCGGGTTCAACCATTCCTCGAAGCTTTGAAGAGCGTGCGCCGTGAACATATCCTGCGTGCCTTCCGTGAGATTCTGTGAGCACAGAAACAACTGCTCCCCCCTCACCGTGAGAACGCGCCGAAAGCACAATCCCCTGATCCGACCAAATTTCCATTTTTGTTCTTTTACCTGTTTCCCAATAAGATGGGCAAAGTGCCAACGGGCATGATACCGCGCCTTTCAAGAAATTTCGACCCCTTAATTTCCGTTTTTCCTTGCTTTACCTTGCCTGACCTGAACATTTGCCCTACAATTTGAGCTTGGAATATCTCTGCCAGAATCAAAGCAGGTCAAAGTGGAATCCGCGACTCATTCTCCTTCTGATATGTTTAGTGTCATCTTTTATGTTCTGCTCTTTTTTGGAATTGCCGGAGTGGTTGTTCCCCTGCTCCAACGCCTGCATATTTCTCCTATTCTTGGCTATCTGATAGCTGGCATTGCGATAGGCCCCTATGGATACGCTTCTTGGGCTGGAGGCCATGAATGGCTCCAGATGTTCACCATTAAAAATACTGAAACTGTTCATATCTTGGGGGAACTAGGCATTGTTTCCCTTATGTTTATGATTGGCCTTGAACTCTCGATTGATCGTCTGCGTGAATTGAAACACTATATATTTGGCCTTGGCAGCGCACAAATTATTGCCACGGCAACACTGGTTTTTCTCATCGCACGTTTCTTCGATCACTCGCTCGAAGCCTCTATTATCCTTGGGTCGGCTTTTGCCCTTTCTTCCACTGCCATTGTCATGAAACTTCTGGAAGAGAGGCACTTGACCAACCGCCCTGTGGGGGTTCTAAGTTTTTCAATCCTCCTCATGCAAGACCTCGCCGTGGTTCCTATCTTGGTTCTGGCGACCTCATTCGGGGGAGAGAGCGATCATGGCGTTTTAGAAAACATCGTCATTTCTCTTGGTATCGGGATAGCCGCCGTTCTGGCCATTTTTTTTCTGGGACAACGTGTGCTTAAAACCCTTTTGCAGTACACAGGGGTTTCACACAATGCCGAATGGTTATCGGCCTTTGCCGCGTTTGTGGTTATTGGATGTTCTGCTCTCACCTTATCCGCCGGTCTGTCGCTGGCCTTGGGCGCGTTTCTGGCTGGCCTTCTCATCGCTGAAACCGAATTTCGCCACGAAGTCGAGATCATCTTTTCTCCGGTTAAAGGTATGCTGCTCGGCATATTCTTTTTATCCATCGGTATGATGATAGATGTAAGAGAATTTTTCTTGGCTCCCCATATTCTTCTTGCTGCCGTTCTGGGGCTCTTTCTTGTAAAATCCTCTGTTCTTTTTCCTTTGTGCCTGATGTTCAAGGTTCCCAAAAAGAAGGCGTTTCAAACCTCTCTGTTTCTTGCCCAACCAGGCGAGTTTGCCCTGCTTCTGCTCGGTGTTGCTGCTGCCTCTCAACTCATTTCTCAACACGATATGCAATTTTTCTATCTGGTAACAGTCGTTTCCATGATGCTCTCTCCTGCGTTGTTCAAGATTGCGCCCTTCCTCAGCGCAAAACTTTTCCCAGAAAAAGCAGAAGAGGCCCCCGCCGGAGATTTTTACGAGGAAAAAGAGGACATCGTGATAATAGCTGGTATGGGACGCGTGGGTCAGCTTCTTGCCAGTGCCTTACAAAGCTGCCACATCAACTATATAGGGTTTGACCTTAACGCTACCAAAGTCATGGCTTTGAAACAGCTCGGCCACCACATCATTTATGGAGACGCACGAAAAATTGAGCTTTGGCAAGGTCTGAACAAGGGGAACATCATCGCTATTGTGATTGCGATAGACAAACACGAATCAGTTGCCAGTATGATAAAAGCCCTGCGGATGGAATGGCCTTTGGTTCCAGTTATTGTAAGGGCTCAGGATACTGCCAATATGGGGCTCTATTACGATCTGGGGGCAAAACATGTTGTCGCCGAAACACTTGAATCCAGCCTGAGCATGGCGCGCCTTGTCATGCTGGAAGCAGGAAAAGATGAATCGGACTCTGAAAAAATTATAGACAAGATAAGAGAAAAAAATGAACTGCAGCTCTTTGAGGACAAAAATTGAATCTCTCTATGAAGGAGATTCTGAAGATTTACTTCTCTGCACCCTCTTTTATAACCTCAGCAACCAAATTTGTTACCGCCAGAAGGCCTTCGGGAATTTTTTTCTTCTCAAGATATGGGGAAAGGATTTGATCTCCGACATATTGATTAAAGGTCGGAGGAAAAACAAAAGCAATCTTGTTGGTTGTGGTAGTCATCCATGCGGTATTCTGTTTTGTGTCAACTAAGAGGAAAACCCCTTGTTTGGACAGACTGTAACTTCCTACCCGCATAACAACGAAGAAATTATTTCCAGCTTGCTGAAGAGGGCCCGCATCCGGAACAAGTAAAATGCGAAAATCAACATCGTTGTTCCGAAGAATTTTTTCTTGAAGATGTGTGATTTTCTTGACCTCAGGCGGTGAAAGAATTTCCGCCTTGTCACAAAGGGTCAGTTGGAAACAATCTTTGTCCACGGCTTTTTTAATCAATCGCGAGGACCCCACCACCACCGACAGGATCACCGCAACCATAATGGCCGTTGCGATTAAGGACTTCTTTTCCAACACACCCCCTTCAGCAAAATACCGAGCAGCTTACCACGTCCGAAATGCACCGGAATCAAGATGGACAAAACCACTTCTGGGGTAGTAACCAACACCGCCCGCCGCAAGCTTAACCGCTAGATCGCGCAAATGTTTGGTTTCAACATCATCCATTCGCACATCAATCGCCTGACCCGACATATGAAGGGAGCGTTTGGCAACCCCCTCACTAGCTGCCCGCAAGTGGGAATTGGTGCGCGGGGAACGGTACCCCGAGAGAACACTATACCCTCTCTTGGTTCCCATAGCCCGACGAATAACGGCGACAATATCGACCGCCCGTGGATCAATCGGGAAAACTTCATTGGCCCGAAAATCCCGCAAAACATAATTGATTCGCTCGAACGCTTCGGGAAGATATTTATTACCCACGCGATAAACACCGGAGAAGCTCTCCCCCGTGTGTTCATTGCGAAAACTAACGCTGTAAGCTCCACGCCCGGGCAAAGCAAAGGCCGGTGTTACCGAGCTAACAGAAATCAAGGCCGAAGCCGAAAGAGTTAATCCGCCTTTCAAAAAGGCACGTCTATTAAGCAGTGTCTCAGTCTCATCGAGCAAAAAGGACATATTTGAACCTTGCAAGTTGATTGAACAAAAGTACTCTGGTTTACAGCAAACAAGTCTTATAGACAGTAAACGCTAAAATGTCTAGCACAAGAAAATTATCTATTAATTACAATGAGTTGATTTTACTCAAACTGACAGGAAGTTTTATCTTCCCACTACTTTGCAGAGCATTTACGAGTTTCGAATCAAGGCTATAGACGTCATCCCCGATAATCAGATGCCCTTCACGATCCAACCAGATGGTGTTGTAAAGAACGTAAACGGAGAAAGGAGACTCTGCTTTGATTTCAACCGTTCTGGTATGCCCCAGATGTTTTTCCATTTTCTCTTCTGACCATCCCTGATTTTTTCCCAAAACAAAATTGGCAATCTTTTTTGGTTCAGAAAGACGAATACACCCGTGGCTAAGAGCGCGAAAATCACGGCTAAATAATTCCGGCGTACTGGTATCATGC
>JAEUKO010000002.1:1423-58642 GCA_016794285.1 Alphaproteobacteria bacterium | reverse complement strand
CTCCGAACGCAGATCCTCCCGTTTGCAAAATACTTGATTACGGTAAATATAGGTACGAACAGCAAAAGAAAGCTGCCGAAGCCCGAAAAAATCAGAAAATAATCGAGATTAAGGAAATACAAATTCGTCCCATGATCGGAGATCATGACTACGAGGTTAAACTCAAGAACGCTAAACGCTTTCTTGAAGACGGCGACAAAGTCAAAGTCATTCTGAAATTTCGTGGACGCGAACTTTCCCATACCAAACTTGGGCTCGACCTTCTCAAAAAAATGATTGAGGACATTGGGACATTAGGAAAAGTTGAAGCAGAACCCAAAATGGAAGGCCGTCAGGTTATGATGGTTATTAGCTCTTCCGTCCCTAAGTAAATTCTGGAAGTCGACATATAAAAAACCCTCTCAATTGAGAGGGTTTTTTTGTTCTACAAGAAACCAGCTAATTAGGCAGCTGGCTTTTTAGCTACTGGTTTTTTAGCGGCAGCAGGTTTAGCTGCGGCTGGTTTTTTTACAGCTGGTTTTTTAGCGGCAGCAGGTTTGGCTGCGGCTGGTTTTTTTACAGCTGGTTTTTTAGCGGCAGCAGGTTTGGCTGCGGCTGGTTTTTTAGCAGCAGCTGGTTTGTCTTCTGTTGGTTTTTTAGCTGCAGCTGGTTTGGCTGCGGTTGGTTTTTTTACAGCAGCTGGTTTTTTTGCTACTGGTTTTTTAGCGGCAGCCGGTTTAGCTGCTGGTTTAGCAGCTGGCTTTGCTGCAGGTGCTTTTTTTGCTAATGCCATTTTTGTATTTCTCCTGTTTGAGGTTAGAACACGATTCGGCACAGTGTATCGCGTTTTTGAAAAAATTCAAAACACGTTTTTCATCCCACTCATTTTAGAGACGGGCTGTAACATACAAGCAACAGAATATGAGTCTAAAAGAGAAGTTTAGAATCCGTTTTATGCGATGGATGTTTTCACCCAGTCAGAGAGTTGTCCTTTGGACATCCCCCCTACTTTGGTTGCCACAACCTGCCCTTCCTTAAAAACAATGAAGGTCGGTATGCCACGGATTCCGTACTTTGTAGGGGTATTTGTGCTTTCATCAATATTCATTTTGACGACCTTAACTTGCCCTGCCAACTCGGTAGAAAGTTCGTCAATCAAGGGAGACATCATCTTGCATGGGCCACACCACTCAGCCCAAAAATCTACAACGACTGGCTGGGTAGATTTCAAAACTTCAGCTTCAAAATTCTGATCATTGACATGGTGGTTGGACATGGAAGGCTCCTTTTTTTCGAATCAACGCAATTAATTAAAAAAGAATTATCGTCTTTGTTCTAAATAAATCAAGCAAGGTTAGGCAAATTATCCAGAAAGACGAGACGGGGCTCATCCGTCCATAACAGACCACATAATATCTCTCTATCCCTGTAAATGCGTGCAATAGCAGCCCGATAAGAGGCCATTTGGTGCAGGTAAATCGCAGGAATATCCGAGGGATTAAGAGGGGACGGTCGGTTGGTTTTGAAATCAACAATTAATATTTTGTGAGGTAAGATCACAAGCCGATCGATTTGACCGCTTAGTATCCTGTTATGTCCAAGAAGTCCTGTCAAAGGAACTTCAGCAAGAGAATGAGGTCCAAAAATTTCGCCGAAGACTGGGTCGGTCAGAATGCGAAGACATTCCTTAAGAATGCTGTGTCTAAAGAAATCAGACGTGTCTTTTGCATTTCGGCTGAGAAAGGTTTCCCCCGCGATTTGCCACGTCTCACAAGGAATCTCGGGTAAAAATTGCAAAAGCTTGTGTGTGAGCACCCCCCTTTGAAACCGTCCATCACCCCCCCTATCAAGCGGAGAATAGACTTCCTCGGCCCCGCTAAGCCGCGAGGGCATCAACGGCTGGGGAGGCGTGGGTTCGAGTGGCGGTTCACACCGAAGCCATGAAGGGATAGACACTTGTCCTCTGGCTTCTACTCTACTCTCTGCAGTTTTGACTGGTCCCAATTGCGATGACTGAAACCGCAAGACTCCGGAATCAAGGGTCTGAACACTTGGCAAAACCGCGAAAGCTTGCTGTAAATGAGTATACCATGACAGAGGGGATACTTTTTTATTGCCCATCAGATAGAGTCGGTCCCGCGCCCGCGTCAGGGCTACATACATCAACCGAATATACTCAGCGCAGCGTTCCCGATAAGCGTCTTCCCGAAGATTGACAATAATGCGGGCTTCATCATCGGCGCGAGCGGCCCATATCGGAACGGCTAAACCAGATTTAGACGGCCAGAATAGTCTCTCCGTCTTTTGTCTGGAAGGTGTAGCCGTTGTGTCCGGCAAAATAACAATCGGGGCTTCCAACCCCTTTGATGCGTGAACCGTCATAATCCGGACTTGTCCCCCGCCTTCTTCCATTTCTCGCTTAATTTCGGTTGTGTTCCGGTCTTGATCGACAAGAAATTGCTCTAAAGATCGCGTTCCATCCCCTTCACTTTGTAAACAAAGTGTTAAGAATTCGCCTAGCGGATCAAGTGCATCTGGTCCCAAATGGGTTGCAAAGGCACGCCACCCTGACCCTCCCTCCAGATCAGCTGGACACGGAGCCGTTAAGCTCTCATCAAAAAAATCAAACGGCAACTGGACACCAGCGCGGTGAATCACACCTGACAACCAGTCGGCAATAGGAGGATGTTTCTTCTTTACCTCTTCCCATAAAGACCCGCCGCGTCCCAGTGCCAGATTCATCAACTCCTCTTCTCCAAGACGAATGAAGGGAGATTTTAACAAGCACGCCAAGACCAAGTCGTCTTCGGGCAGCCTTGCAAACCGACCTAAAGCAAGGCAGTCCTGAACAGCAATATGATCCGTCAAAACCATGCGATCAACGCCACTTACTGGAATGCGCAGCTGCTTCAAGTGGCGGATCAAATCCATGACAAAAGAACCGCGCTTCTGGACAAGAACCAGAACATCTCCAGCCTCAATCGGTCTTCCTTTTGATTCTAGAATTTCTTTCCTTTGCAACCAACCAGAGATCATCATGGCCACGCTCTGGGACAAAGTTCCGCCTATTGCTGGTTTATCTGTCTCGCCAAAGGGAAGTTCCCAACCTTCTTGTTTTTCTGCCTTTGGTTCTTCCCGAACGGGCCAGAGCTCCACCACTCCCGCATCACGCGAGCGGTGGGCGTAGTGAACCAGAGGTGTCTCCGGTAAAAGTCCTAAATTCTGCCGTAAGGCTGGGTTTGAGAAGACTTGATCCACGACCTGCAAAACAGGAGGAGATGTACGGAAAGAAACATCCAAACCAAGTGAATTGAATATGCGCTCTGCCTCAACCGACTTGTCCTCGAAAAAGCGACGCATCCTAGAAAACCCAGCCGGATCTGCTCCGTGAAAGCTAAAGATTGACTGTTTCTCATCCCCCACGACAAATAAGCTGCGGGGAGAAAAACTATCTCGTCCTACCCCCGAGAAGAATTCCTGACACAACGCTTTAATGATTGCCCATTGATCGCTATTGGTATCTTGAGCTTCATCCACCAAGATATGGTCAATCCCACCATCCAGTTTGTAATGAACCCATTCCGTCCCCGTCTGTTCAAGAAGACCCCGCGTCTTGATAATCAGATCGTTAAAATCAAGAGCATTTATTTTCCTCTTGCGGCGATTATACTCAGTCAATATCTGATGAGACACCCATAACAGATCAGATGTTTTCTGGGCTATCCGCAAACTGCGCCGCTTATCTTCAAAATCTAGGAATCGTTGACCTTCTGCCTCCCATAATCTTAAGATTTCAGGGTGGTCCTCACCAAAATTTTTCAGCTTGCGGACAGTGTTCTCTGTCGTAAGAAAGATGAGTTTATATGCTGTCAGAGATACTGGCCGTTGGTTCAGAGGTAAGCGTAGCCAGTCGCGCAGGGAATCTCCTATAGTTTGATAGCTTTTGCTCCCTGCACAGAAGACGCCTACAGCCGCTTGCAAACTGGCTTCAGGCAGATTTTCGAGAAAATTTGAAACAAGAGTTTGATCGTCTATTCCATTTTCAAGACCAAGGCCTGAACGAATATGAGCCAAAAACGCTTCGTTCGCGTCATAAGGAGAGCATATTTCTAACAATTCGCGACTCTGTCCCAAAACCGTCAGAATATTCTTCTCAAGATCGTCCAAAGAATGACCTATTGCCAGACGAGCGAGAGGCTCCTTGACCTGCGCATTTGTTTCCATCAAGAAAGATCGTATGACAGTGCTGAGCAAGCTACGAGACGCTTGGTCTTCAAGAATAGAGAATCCCGGGGTCACTTGGGATTCAAGAGGGAACCGTCCCAAGATAGATTGACAGAATGAATGAATTGTCAGGATGTTGAGCCCCCCGGGAGCGTCAAGAACCTCAGAAAATAAACGACGTGCGGCGCGAAGACTTTCGACAGAAGGGGGTGTCCCGAACAAAGACGCAAGCTCGGCTGTCAGTTTTTCTTCAGGGCAAACCGCCCAATTTTCAAGCCGCTTGGCCACGCGTAGTGCCATTTCCGCCGCGGCCGCTTTGGTAAAGGTAATGCATAAAATTCGGTGAGGAGCCGCCCCCGACCAACGTCCTTGAGGGTCCGGTAAAAGGAGACGCAAAACACGATCTGTTAAAACTTTGGTTTTCCCTGATCCCGCCGAGGCTCCTACCCAGACCATATGCTCTGGTGTTGCGGCTTGTCGCTGAATAAGATTAGGGTCTGGCGAGCCATCAGGAAGATAAGGAAGAACAGCGTTAGATAAGCTCATTCCTGTTTCTCCTCTTCTTCATCTTCTAGGGTGAGGGAACTCCACTCCGTTGTTCTTGCCAAATGGGCGTAGGCTTTTTCGTCATCGTAGAGATTGGCTTTTCGTGGAACCTTGGCAATGTAAGGGGTCTGTTCGTCTTCAAACGCCATAACAAGTTTTTTAAATCCCTCTTCGGCTTCACGAATAGATCGCCTGACATCAAAAGTCTTCCTTGCCTCTAAAAACTCGGCTTTCCCCGCTTCAACGCCGCCGGAAATTTGCCAATAAGACAAATCTTTCACCGAAGCTTTCTCACCGAATCCGCCTGATTCGAGAATTAGAGCCTCTAGCGGAAGTTGTGGCGAACGGCCCGCCCAAATCTCTTTGAGCGAAGGAATAGCCCCTGTCTTATAGTCAATAATCACAGCTTCTCCCTCCCGCAAACGATCAATCCGGTCCGCCTTGGCTGTTAGGGTAAAAATACGCTCCGAAGAGACTGGAAGAGAGAGAGATCCTTGCTGTTCAATTAACCACGGACTCGCCTGTTTTCGCCAAGAGCTTTCCTGAGACACAAACCATTCCGCCACGCGGGGCAGACGTGGTTCCCAGTAAACCCAATCTGGAGAAAGCGTTTCCAGTTTTGACAGTTCAACCTTGGCTAACTCCATAAAAATTTCTTCGGCCTGCTCTGGCATCTTTTCTGGATAAGTTCTGACAAATTTTTCAAGGACGGTGTGGAGAAAACTCCCTCGGTCAGCGAGGGAAGCCTCTTCTTCTAACCCCTCAAGACGGCGCAGACGAAGAATTTTACTGGCATAAACATGGTAGGGGTTTCGAACCCATTTTTCGATCCATGTTGCAGAAAGTTCTTGCGGGCGCGCTGCCAAAGGGGGGCAGGGTTGTGGTGCCCTCAGGGCTGGAAATGTTTCAACAGGCATATCCAAAGCCCGTGCCCAATCAAGATAGGGAGAATTTCCCCATTGGAGAGAATGACCTTCTGCTGTCAGAACCGCAGATAACCTTTGCAACCATCTTGATGGAACAGTTTGGACCCCTTTTATACGCGTTGCCCGTGTAATGAGAACTCGTGGAGAGCAAAACCCCTGAAAGAAATCATGTGCCGATAGACCAATACTACGGCCAGAAGGAGGAAGTCCGAAGTCTTGCTTCATAGGGCGAGACATCCACGGATCATGACCTGCCTCTTGTGGCCATGTTCCTTCATTCAAGCCACTAAGAATCATCATATCCGCCTGAATGAGGCGAGCCTCAAGCTGGCCAAGGATAATCAGACGCGAATCGTCTCCCCCGACAGGTCTCAATGTTTGCGCTTCCAGGAGGTGGGTTAAGATATTTATATAATCCTCAACGCTGACATCGGGTAAGAGCGAACCGTAAGTTTGTAAATCCACAAGAAATGTGGACAGTGTGGGACTTTCTGGTTGTGACCAGAGAGTCTTGCTATCCACCGCTAAGGTTTCGGCAATTTTAATGAGGGCCTCTCCCATCACCCCAAAAGGTTTCTTCTCTTGGGTTAAATCTTTGGCTGGAGAAAATGATTCCTCTATCCATCCAAGAAAACAGCTAAGAGCCTCCTTCTTCGGAATTTTTTCTCCGGCTTCCAAACGAGCTTTTAGCCCTTCTATTCCTCGCGCTGGACGGGGACCTCTGGTCAGAAATATTTCAAACTCCACCAACGGCGCAGACTCTGGTAATCGCGTTAACGGGTGTTTAAGCAAATCAAGCAAGGGGACTGGTGCAAAGTGATCGGCAATAACTTTGCCTATTTTTTGCAGGAACAGACCGCTGGCAGAGGCGGCAAGAGAAGCTCCCGCACTATCATCGACATGGAGTCCCCATCTGGTCAAAGCCGAGGAAACCCGCCGTGCCAGTTCACGATCAGGCGTTACCAAAGCCGCTGTCTGCCCGGGTGTTTCAAGAACTTCGCGGAGAGCAACCGCAATGGCTGTAGCTTCTTCTTGCGCGGAGTTTGCTTCTATAATCTGGAGTCCCACCAAAGCATCTGCACTATCTGGCCCAAGTTCTTTTTCAGCGCGGAACGTGCTGGCCGGACGCATCATCGCCTGCGCCAAGCGAAAGCGCGCAGAAGGAGAGTCCGTCTGGGCTCCATCCACTGGCCAAATACGCACATCGGACCGATGAGCACCCATTCTTCCCAACAACGCTTTCATGGTTGCTTGAGGGTGTGTGTCGCCAATGGCCTCCCAGCTTTCTTCATCAAGGCTTTGGTCCAATCCGGGTAGTATAACCGCGCCTTTAGGTAATCTTGAAACAACCTCAAGAAACGCTGCTGTTGAAGGAATGGAGCCAGTTGATCCGGCGGCAATAATTGGTGTAGTCGGCGGAGAAATTTTCCAAAACTCCGTTAGTTTCTTAAGCAGCCGATTACGCCTGTCAGCGGGGTCAATTTGACCTCGTTCTTGCAGAATACGCGGCCAATTCTTTGTGATGATTTCAAGAAATTCGAGAGTCGTCTGCCAATGCGCCGACAAATTATCAGGAACCAATTTCTGTAGATCAGAAAAATCAAGATCTTCGGTATGGACTTGATCGAGTAAACGCGCCAAAGAGGCAGCAAGCGACAAATTTTGGTCATAGGACAAGTCAGGATCTTTGCTGGCAATCAAACGTGACAAAAGAAATTGCCGCTCCATAGGTGAGATAGATTCGGGTATGTCTTGCCAAGCGTCTCGCAAGCCGTATCCGGCCAGAGAAATTTCCAGTTCGTCGGCATCAATATCCCCAATTGGCTGCATTCGCGGCAGCAGTAAGGGTTGGCCTTTGCTAATTTCTAGAAAAGTATCCCGCAGAGCCCGACAAGACCGCCGTGTTGGAAGAAAAATCCTCGTATCTGTCAGATTTTCGCCTTGGTCGGTACAGTTTTGCAAAATTCCTTTGGCCAGCGTTCTGAGGAACGGGCGATCAGAAGAAATTGAAAACAGCGCATGAGAGTACGAGAGGGGCGTCATAAGGTTTTGTTTCCGTCCTCTTCAACTCTCTGTAAGTCTTGTGGTGTACTGATATGATGCCAAGCTCCATCGTGGACCAGACCAAACAGCCTTCCTTCCTGCTCGGCGCGATCCATCACCTGTAAGAAAGAAAAAGGGCCTTCGGGAGTATCACGCAGCGCACGCGGGTGACAAATCCGAATCCCCGTAAACATAAATTTTCCGCTCTTGTTGAGACTACGGCGCAACCGCCCATCGGGCAATAAATCGTAATCGCCGATACCTTCCGTCAAAACCATCCGCTCCAGCGGAATGAGGAGCAGAAGAACATCCATCTTTTTTGGATCAAAAACTTTGGCCAAAGATAGAAGCACATTGCCAGATGGACCATCAGTCCAGAATGCATCCCCGTTAATCATATAGAACGGGTTTTCCCCAAGAAGGGAAAGAGCTTTCTTAACTCCCCCGCCCGTTTCCAGCAAAATTTCTTCATAAGAAGGAACCAAAACCAGATCAGAGCGAGACGAAAGAAACTTGTGTAACACATCGGCATGATGGTGTGAGTTCACGACAACACGTGAGAGGCCAACGGTTTTAAGATGGTCTAAAACGTAACCAAGCAAGGGCCGTCCTTGCAACTTTACCAAAGGTTTGGGAAGCGTGTCCGTAAGTGGCCTCATCCGCGTTCCATATCCAGCCGCAAGAACAAAAGCCTGTGTAGGGAGCGGATTCATGATTTTCTTGACCTTGTATCTGTGAGCGTAATTTTTCGGGCATCTTCTGTCCCTGCTTGATTTTCAAATTTCAGAGCGAGAGATTTATGAGGGCGATAAGGACCCAAACGATCTGGCCATTCAACAATTACCACCCCTTCGGCTAAGGATTCTTCCCAACCAAGATTGAATATTTCTTCCGGGTCTTTCAAGCGATAAAGATCGTAGTGAAAGACAGAGCCCTTCGGTCCTTCGTAGGTTTGAAGCAACGTAAACGTCGGACTTGGAACCATCAAGGACGGGTCTTCCAGAACACTGCGAATCAAAGCCCGTGTAAAAAAAGATTTTCCACTTCCCAAATCTCCTTCAAGCAGGAGAATATCGTGAGACTGAATGTCTCCTGCGCAGATTTCCGCCAGCTTAATTGTATCTGCCTCTGATAAGCTCTCGAAAACGTCAAACGGGATCATTGTGTCAATTCCATATTTTCTGTCTTTCCCTCAAACAACTTCTCCCTTATCTATAAAGCTATGACGCAGATGCTTCAAACAGATGTTGCGATTATCGGAGCCGGACCTGTGGGCCTTTTTACCGTGTTTGAATGCGGAATGCTTGGCCTGTCTTGTCACGTCTTCGACTCACTAGACCAGATTGGCGGACAATGTACAGCCCTCTATCCAGAAAAGCCCATTTACGACATTCCGGCCTACCCCAAAATTGAAGCTCACCAGTTGATTGCCGAGCTTGAAGCCCAAGCCGCCCCCTTTGCACCAACTTACCATCTTGGGCAACAGATTACTGGTCTGGAATTTGTTTCTGGAAATTGGAAACTCACCAGTTCAATCGGTCTAACGCTAACTGCCAAAGCCGTCGTGATTGCCGGAGGAAGCGGGTCTTTTGGACCGCAACGCCCTCCTTTGGATGGATTGGCAGCTTATGAAGGCCAGTCGGTTTTTTATTCCGTTCGCCGCAAAAGTGATTTTGCGGGAAAACGAGTCGTTATTGCTGGCGGTGGCGATAGTGCCGTTGATTGGGCAATTTCCCTATCCGATATCGCCGAAACAATTTACCTTGTCCATCGGCGCGATAAATTCCGCGCCGCACCGGCCAGTATTCACCACCTTGAACAACTGGCCACGCACAAAAAGATTCAGTTGGTCGTTCCCTACCAACTTCACAGCATCGAAGGACAAAACGGCCAGTTAACCGCGGTGCAAGTAACCAATCTAGATGGGCAAACACAAACCCTTAGCGCAGATTGCCTGCTAGCCTTTTTTGGGCTTTCTTCGAATTTGGGACCTATTCTCGAATGGGGGTTAGCCCTTGACCACCACCAGATCACCATAGAGCAGGGAACAGGAGCCACAAACCTGTCCGGCATTTATGCGTGTGGCGATATTGCCAGTTACCCCCATAAACTTAAACTTATTCTGACCGGCTTTGCCGAAGCCGCCCAAGTGGCTCATGCCATTTACCGACAAATTCACCCGACAACTGCTCTCCACATGGAATATTCGACCACACGGGGCGTGCCACACGGCTCTTGATATGGTATAGTTGAAAGCATGGTTACACGTCTTTTATTCATCTTTTGCCTTGTTTTGCTCTCTGGTCCGGTTTTGGCCGACCCTTTGGTGAGCAAAGACCCTCAATGCGCAACTCTCGTGAATACCGCAGATGTTCGTATTTATGGCACAGTCCGTTCCGATTATTATACGGACGAAGCTGGAGTTAAACGGCGACACGAGGTTCAGTTCCGACTGGAGCCAAAAGGCGATCAACAAATTTGCTCAACCGGTCCTTTTTACACTGGCTATACTGTTGCGCTTTCTTTGCGAACCCTGATGCCTGTTTTTCAGTGTAAAACCAGATTGGCTGGAAAAATATACCTCCACGCCGACAAACAGCCAGACGAAAGTACCAAACTTTATGCCGATTGTGTTGGGCCAAGCGATTTTGTTAGTGAGAAGTTTCAGGTAGTACCACGGTAACCGCTGTTCCCTGACCCGGGAGGCTGCTCAATTGAACTCTTCCCCCTTGAAGTTCAACAATGCTCTTAACAAGGGTCAGGCCAAGACCTGCGCCCCCACGAGAATTTCCTTCCCTTGCTTCATCGGTTCTTTCAAAAGGTTTGAAAATCCGGTCTTGGTCAGGCTCTGCAATTCCCGGGCCGCTATCAATAACCGATAAAGCTACTTCCTGACCTATCCTGACCGCTGAGAGCGTAATGCGCCCCCCCGCCGGAGTAAAATCAATAGCATTGCGAATCAGGTTGAGCAGAACTTGTTTCAAACGGAGCTCATCTGTTTCAATGGTTCCAATGTCATCCGCGCATGAAAGAGAAACCTCAACATGCTGGCTGCGTGCCCATTCTTGCGTAAGGCCGAACAAGCCTGCTAATACGCTGTGAATATTGACGTGGTCTTTGTTAAGGGTCATATATCCGGCCTCAATCGTTGAGAGATCCAGAATATCATCAATCAGGTTTTTCAGCCGTTCTCCGGCTTCGCCCAGCCCTTTGGTATATTCTTTTTGACGGAGATTTAGTGGACCAAAATATTCCTTATCCAAAAGTTCGGTGAAGCCAATAATTGCATTCAGGGGTGTTCGCAGCTGGTAGGAAACGTTGGCCAGAAAATCGAGTTTCAAACGCTCTGCCGTTTCAAGGGCAACGGTTTTTTCCCGCAAAGCGTTTTCCACCCGCACCGTATCGGTTACATCTTGGTAGGTGACCATACTCCCCCCATCAGGAAGAGCAACAGAGGTGTAGTGGAGGATTTTTCCATCTGTTCGCGTGATGTCTCCTGTCCGGTCCTCACGGCGCAGCAGCTCAGAAACGATCTTCTCTCTTATTTCCTCCCAGTTTTCGGCAGGAAAAAAGCGGCGGGCGCGATCGAGAATCTGGGTCACATGAAGTTGTCCTTCCAGATCTTCAGGATGCAATTCCCACATTCGTGCAAAAGCGGGGTTCCAGAACTGCAACCTCCCATTGCTGCCAAACACAGCAATCCCTTCTGCTAGGTTGTCCAGTGTTTCTTTCTGAACCGCAATCAAGGTATTATACGAAGATTCAAGTTCCAACCGACTGGAAACATCTTCGAAAGTCATCATCAGTCCCCCCATCGGGTGAGGGACAACCAGCATCCGCAAAGCGGACCCATCCGGTAAATACAACATATCTTCATGCGGAGACAAGCTGGTAAAAAAGTCAAACCATCCTTGCTTGTACCGCCGAAAATCCGCTTGTTCAGGAAGCCGTCTGGTTTCCCGCAATTGTTCGAGAATATCTCCAAGCTTGGGTTTTGTATTGAGCCAGTTTTCTTCAAGACGCCAGAGCTGCGCATAGGCAGAGTTATAAAATTCAATTTTGTGATCGGGACCAAAAATAGCTATAGCTGCCCGTAGTTGTTCCATCAATTCGCGGTTGGCGGCTAGATTACGCTGAGACTCTCTTTCGAGATCCTCTTCTTTGCTAACGTCCAGAGCCTGCCCAATCACCAGATCAAGATGAGAAACCGGAATTTCATCCACCTGCATCAAGTGGCGGTTCCCCTTGATAATCAGGTATTTATAATCAGTCTGCTTGTTCCCAGCGTGCAGGGCTAGCTCAACCATTTCTTTTAATGTCCGGTTGGGCGCATTTTTCTTTTTAGAAGGCGTGAAGGAAAGTTCCTTCCCTTCCGTTACAATTTTATCCTGTGTGGATTGTAACAACTCGGCATACCGTTGATTGCACCAGACCAGCGTCCCTCGTCCATCGTGAAGCCAAACCGGATGATCGACCGCATCCAGAATGGATTTGAGTCGGCGATTTTTCTCCTCGTGTTTGACTAAAACATCTCTGGTTTGCTCGTAGTCGCGTTCCTGAGCTGTAATATCTTCGATCCAGAGAATATCGTAGCGATCGGCGTCATGCGGCGCCATTCCTGACGACCCCGAAATTCTTAGAATAAGAGATTCGTCCGCCGTATAGACTTTGAGAGCAAATTTCTGACCCGTTTCTTTGAGGCGGGAAAAACACGCCTCAAGAGCTGCGGAATCCCCGGGCCGCAATGCGTGCTGAATGTCTGTCAGTCCTTCAAGCCGCGATAGTTTGAGCAAAGACAAAAATCCCGAAGAATAGGCCAAAGAACCATCCGGATTAAATCCGCAATACTCCCCGGGAAAGGCAGAAAGAAAAGCCTCAAGTCGCGCCTTCTCTCGGGCCGCAACCGAAGGGCCAAACAAACGATCTCTCAAGTTTGATGGGGCAGCAGATGTCATGGCAAGCACTTTAACGACCTCGGCCTTTCTCTTCAAGACGGATAAAAAACACGGGGCAGAAACCCCGTGTTTTGCAGTCTCCCCGAACTAGTACCGATACTGATCGGATTTGAAAGGACCATCCTGTCCCACGCCGATATAGTCAGCTTGGACCTTGGTCAATTTGGTGAGGCCAACCCCAAGTTTTTCGAGATGGAGCATCGCAACTTTCTCATCCAAGTGGCGCGGCAAAACATACACCTTGTTTTCGTATTTGCTGTGGTTATGCCAAAGCTCGATTTGGGCCAAGGTTTGGTTGGTAAAGGACGCACTCATAACAAAGCTTGGGTGACCCGTTGCACAGCCAAGATTGACCAAGCGACCTTCGGCCAACAAAATAATCCGCTTCCCGTCCGGAAATTCTATTTCATCAACTTGAGGCTTCACATTGTGCCATTTGTAGTTCCTTAGAGCCCCCACCTGAATTTCATTATCAAAGTGTCCGATATTGCAAACAATCGCCCGATCTTTCATCCGGCGCATATGATCTTGGGTGATGATATCAACGTTCCCCGTGGCTGTTACAAAAAGATCTGCCCGCTCCACAACATCATCCAAGGTCTGGACATCGTAGCCTTCCATCACGGCTTGCAAAGCGCAAATTGGATCAATTTCAGTCACGATAACCCGCGCCCCTTGCGACCGCAAAGATTCTGCAGACCCCTTACCAACGTCACCATAGCCGCAAACAACCGCAATTTTACCTGCAATCATAACATCGGTGGCGCGGCGAACCCCATCAACCAAACTTTCACGGCAGCCATATTTGTTGTCAAATTTCGATTTGGTTACGCTGTCATTGACGTTGATCGCTGGAACTTTGAGCTTTCCGGCCTTTGCCATTTCATAAAGCCGATGAACGCCCGTTGTGGTTTCTTCGGAAATTCCTTTGATCCCGTTCAGTAACTCTGGATAGTCTTCATGAATAACCCGAGTTAAATCTCCCCCATCATCAAGAATCATATTGGGAACCCAACCATTCGGGCCTTTGATTGTCTGGTGAATACACCAATCATATTCTTCTTCGGTTTCCCCTTTCCACGCAAAAACAGGAATGCCTGCCGCCGCAATCGCCGCCGCTGCCTGATCTTGAGTTGAGAAAATATTGCAAGAAGACCAGCGAATTTCTGCCCCGAGAGCCATCAGCGTTTCAATCAAAACCGCCGTTTGGATTGTCATGTGCAAACAGCCAACAATCCGCGCCCCTTTCAAAGGTTGAGAGGCCCCATATTCCTGCCGCAACGCCATTAAGCCAGGCATTTCCGTTTCGGCAATCTTGATTTCTTTGCGCCCCCATTCAGCCAAGGAAATATCTTTGACTTTATAATCGTGTGAAACAGTCTTGGCCGCAGCGGCAGAGGTCATCGTCTTTCTCCTAAAAACAGGTTCTTTTTTCATAGAACGTTAAATATATGCTGTTACATTTAGGAACAGATTGACGACAAAAGCAAGACAAAGCGCAAAGGGTGATTCAAACATGGGTGCCGAGCAATTAACTGAAAACAAAAGAACTTTTACCCATAGGGCGAGTCCCGGGCTGGAGAGATCGTTTTTGATTCTTGAAAAAATGGAAGACGGCACCCTTTCGCCGGTTGGAGACTACTACGTTTTGGATCCAAACGAGGATATGGACGTGGCAGAAATGAAGGTTATCAACTTGGTTAAAAAGCTAGGGGGAGAGTCCGATCTTCTGTTATTTGGCGATCACACAAAATCGCGGATGTTGTTTCAGGTCTGCAGCGCAGAAGAAGGAGAACTGGTATGAGCCGCGTGGTCTTCTACACCTATACAGGCGAGGGTGTTTCGCAGCCAAGCGGTGTTCTGACGCTTGAGCCCAGTCTTGTTCCTGATAAAAGAGGCTTGGCTCTCTTGTGCGCGGCTGCGTCTTGTCCTCTCAGTCTTGATCTTATTTTTGAGGATGCTGCAAAGCTGACGGCCCCTTCATCACCTGTCGATCCTTCATCCACAGAACCTTCGGCCCCCGCGCCAAGTTAGAGGACAAAAAACAAGCACCCGAACTTGTGAAAGTCCGGATGCTGGCCAAAAATTTTTGGAAGTCTCTTAGCGACGTTGTGGGATACAAGTAAACCCTTGAGGACATTCAACAGCTGGAACTGTCCCCGGGGCGGGTTCTCCAATAGGCCGATATCCTTGAATGACCTGCGGCTGCTGATACTGGTAGCCCTGCTGCTGGTAACCTGGCCCTAGATGCTGGGGCCGATCATAGGCTCCGCCCATGACATCGCCTCGGCAGCGATCAATGGCCTCACGGGCACCTACTTCCCAGAAACTATCGGCCATCCGGCCCGCCACATTTCCAACAGCCGCTCCAATAACTCCAGCAAGGCCCTGTTGGGTTGAGCGGCGACCATGAGCTGCACCCCCCCCTGCCAAAGCCCCAGCGACTGTCCCTGCGATTTCAAAAAGCCGACTTCTTTCACTCGAAGGGACCAGCGTATAAGGCTGTCCACTCCCTGATGTCACCGAGACAGATTGACGAAACTGTTGGTTTCTATTGTAAAACCCAGAGTAGCGTGAATAATAGGCCCCACCTCCACGGTATGACCCAAGACTATGCCCCGGGACGACATCAATGCCTGCTTCCCGACAAGCTTGTGAGCCATATTCTTTGACTCCCCGATCTTCCGGACGATTGACCACCGTCGAATCCCGCGGATCGCTGAAAGGAGCAGTGAAATGAGTTCCTGCGCAGCCTGTCAAGCCAACAGTCGTAGCCAACGCAACAGCAGAAAAAGCTTCTTTGAAATTTGTCATGAAAACACCCTCTTTTAAGAATTGATTAAGGATTTTCTATCTGTTTTCTTTGCAAAAATCAAGAAAAATTTAATACTATGTTAAACTATCCCGCACTCACCCCATACAAAGCTATGGCAGCCGCATTCGACACGTTGAGGCTTGATAATTTTCCAGAGGTTGGCAGGCGCAACAAAACATCGCATTTTTCACGCACGAGAGGGCGAAGCCCCGGACCTTCAGCCCCCAAAACCAAAAGGGTTTTCTGAAATTTTGGAGCCTCGGCAAGTGTTTTCTCGCCCCGCTCGTCAAGGGCAATGGCAAAAAATCCTGCATCCTTGAGCATATCAATGGCGCGGGCAAGGTTGGTTTCATAGAGGACGGGAACGTGTTCCAATGCACCACTCGCGGTTTTGGCAACGATTCCAGTGATCTCTGGCGCGTGGCGCGTTTGAACAATGACCCCATCCGCCCCAAAGGCACAGGCAGAGCGGATAATGGCTCCTAGATTGTGGGGGTCTGTCACTTGGTCCAACAGGACAACAAGCGATTTTCCTCTGGCTTCGGCTTGGTGAATCAGATCAGGAAGAAACGTGTCCTCCAATGGGGAGCAATCCAGTCCTATACCTTGGTGGACTGTGGCTTTCGGCAGAGCGCGGTCAAAGGCTTCGGCATCAATAATGACTGGTTCGGGGCGGTCTAACCCGATTGATCTTGCGGCATCGACAAATTTATAAGCGTGCTCTTCGGCAGCTTCGGTTACATAGACGGCGCGAATTTCCCGCAAGGGATTGAGCAAGGCGGCCTCAACAGCATGAAGGCCGAATAGCCCAATGCGAGGACGAGAATCGTGCCTGTGCTCCGCTTCTTGACGTTTTCCCTCCCGACGTGTCTGGGGCTTGGCCCCATGACGGTCGGCTTCACGAGGCGTTTTGTGCGAAGGTTTGGCAGGAGCTCCTGAACGAGTCCCTTTCGCACCGGTTCGGTCTCCGCCTTCTCGGCGGGACTCATCCCGTTCGCCTTTTCGGTGAACTCCACCGCGAGAAGTCGGGGGATTCCCCTTGCCACTTTGCCCGTTTCCAAAATTTCCGCTTTGTTTTCTCATTTTCTCTTGACTTGCTCCTCGTTTTCTCTTTTCTTCTGTCTGCGCAATTAAGTCCACTCTTTTTTGCGATTTCGATGATTTTGGACGGGTGGCCGCCCGTTTGCGAGGCAAATAAGCTTCAAAAGCGAGGTAGGGCCAGTCTTGACGGTTCTTTTTTTGATGGACGGGTGGCCGAGTGGTTAATGGCAGCAGACTGTAAATCTGCCCGCGTGAGCGTACGTAGGTTCGAATCCTACCCCTTCCACCATTTCTTTTACAACCCCAATCATCGCCGCAGGGATACGCAAAAGGTCTTAAATTTCTATCTCAGGACGCCGCTGGCCATTCCATTAGAGGTCAAAAAATTCTCGATCGTTTCTTCGGTAAGGGGTGTCTTTTTCTGTTGAAACTGTACAACTGCCGCCAGCCTTTCATCAATTGTTCGAATGACCGCAATGCTCCGTTCATTCCCCGCTTCGTATTTAACCGCATACCAAATTCCTTGGGCATTGCGCCCTGCTTTCCGTTCGGTTTGAGCGATGATTTGAGCGTTCCCACCAGCACTCGCAATCGTTTTGGTGAAGTTTCTAGTTAAAGCCAATGTCATTGCTGCTGACCGTTTATTTCCTGTTTCAATGAGGGTGGCTGTCATCATTCGAGTCCACGTATCTGTTTTCTCACTTGGAGAAATATACTCGATGGTGATGGAGTGGTTTTCAGGGTTTGTCTGATAGGAGATTGGACAACCCACACCCATCTTAGTGGCAAGCTTCACAAAACTTCCCACCATCGCTTCGTCAGGGCTTTCTCCCTCAATGGGTGGACATCCGGCAAAAGCTGAAACTGGAAAAAGAAGGAGGAAGAGGGAGAAAAGAAAGGCGAAGCGGTTCATGAGAAATTTCCTTGATTGTTTGGGGTAATCTTATCTCTAAGACTCAGGAAAGGAAAAATATTTTTAGAGAATGGCCTCTTTGTAAACAATTATGTTAAAAATACATCTCTCGCACTGCCCTCTTCTCTCTCTTCTCTCTTTGGCTTAGTGTCCTCCCATGACCTCTACCAACAAAGATATTGTCGTTCATCTGGTTTCAGACGCAACAGGCGCAACGCTGCAAGGCTTGGCCGAAGCTGCTCTTGCTCAGTTTGATTTGATAAGTCCACATCAAAAACTCTGGCCCTTGGTGCGTTCATCCCGCCAGTTGGAACGGGTCATCCGCGATCTTGAAGACCACCCGGGCCCAGTTCTTTATACGTTGGTGGATGCGAGCATGATTGGTGAATTAGAATCCGCTTGTGCCCGTTTTTCTCTTCCGTGTATTGCTGTGATGTTTCCCATTCTTGAAGGGCTTTCCGCTTTTCTTGGGCAGCCTCCTAAGGGACTCCCCGGACTGCAACACAAACTGGATGATACCTATTTCCGCCGCATGGAGGCAATCGACTTTGCCATGAGCTTCGACGACGGGCAAACTCTCAAGGGAATTGAAACGGCTGATGTGATTTTAGTCGGCGTTTCGCGTACATCGAAAACCCCAACCTGTATTTACCTAGCGCGGCAAGGAATTCGTGCCGCCAATATTCCTTTGGTTTTCGAAGTGGGTTTTCCCAAAGAAGTGCTGGCCTTAAAGAAACCTCTTTTTGTTGCCTTGACCGAATCGGCAGACCGTTTGATTGAAGTTCGCGCATCAAGAATACGGACAGACCAAAAATCCCGTCATTTGTCTGGCAATAGTTATATTGATCCCGAACGCGTTGAAGAAGAAGTGCAAAAAGCCCAAAAATTCTTCCGCGAACAAGGCTGGCCAATTATTGACGTGACCAAAAGATCTGTTGAAGAAACTGCCGCTGAAATCATGGTTCTTCTGCAAAGAAGTAAAGAAAACCGCGAGACTAAACCATGATGAAAGCCGGTGTTATTGGACATCCTATTGCTCACAGCAAATCTCCGCTTATCCATCAATATTGGCTACGCAAATACGAGATACGCGGGGAATACTTAGCCTATGATATTCCTCCAGAGAACTTTCTGGGGGAAGCCAAAAACTTGCTAGATTCCGGTGGTCTCAAGGGATTTAATGTAACCTTGCCGCACAAGCAAACAATCATGAATTTGTGTACGACACTGAGTAACGAAGCAAAGGCCATAGGGGCAGTGAATACAGTTATTTATCATTCCTCTGGTGATATTGAGGGACGAAATACCGATGCATTTGGGTTCATGGAAAATGCCCGTGAGACCATCCCTTACTTTGACTGGTCCCTCGGTCCTGTTACAGTTTTGGGAGCAGGAGGAGCCGCTCGCGCTGTCATTTATGCCCTACAAAAAGCAGGCGTTTGTGAAATCAGGGCCACCAATCGCAGTTGGGAAAAAGCCAAGCGTTTGGCCGATGATTTTGGTATCAAACCCTACGAGTGGGGAATGCGCAATGTTGCGTTAGAGGAGTCTATCGCCCTCATCAATACCACCAGCCTTGGCATGAAAGGGCAAGATGCACTAGAGATTGATCTGGCTCCAATGAACCCCAGCAGTCTTGTCTATGACATTGTTTACACCCCGTTAGAAACAGAATTACTGAACCAAGCACGCAGCAAAAAATTGCAGGTTATAACCGGAATTGGGATGTTGTTACATCAAGCGCGGCCTGCTTTTGAAGCATGGTTTGGTGTCATGCCCGAGGTTACCGATGAACTAAAACAAAGGGTACTGGTCCCATGAAAATAATTGGGCTAACCGGATCTATCGGAATGGGGAAATCCGTTGCTGCCGGAATCTTTCGGAGATTGGGTGTTGCTGTTCATGATTCGGATGCTGCTGTCCATGCTTTGCTCGCCCCAAATGGAAAGGCTTTCGAACGGGTGGCTCTGACCTTTCCTGAATGTTGGAACGCCAAAACCCACCAAATTGATCGGCGAAAATTAGGGCAGATCGTTTTCTCAAACCCTCAGAAAAAAGAAAAGTTAGAGGCTATTTTGCATCCGCTTGTCGGGCACTCTCAAATTGAATTTGTGCGCAAAGCCAAACGCATGGGCTTAAAGCGTTTGGTGCTTGATATTCCTCTTTTATTTGAAACCAGAGCTGAGCGGAACTTTTGTTCGGTTGCCTGCGTCACGGCTCCGTTTCTCATTCAAAAAACTCGTGTGTTACAACGATCTGGTATGACGCTACAAAAGTTTTATACTATCCTTGATCTGCAACTCTCAGATACTGAAAAACGTCGGCGGGCCGATCAGGTTATCCAAACCGGACTTGGGTACGCCCACACATTGAGGTCCTTAAAAAAATATTTACGGACACTGGAGAAGAAAAATGCGTGAAATTGTTCTTGATACCGAAACCACCGGTATGGACCCAGACGAGGGACATAAAATCATAGAGATTGGCTGCGTTGAACTTCTCAACCATGTTCCCACGGGCAGAACTTGGCAAACTTATATCAACCCAGAAAGAGAGGTTGAGGCCGGAGCCGCTGCCGTTCACGGTATCAAAACCGAATTCCTGAAAGACAAGCCTACCTTTGGCGAAATTGTTGGAAATTTAATGGACTTCATTGCCGATGGAAAACTGGTTATTCACAATGCAGAATTCGATGTTAAATTCCTAAACGCTGAACTTAAACCCTACGGGTTTCCGCTTATAAAATTGAATGATGTCACCGACACATTGCTATTGGCGCGGAAAAAATACCCGGGACAACCCGCTAATCTGGATGCTCTTTGTCGTCGTTTTGGTGTTGACCTTTCCGACCGGTCTCTTCACGGCGCTTTGCTTGACTCTCAATTGCTCGCACAGGTGTATCTAGAATTGATGGGAGGTCGCCAGCATGGACTTGGACTTGGTAGCGAAAAAATAGAGGGGGAGAACAAGCAAGATTCTGTGAGTACACCAAGGCAAGATCGTCCTTATCGGGAACCTCGCCTTTTTGCCGTTCCTCCTGAAGAAAAGGCCGTCCACCAGACAATGTTGGACGACCTTAAAGACCATTTATGGGAGACCTCGGTTTAGCCGCTGGTTTTAATTTGATTTTTGCGAATCGTCCTTCGCTGCAAAACGCGAGATGTACATGGAGTGGAAATCAACTGGTCCGAGCATCAGCGGAGAAAACCCCCCGTCTTGGGTGAGATCAGCAAGAATTTTTCTAGCATAAGGAAAGGCGAGCTTCGGAACCTCGACCAGAAGCACTGGATGGTGATGTTCTTCAGGAACGTTGGGTAAAGAAACGCAAACTGCATACAAAACCTCTGCCACATAGACGGTTTGTTCTTTGCGCTCGGCTCGGGCTGCAACGCGCAAAACAACTTCATATAACGACTTGATCTTATCGTCTTCAAGCGCACGCGCATCCAGTGTGATGTTGACATCCATACGGGGAGTTTCAAGTCCAGCCCGCAGAGAATGCGGAGCATGGGGATTTTCGAAGGATATATCCTTGACATACTGGGCATGGACCATCAAAGGCAGGTTTGGGGCTTGGACCACAACTTTTTCTGCGCCTTCGGACGAAAGGGATTCTGAATCTGTCATAATATTACCTATGGTTAAATCTAAAGCGTAAATCGAATTAGCAGAAACAAGGCGACATAACAAGTCGGGAAGAATGTCCCTTCTGCTTGTATCTCTGCTCAAATAGGCTGTATATTGAGTAATTGGTGTTGCTTTTATAGGGGGTTTTCCTGTGCCTGTTGATCTTCTCCTTTACGTTGTTATTGCCGCAGTTCTTGTTTTTTGGCTCAGAAATACACTGGGAACACGCCACGGCAGCGAACGCGAACGGACCAATCCTTTAGAAGGAATGGAGCCGTCACGCCTTGAAACACGTGGAAAAATCTTAGACATAACGGACGGAGTCTATCCCGATCGTGACATGGTCGATGATCTGCTGCACGGAATAGACTGTCAGGACAAAGATGCTCAACAAGGAATTTTGGACCTCATTCGCGCAGATCGCAGTTTTGATCCCCATATTTTTGTAGAAGGAGCGCGCGAGGCTTTCCCCATTATTATAGAAGCCTTTGCGAAAGGGGATTTGCGGACTCTTAAAGATCTCCTTTCTCCTGGTGTTTATACTGCTTTTGAACAAGCGATTGAGGACCGACAAGTCAAAGGTCAAACAGTGGCAACCGAGATTCACGCCGTTCGGAAAACCCAGATTATCGATGTTCGTCTGATGGAGCGTATGGCTTATATTAAGATTCGTTTCATTGCCGATGAAACTTCGGTCACGCGTGATCGGGATGGCAATATTCTGTCTGGCAATCCTGACCGAATCACAGAAATGAACGATGTATGGACTTTTGGCCACGACTTGCGGAGCAAAGATCCAACGTGGTTTTTGTATGAAACGTCCGATGATGTGCCCGAACATACCAAAACATATATTCCTGATGCGAAGTAAGCGATGAAACTCTCTCTCTTTTTGGCTTCGGCTACGGTGTTGTTCATGCTCTCTGGATGTGCTGAATGGGGAGGAATTGAAACGCCCCCCCCGTCTAAAAAAGAAGTATTGGGGTTCAAGCTTGCCTCTTTTTCGGACCTTCCCGGGTGGGAGTCTGATGCGCACGATGCGGGACTGCTTGCTTTTTCCCGCTCCTGCACCAGAATTCTCAAGCAATCCGCAGACAAACCGTTTGGCCCAGATCCTTGGGCGGGGCAGTACAGCGATTGGCAAAAGGCCTGCCAAGCCTTGCCTCCGGTTGAAACAGCCACGCCTGACCAAGCCCGCCGTTATTTTGAAACATGGTTTACTCCTGTTGCCGCTTTGGCAGATGGGAAGCCTGAAGGTCTCTTCACTGGTTATTACGAAGCTTCTCTCAAGGGATCTTTCAATCGAGAGAGGCCTTATCAAATTCCGCTTCTGGCACGGCCGGCTGATTTGGTCATGGTTAACTTGGGGGAATTTCGTCCTGAACTGCGCGGTCAACGCATTGCTGGACGGGTTACAGATGGTTACCTCAAACCTTATGAAGATCGCGCCGCTATTGAGAACGGAAAACTTCCCGCTGGTATGGAGATTCCTTTGCTATGGACAGATAGTGCTGTTGGGGCGTTCTTCCTTCAGGTTCAGGGGTCTGGTGTCGTAACAATGACCGATGGCAGCGAAAGGCGGGTAGGGTTTGATGGTCAAAACGGCCATGTCTATTCTGCTATTGGGAAAGAATTGATTAAACGGGGAGCCCTGACCAAAGACAACGTGTCGATGCAAACCATTCGCGCTTGGCTGAGTGCGCATCCTCAAGATGCCACCAATATCATGCAAACCAACAAATCCTACGTTTTTTTCCGTTTCACTGATTCCGATGTTGAGAAGAACGGCGGACCGATTGGAGGAGAAGGACTCCCTCTTACACCAGAACGGTCTTTGGCCGTTGATCGGTCTTTGATTCCTTATGGCCTTCCTCTTTTTCTTGCTGCAAATAGCCCGAACCCAGCTCTTCCCCCCATTCAAAAAGTTATGGTTGCCCAAGACACTGGCGGAGCCATTCAAGGCCCTGTTCGAGGCGATGTGTTTTGGGGACACGGGACCACAGCAGAGGAAAACGCAGGTCCCATGAAATCCGCTGGACGATACTGGTTCTTATTGCCTAAGAACCTTGCCGACCGCCTTGGCCGCTAGGCCCTTTCTGGGAAAGAGTAGCCAAGCCTATATAGTTACTTATACGCCATCCCGTTGGCGCGTCCGCAGGACGCTGGCACAAACGGGATCCGGAATCTTGTGCAGCTTCGCTGCACTCACATACCAGATCCCCGACCTGCGGTCAGCTTCTCTTCCCTTGTCGGGGATGACAACTGTATAAATAATTATAAACTTAGTTAAAGCTTTAAGGAGCAAGATCGTATTCGGATAGATCCGGCTCTTTCTGATCTTCTTTCTTAACAACTGGAGCAGAGGGGGTTTGATTGACGGAGTCTTCTTCCTCTCCCGCAGCGGGTTCGATTTGGTTTGGATCAAAGGGAACTGTTTCCTCTTGCGCCAAATCCGAAGAAGATGAAGCTGGCGTTTCTCCACCAAGAGCCGCCGGTGCTTTGCCGGAGAAACGGGCAGAGCCAAACCCGCCGTCATCTCGCGCCAAGGCTGGAAGAGAAATTCCAAAAACGATTAAAGCTAATAGTACAAAACGAAGCATCTAAATTACCCCCTGATTAAAACGTATCCTGAATAGTGCGGCCCCAATTTTCAAAGTCCTTGCCTACTCCATTTGCTGTGTTGCCACAAGCGGACAGCGAAAGAATCGCAGTCACCAGCGAAAACAATATGACAAATTTTTTCTTCATCGTCAAACTTTCTTTTTCAAAAGGCATATGAGTCTTAATTTATACCGGAGAAGCCGTTT
This sequence comes from Alphaproteobacteria bacterium, assembly GCA_016794285.1. Classification (GTDB taxonomy): domain Bacteria; phylum Pseudomonadota; class Alphaproteobacteria; order Micavibrionales; family Micavibrionaceae; genus UBA1573. The sequence goes on along the minus strand of JAEUKO010000002.1, from coordinate 34,766 downwards.
CGGGAAGCCCTTCGGGAAGTCTTTTTTGCACAGGTGGTGAGACCAGTAGGGTAAAAGCCAGCATGAAGAGTTGCAAGCTGATAAGCCAGCTCGCCCAAAGAGACCACGACACCATCAAAAACACCACCGTCCCACAAAAGACTGTGAAGGGGAGAATTTGTTGGTCTATGAGACGCATCCGAAGCCTTTTATAAACGAACAAAAGAGCGGATAGAGCCAGCGCAATCCCAAAACAACCAAACTCAATCCAAAGCTGAAGACCGATGTTATGCGGGTGCATAATCGTCGAAGATGGGAAGTATTTTTTGGCACTGACAAAATCAGTAATGGACCGTGTGCAGTCCATACCAAAACCGTAGAGCGGGTTTTGTTGAATCCGCTGTGAAACGAATGTGTAAACTTCAAGACGTTCACTGGAAGAAGCGGCACGAACCAGCCACGCTCCGTTTCTAAATTCCTCCCCCAAATGGTTGTATAAAAAGGGAGCCAACCACGGCAAGACAACCAGAATGAGACCAATCACGGCAAAGGTCAAAACAGGAGTGATACGGGGAAGAAACCGAATTCCAAGCCATGCTCCACCCATGACGAGGCTAGCCATCTGGGCCGCTTGCGATTGGGTCGTCAACAAAGCAACCAAAGTCATCCCAACCAGCGTCGCGAGAACGTAGTATTTCTTCTGCTCTAACAAAAAGGAGATCAGGTAGGGGAGCGGCAAAATGAGGACCGCCATAAATTTGTTAAGAATGGAGGTTGAAATAGCTTCGTCTTCTGAAACCCCCGAAAACCCACGATACAAGGGAAAATCGAACACCAATTCAATCGCAACCCCTGTGGCCAGAATAGTATAAATCACGGGGGCATAACGTGCAAAAATCTCTCTAACAGAATCGGGACGGAGGGAGATCACCGAGAAAAGCCATATAGCCGGAACCGTCAACCCGCCAATTTTCAAGGCCCGCTCAAAGCTTGCAGCAGGGGTGATCGACCAAAACCAACTGGCCATACCAAGGAGAGCAGGAGCCAGAAGAAAAAAAAGCAAAGTCCAATCAACAGGCGGCCACTGGCGAAAGGTAAGACGGTATCCCACTCCAAAACTCAAGCTCAAGAGGGGAAGACTCGCCGAAAGGGTCAGCGGGTTGATTGCTGCGGCAAGTGCCGTTAGCAGCAAGAGAAAAGAGGCCCATGCCCAAAAGCGTGACGGAGAAAGAGAAAAGAAAAGACGCATGGTCCATCCCAAAACGGAAGAAAGTTGGTCAGGGGAAACCGTATCACGTTGTTTTTATAAAAGGCTAGACAGGTTATAATTTTCGTAACTACGTCCGCTATCGCTCCCTCTATCGCGGTTTGGAAAAGTCCGATAGAACGTCACCATGGTTTCAAATTCGGATGATCTGTTTCTGGTCGATGGCTCGGGGTTTATTTTTCGGGCCTATCATGCGTTGCCGCCCCTGACTCGCCGTGATGGAACACCGGTCGGAGCCGTCATGGGTTTTTGCAATATGTTGCTCAAACTCCTTCTCGATCACCCCCACGCCAAAATTGCTGTAGTCTTTGATACATCGCGTCAAACTTTTCGAAATGAGATTTATCCAGCCTACAAGGCCAACCGTCCTCCTCCGCCCGAAGACCTTATTCCCCAGTTTGCTTTGATTCGCGAAGCCACTAAGGCTTATGGGCTTCCCTCTTTGGAACTTGATGGGTTTGAAGCGGACGATTTGATTGCCACTTACGCAAGATTGGGTGTTGAATCCGGTATCGGTGTTACGATTGTGTCTTCTGATAAAGATTTGATGCAGTTGGTTCGGGATGGAGTCCGCTTGATGGACCCCATCAAGCAAACCATCATCGGTCCAGCCGAAGTCATGGAAAAATTCGGGGTTCTCCCAGATAAGGTCATTGATGTGCAATCCTTGGCTGGAGACTCCATTGACAATGTTCCCGGGGTCCCGGGAATTGGTGTCAAGACTGCGGCACAACTCATTACTGAATACGGAAGTCTCGAAGAACTCTTGAACCGAACGGCGGACATAAAACAACCTAAGCGGCGAGAATCTCTTGAACAAAATGCCGAAGCAGCGCGGATGTCAAAAAAGCTGGTAACGCTCAGCGATCAAGTTCCAGTTCCTCAAGCTATTGAAACCCTTGTTCCGGAACACCCTTTCTCACAAAGATTGGTCGATTTTCTAGAGGCTCAAGGGTTCAAATCTCTGGCAGCGCGTATGGCCCAGAAATCTTTGACCACACCTCCTGCTCCCATTGCTTCTTCCTCTGCCGCAACTCCAGAGGTTTTTCCTCCTCTTCAAACAGACTACACCCTGATGACATCGCCAGCTTTGCTCAAAGACTGGATCAAGGATGCCGAAGAAACTGGTTTACTGGCGATTGATACTGAAACAACGGGGCTTACTCCAGCTCGCGCAAAGCTGGTTGGTATTTCCCTTGCCACGCGGGCAGGCCGCGCTTGTTATATTCCTGTTGGTCATGATGGTGGGGGGGACTTGCTCGGACTTTCTCAAGACTCTCTTGCTCAGCCGAGTATCTCCGAGATTTTGGATGTCTTGCAACCACTTTTAAGAGATCCGAGCCTTCTCAAAGTCGGCCACAATATTAAATTTGATTTACAAATGTTGATGCCGTATGGCGTGCAGATATGTCCGCTTGATGACACAATGTTGATGTCCTATGTTCTGGATGGAACATCCCACGGTCATGGTCTTGATGAACTAGCCCTGACTCTTTGCGGCCATAAAATGATTTCCTATGATGAGGTTACCGGAACCGGAAAGGGTCGTATTTCTTTCGCAACCGTTCCTCTGGACAAAGCCTGCGACTACGCTGCTGAGGATGCGGATTTTACGCTGCGACTTTATCATCACTTGAAGCCGCGCCTTGCACCAGAAAAAATGACGGCGGTTTACGAAGATATAGAACGCCCTCTGGCCGATATCATTGCACACATGGAATTTGCCGGTATCAAAGTTGATCCTCTTGTTTTGCGATCTTTGAGTCAGACATTCGGTGTTAAAATTGTGACTCTGGAAGATGAGATTCACAAACTAGCTGGGCACACGTTTAATGTAGGTTCGCCCAAGCAGCTTGGAACTGTATTATTTGACGAGATGGGACTCAGCGGAGGAACAAAAACCAAAACGGGAGAATGGTCCACCTCTGCCGATGTTCTTGAAGACCTTGCGGTTCAAGGCCACGGCTTTGTTGAAAAAATTTTGGAATGGCGACATCTCTCGAAACTCAAATCCACCTACACCGAAGCATTGCAAGAAGCTATCAATCCCGCAACAGGCCGCGTTCACACCTCGTTCTCAATGGCCTTGACCAATACAGGGAGGCTGTCTTCTTCTGACCCGAACTTGCAAAATATACCCATTCGTACCGAAGAGGGTCGCTTGATCCGCACTGCTTTTGTTGCGGAAGAAGGACATCTTTTGATCTCTGCTGACTACAGCCAGATTGAGCTGCGCCTTGTTGCGGAGATGGCCGGCATTGAAGTTCTTAAACAAGCCTTTCGGAGCGGAGAAGATATTCACGCCTTAACCGCCTCTCAAGTTTTTGGCATTCCTCTTGACCAGATGACTCCCGATATTCGCCGCAAGGCTAAAGCCATCAACTTTGGAATTATCTACGGCATCAGTGGGTTTGGTCTTGCCAAACAGCTTGATTGTTCTCCATCCGAGGCTTCCGCTTATATCAAACAATATCTTGGACGGTTTCCTGAACTGAGTGCCTTTATGGACCGCACCAAGGCTGAAGCGCGAGACAATGGATTCGTACGAACCCTTTATGGTCGCAAATGCATGATTGCCGGCATTCATGATAAGAATGCCGCACGGCGCAATTTTGCTGAACGGCAAGCAATCAACGCACCCTTGCAAGGAACGGCGGCTGACTTGATTAAGATGGCCATGATTCGTGTAAACAAAATGATTGAGGAAGAAAACCTTCCTGTGCGTCTTCTGCTACAAGTTCATGATGAGCTGGTTCTGGAAGGACCAGAGAATGAAGCCGAAAGGCTTGCGAAGATGATTAAAGCAGCAATGGAGTCTGTGGCCCGATTTAGTATTCCATTGGTGGCCGATGCTAAATGCGGAAAAAATTGGTCACAGGCCCATTAAAACTTAATCTCGCCGGCTGCGATAATTCCAACCTTACGGTTTTGAACCAAAATTGCGGCTCCCTCTGAAGAGGGGTCCGGAGTCAGAGGAAAATTAAAAGTCTTGGCTTTCCCATCCCATTCTTCCAATTTGACCACAGAAGAGGCCATATGGGTGTAATGAGTGGTGACGCCTTGGCTATCTCCGTCCTTAATGATTTTCGCAGTTGGTTTTTTGTATTCAATCAGAATGATATTGGCATCTTTACTGAACCCCCTAACGTGTCCCATCTCGGTTTCGGGCAAGTCGAAACTGTAGGTTCCCTTTCCCATTTTTTTAATATTCAGATGAACAGGTGGAGTTTTTGCTTCTTTGCGGAGGGCTTCTAAGACCTTGGTATAAGAATAGGCTACCACTGGTTCGCGCCCGTTAATAATCATGAGGGGCGTAAAAGTTGAGGTTGGAATAGAAGCAGCGTAACCGTAATGCCGCTGGGTGCAAGTTTTAAGGCCAATGGGTTCAACCTTGACATCTAGATGATCTACCGGACAACTCACCGCAATAATCGGGGCTTTTTTGACAAGGTCGCCAAAAAAACTATCCGCAACCGGACAAAAAATACAAGCCGGTGTTGTAAACATCTCGACAACCAAAGGGGTTGGACCCAACTCCTTGTTCAGGTCCAAATGACCATAAGGATAGGCGTAGCCAATAAACGTCGCGGCGGCGGCGGCTCCACCTATAAAACAAGTAGCAAACAAGCCAAGAAAGAACTTTTTCATATCGTCCATGGGAATAGGATCACAAATCAAGAAAACGACTTTAGAGCATTTTTGCTCCAAAGTCATGCGGCTGCTTCAAATCTTCTCATATCCGCCATTTCTTTAACGTTATGTAATATACAAATAGGGGGCCGAGGGACCAGCAATTATCTTCTTGCTTTTAGGGCCTTAGCTTGTGTATAACCCACCATTCCTGATTGTGACCCGTCTGGCTTGTATATCGGCTGCCTCGGCGGGTTTTTGCTAACTCTCTAACCTAGGAGACAAAAATGCCGAAGATGAAAACTAAAAGTGCCGCCAAAAAGCGGTTCACGATCACCGGCTCTGGCCGCGTGAAATGCAAACAGGCCAATATGCGCCATATGCAGATGAACAAACCAAAATCCATGAAACGTAAAGCTCGCGGCTCTGCGATTCTTTCGCCATCGGATGCACGGATTATTCTTTGCAATTTCCTTCCTTACAGCCGTGTTCGCAAGCATGCCCGAGTTAGCTCGGCACCTGCTGCAGCCAATGACGCGTAACAAAAAGAAAAGGAGATAAAAAGATGTCCCGTGCTAAAAAAGGTTCCCCTCGCGCCCATGCGCGTCACGTTAAAATTCTGAAACTGGCCAAAGGGTATCGTGGTCGTTCCAAGAACTGTTACCGGATTGCTCTTGAGCGTGTTGAAAAGGCTCTGCAATACGCCTACCGCGACCGCCGCAACAAGAAACGTGATTTTCGTGGCTTGTGGATTCAACGGATCAATGCGGCTTCCCGCCAACATGGCCTGCCCTATTCCCGCTTCATGAACGGCCTTATTAAAGCAGGTATCCAAGTTGACCGTAAAGTTCTGGCAGAATTGGCTGTGAATGACGCGGCCGCATTCAAGGCAATTTTTGACCAAGCTCAGAAAGCTCTTGCTGCTTAAAGACGGCACAATAAATTCTCAAAGGCAGCCTTGCGGGGCTGCTTTTTTTATGCGCAATTTATAACTGTCAACCTGACGAAACCGGAAGAAAGCTCATGTTTGTTATTTTACTGACCTATCTTAAACCTCTTGAGGACGTGGAACGAGTTGTTGTTCCCCACCGCGCTTATCTTGATGAGTTATATCAGAAAAATGTTTTGCTCGCCTCTGGTCCCCAAATCCCTCGGATAGGCGGCGTTCTGATTGCGAGAGGGGGACAAAGTAAAGACGAGCTTCAAATTTTGCTGAGTCAGGATCCTTTCTCAATCGAGGGTATTGCCAAATATGAAGTCATTGAATTTGATCCCATCAAGCACCACCCTGCTCTGAAAGAGATTTTATAATGCGTTATAAACTGGCCGTTTTTGACTGGAATGGAACGTTGATTGATGATGCTGAGGCCTGCTTAATCGCCACCAATGCCGTATTGGCACAAGCGGGTGTCCCATCCATTAGCCTAGAGCGTTACCTCGACACTTTGGATTTCCCCATCATCCACCTATATTCCCGTAACGGAATCACGGTTGATGATTACCTTGCCAATTTTCAGGAATACGGTTTAGTTTGGACAGATGCTTATGAGGAGGCCTCGAAAACCTCCCCCCTGCGGCGAGGAACAACCGATTTGCTGTCTTGGCTTCAAGACGAAGGAATAGTTCTTATGATTCTCAGCAATTATACTCAATATGAGTTAGAGGCTCAGATCTCCGAACGGCACGTTTTCCAGTATTTTAAGCATATCAGCGGAAACGTTGATTTTAACAAACAAGACCATACCCGCACCACAAAATCTGGACGATTGAAAGCAATCATGGACGAGTTTGGCTATAAACCCGAAGAGGCCTTCATCGTTGGGGATTCTATGGAAGAGCCAGAAGTCGCGAAGGAACTGGGCCTGACGTGTTTCTCGGTCACGTGGGGAAGTGTTTCAGCCGAAAGGCTGCGCAAGAGCCCAACCCACCATGTTGTAGATGAACTTGCAGAAATCAAAGAAATTCTGCAAAGATAAAGCAGACAAAGAGGAAAAAATGGATACATCTGCTCTCAAAAAAGAATTGGCCTTGCTGATTGAAACAGCCCCTGATATGGCTGCCCTTGAAAATGTCAGGGTGAATGCGCTTGGTAAAAAAGGCCGTATTACCGACCTGATGAAAGCCCTAGGATCAATGTCCCCCGATGATCGCAAGGAGGCCGGCAGTCAACTCAACCTACTGAAAGACGAAATTTCAGAGTTGATTGAAACACAGGCCATCGCTCTTAAACAGCAGGAGCTGGATGCCCGTATGGCTGGAGAGAGTGTGGATATATCTCTCTCTCCACGCCCCGAACGGAGGGGAAGCCTTCACCCAATTTCCCAAGGCATGGACGAATTGGTTTCGATCTTTGCCGATATGGGGTTTACCGTGGCCGAAGGTCCAGATATTGAGGATGACTTCCACAATTTTACCGCGCTTAATTTCCCCATCGGCCATCCGGCGCGGGAAATGCACGACACGTTTTATCTTCCCGATGACGAAAGCAAAGAGGGGGAAGCTCGCCGCAAATTGCTGCGTACCCACACCTCAACGGTTCAAATTCGACATATGTTGAAAAACAAACCCCCTATTAAAATCATCTGCATGGGGCGAGTGTACCGCTCCGACTACGACATGACTCACACACCCGTTTTTCATCAAATGGAGGGACTGGTCATTGATAAATCGACCCATATGGGTCATCTGAAGGGATGCCTGATGGATTTTGTGCGAAGCTATTTCGAGGTAGATGATTTGCCCGTTCGCTTCCGTCCCAGCTTCTTTCCGTTCACCGAACCCAGCGCAGAAATGGACATTGGCTGTTCGCGCAAAGACGGTGGTCTTAAAATCGGCGCAGGGGATTCATGGTTGGAAATTCTGGGATGCGGTATGGTACATCCGAATGTTATCCGCAATTGTGGTCTTGATCCCGATGAGTACCAAGGGTTTGCCTTTGGCATGGGGCTTGAGAGAATTTTGATGCTCAAATACGGTATTCCAGATTTGCGGACTTTCTTTGAGGCCGATACGCGATGGCTGTCCCATTACGGATTTGACCCGCTCAATCGCCCCAATCAAGCCACCAAGTCGAGCTAGAACCTCTGGCATTTTAGATTCATCAGCCATATTCCGTGACCCCACAACGCACGCACTGCTTGACGAACACATCTGTTTCTACGGTATATAGCTAATAATAGAATTATAGAGAGGGTCTGTCATCCCCGACAAGGGAAGCAAAGCTGACCGCAGATCGGGGATCCAGCGCAAGAGTGAGGCAAAAGCCTCACAAGATTCTGGATCCCGTTTGTGCCAGCGTCCCTGCGGGGCACGCCAACGGGATGACGGCAGTCTATCACTGTTTATAGTATCAGCTATAGCGTATCAGTTGAACGGGACAGGCCTCACCGACGAAGCCGCGCTCAAGGCTAACCGAACCAATCATAGCATAAGTGGTTTGAGGACGAGTCTTTATGGTTTTGGAAACTGGCAGGGGCAGAAGGACTTGAACCCTCGACCCTCGGTTTTGGAGACCGATGCTCTACCAACTGAGCTATACCCCTACACGGCCTTACTTCTATAATATTGCTTGCGGTTTTTCCAGTAGAATCTTTGGGCACAAAAAAAACCCCGCCAGAAGGCGGGGTTTTCAAAGTATGGAACAAAACCCTTACTTAATAATTTTAGCAACGACGCCAGCACCGACGGTCCGGCCACCTTCGCGGATAGCGAAACGAAGACCTTCGTTCATCGCGATTGGCGCAATCAGTTTTACTTTCAACTGAACATTGTCACCAGGCATCACCATTTCCGCACCTTCAGGCAACGAAACTTCCCCAGTCACGTCCGTTGTCCGGAAGTAAAACTGTGGACGGTAGTTCCCAAAAAATGGTGTATGACGACCACCTTCTTCTTTCGAAAGAATATAGGTTTCTGCCGTGAATTCCGTGTGAGGTGTAATCGAACCAGGTGCCGCCAATACTTGACCGCGTTCGACTTCTTCACGTTTCGTACCGCGCAAAAGGGCCCCAATGTTGTCGCCAGCTTCTCCACGATCCAACAATTTGCGGAACATTTCAACGCCAGTGACCGTCGTCTTAATCGTTGGACGAATCCCAACAATCTCAATCTCTTCACCGACTTTTACAATCCCTTGCTCAACACGGCCCGTGACAACGGTACCGCGACCAGAGATCGAGAACACGTCTTCAACTGGCATCAAAAATGGTTTGTCCTTTGGACGTTCCGGTTGTGGAATGTAGCTGTCAACCGCCGCCATCAGTTCCAGAATTTTCTGTTTCCCGATTTCGTCGTTCTTCCCTTCAAGCGCAGCCAATGCCGATCCTTTGATGATCGGAATATCGTCGCCAGGAAAATCGTATTTCGACAACAAATCACGAATTTCCATCTCAACCAGCTCAAGAAGCTCGGCATCATCGACCATGTCCACTTTGTTCATGAACACGACCAAGGCAGGAACCCCAACCTGACGCGCCAACAGAATGTGTTCGCGGGTTTGAGGCATAGGACCATCAGCAGCCGAAACCACCAAAATCCCACCATCCATTTGCGCCGCACCGGTAATCATGTTCTTCACATAGTCTGCGTGACCAGGGCAATCAACGTGCGCATAGTGACGCGCAGCCGTTTGATATTCAACGTGTGAGGTCGAAATCGTAATCCCACGCGCTTTCTCTTCTGGTGATTTGTCAATCTGGTCATAGCTCATCGCGGTCGCGCCACCACCCGTCTCTGCCAACACTTTCGTGATCGCAGCCGTCAGCGTCGTCTTCCCGTGGTCAACGTGACCAATCGTTCCAATGTTACAGTGCGGCTTGTTCCGCTCAAATTTTTCCTTGCCCATTTTTATAGCACCTTATGTTGTCTCAAGACGTTAAAAAACCCAAAGCCTTGAGTTTTTCAAGGCCAGAAATTGTTTAGGGGAGGTTGCCGCGAGAGTCAATTCCTTTCTTAAGGGGATATTTGCAAAACATCCTACAGAACCGCCATTTTTGAGGATTAGTCGTCTTAGGCTGCTTTCTTACCGCTCCCCTTGTTATTGGGCAGAAATTCGCATAGGCTTAGCCCCTAATCGAGGGCAATATCATGGATGATTCGCCGCTGGTCCTGATTGCGGATAATAACCAAGTTTCACGAGAACAAATGGCCAACACCTTGCTGGCCTCGGGCTATCGCGTTATTCAAGCGATTGATGGCGGTAGTGCCTTGAAAGTCGTAAAAGAACATTCGGTGTCTGTTGCCATTATTGACCACTTCATGGATCCGCATGGGGGATTTGATTTTGCGCGCACCCTGCGCAACAGTGGCAAGAAAATCCCTATGATTTTGGTAACAGATGAGGAAACGTCCGATTTGCTCATGCAAATTACGCGTCACGGAATTTCCAGATATTTGAAAAAACCAGTGGACCCCAAACGCTTGGGCGAAGCGGTGAAGCGAACTCTCCGCGAAGCAGGTCCCGAAGAGAAAAAAACAGCCCCTTCTTCCCCTATAGTGGTCAGCATTATGAGCAGAGATCATAGCTACACCCCAGAGGAATTGATGGATCGGGCCTTAGAACTTGGTTTACGAAATGCTGAAACACGAAAAGGCGGGCCGTTTGGAGCTGTTGTTGCCGATGAAAATGGCCGTATATTAGGAGAAGGCGCAAGCGGAATGACGTCTCGCTGTGATCCTATTGCCCATGCAGAGGTCATGGCTATACGGCAAGCCACAGAAGCCCTCAACCAATCCCACCTTGAAACGTGCAGCCTTTTCTGCAGCGGCCAACCGACAGCCATTGGTCAGGCCCTGATTGAAAGCGTTGGTCTGGCCCAAGTTTACTACGCCCTTTCTCACGAAGACGTGGCACAAATTCGGCCCCCAAAGCAGGTTCGGCCTGTTCCTATGAAGCAACTAGGACACGCAAGGGCTTTAGAAATTCTGGGGGCATGGAGCCTTTTGAGTAAACAAGTTCAAGACTAAGTGTTTTGAAGATAACATAAGAGAAGAAAGCCTATTCCATCTTGATTTGTAGAACGTTTTAGGCCATCACTCTTAAGGGAATTAAGGACTTGATATATGGGATTTTTTAGTTCGGTTTTTTGCTTATTAGGAGCGCAGTCTCCGGTTCATATCCGGTTGCTGACTTTGTTGTCTGGAGCCAAGAAAATTGGCTCTGATTCGCTTGGTAATGTTTACTATGAGCGCAAACCCCGTTCAGGATACAACCACCCCAGACGCTGGGTTCTGTACAAAGGAGCCCCCGAGCCAAGTTCCGTTCCTCCTGAGTGGCATGGTTGGTTACATTACCAGACAAACAGTGTTCCTGAGAACGAGGCCCCTTCTTTCCGCCAACCTTGGCAATTACCTCCTCAGGAAAACCTAACTGGAACTAGTCGCGCTTACCACCCACCCGGGCATCTGCTTTCTGGCGGGTCCCGTGCCAAAGCCACGGGGGATTATGAACCGTGGACCCCTCCCCGATAACCAAAAATGGAGCCTTTTTTATGAACCGCAGCGTTGTTGAAACTGTTCTCGGGGCTTTGGTCCTTCTTGTTGCAGGAGTTTTTTTGGCGTTCAGCTATCAAACCGCTGATGTTGCCGATGTCGAGGGATATGAAATCAAAGCCAATTTTTCTGGCATCGGAGGCCTTAAAGCTGGTGATGATGTGATGATTAGTGGCGTTAAGGTTGGCCAGATTGCCAAGGTTGAATTGGACCCTAAGACCTATCTTGCACGCATTACGATGGAGCTGGATAATGCCGTTCGCCTTCCTGAAGATACAGCAGCCATGATTAGCAGCCAGAGTTTGCTGGGGGGACGTTACCTCTCAATTGAACCAGGGGGAGCAGAAGAAACGATACCGGCAGGTGGAGAAATTCAGTTCACTCAAGCTCCACAAAATCTTGAGGAACTCTTGGGTAAATTTATTTTCAGCATGAAAGACGGAGATAAAGGAGAAAAAGCCAGTCCGCCGGAACCTCCAGTCAAACCAGATCCAGAAGTTTCAGAACCCCTTTCAGAAGGGGACGCTCCGATTCCTCCACAAAGTGAAGCCCCCTCTTCTAACGCGCCGGCTCATATTTCTATGCCGGAGTCCCCTTAAGTCGTCGTGCGGAAATTTTTTTGCCAGATTGTTTTTTGTTTTCTAGCAAGTTTTCTTGTTTGGGTTCCGTCTGCTTTCGCTCTAGATTACGAAGATTACCCCGTTGTCCGGTTGCGGTCTTTGGACAAAATCACTGCCCGCACTATGACTTTTGATGCCAAGGTTGGATCGACCGTAAAATTTGGTGAAATTTTCATCAAAATACAGTCTTGCCGGAAACCCCCACCGGTTGAAAAAAACGAAGCTGCCGCTTTTTTGCAAATCTGGCAGATCAATAAATCTATGGGAGAGTCAAACTGGGTTTTTTCTGGGTGGATGTTTTCGTCTTCGCCAACCTTGTCGGCTATGAACCATTCGATTTACGATGTGTGGGTTTTAGACTGTCTGGGTAAAGATCCCGAGGAACTCCCCCCACCAGAGGAAACGGTTACGCAAGATCCATCAATCGTTCCAGAAGGTCCCGTGTCACCCGATCAGGTGCAAGAACCAACACAATCTCCCGAAGAACAAAAAACCGTTCCTCGGACAGAGCCTCAACCTGACTCTGGAGAGATTCCTTTGGAGACTCCACCAATAAGAGAGGAACTTCCCTCTCGATCTGACTTGCCCACGGATGAAATGCCTGCGGACGATAGTTCGCCTATTCCGCCCTCTCAAGGTGAGGCTCCCAAACCAGAAGAAAACCCGCCCCCATCAAGTTTTGAGGGTATTTATTAGGTAGGGTTTTTTGTTTCTACTGCTCCTGCAAAAGGTCGGATAATCGTTCTGCCAAAACAGATGAAGAATCGCTGGGTTTGAATTGAGCCAACAATTTTTCTTTTGGCCCAATTAGATAAATGAAAGATGAGTGATCTACTGTATAGCTATCCCCTTCGGGAACTTTACGGGAAAAAGCACTGTAAGCTCTCTTGGCAGATTCGATCTGCTCTATGCTTCCGGTTAAGCCAACAAGGTTTGGCAAAAATAAGTCCACATAGTTCTTGAGTGCTTCTGGGGTATCTCGTTCTGGATCTACTGAAATAAACAAGGGTTGAATAAGAGATTGTTGTTTGGGTGTAAGTTTTTGATAGGCCTCAGCCATTTTTTGCAACTCAGTTGGACAAATGAGTGGACAGTAGGTGAAGCCAAAATAAACCAGTTTATAGGGCTGCGAAAAGTCTTTCTCGGTTCGCATTTTTCCATCGTGGTCAATCAACGAGAAATGGTAACTCTCTGCCAAAGAAACGATAGAAAGGGGGGATCCTAAAGAATAAAGCATCCCCCCTAACCCTGTTCCGACAAAAACAACCGCCAAGGACAAAAGAAAATTTCTTCCGAATCCTATCCGGCCTCTCATAATTTTTTCTACCTCTTGGTGCGGCAAAAAGAATTACCCATTGACTGCTTTCTGGCCATAAGTTCCGCTAAAGGCCTGCTCGCCGAACACATCTTCCCATGTCCCTTGAGTTGAGGCTTTTGAATACTCGGTTGCACGGTTCTCAAAAAAGTTAGCGTGTTCCGCCCCATTCAGCATGATGTCCATCCACGGCAGAGGGTTTTTATCAATGCCGAAAATTGGCTCTAATTCTAACTGTTGCAAGCGGCGGTCAGAGATATAGCGGATATAGTCTTTGACTTCCTGAGGTTCCAACCCTTCAACGCCACCCATTTCAAACGCCAAGTCAATAAAATTGTCTTCGATTTTGACAATCTCACGACAACATTCGGTGATTTCGCTCCGCAGTTTTTCTGTCCAAACATCTGGGTTTTCTTCAATGAACGTACGGAACAAACGAATCATTGATAGGCAGTGCAAAGTCTCATCACGAACGGACCATGTGATGATCTGGCCCATCCCTTTCATTTTGTTAAAGCGAGGGAAGTTCATCAGAATAGCAAAAGACGCAAAAAGCTGAACCCCTTCGGTAAAAGCCCCGAACATGGCCATGGTTTTGGCAATGTCGTGGCGAGACTTCATGCTCGCAGTTTGTAGATAGTCGTATTTGTCTTTCATGGCCTTGTACTTCAAGAAGGCCTGATATTCGAGTTCAGGCATTCCGACCGTATCAAGCAAGTGGGAATACGCTGCGATATGAACGGTTTCCATGTTAGCAAACGCACCCAGCATCATCTGAACTTCGACTGGCCCGAAAACCCGCGAATAATGTTTCATGTAACAGTTATTGACTTCCACATCCGCTTGCGTGAAAAAACGGAAAATTTGTGTCATCAAATTCTTTTCGGCAGGAGAAATATTCTTTTTCCAGTCGCGGACGTCTTCGGCCAAAGGGACTTCTTCCGGCAACCAGTGAATCCTTTGCTGGGTTAACCAAGCCTCGTAGCACCAAGGATACAAGAATGGTTTGTAAACGTGCCTCTCAACCAGAAGCGGTGACGTAGATTTGGTTACATCATCGCTCAAAACTTCTATACGGGAGATAACAGGTTGATTGGAATTCGTCATGGGGGCGTGCTCCTAAAAATACTCACATTGGATTAACAGCGGCATTACAGCCTTACTACATAGAACCTTCTAGCAAACTTTATAGGGGTTTAACCAGAAAGAGAAAAGATATTAAGTTTTCTCTGCCTTCCTTTCTCCTCTTTATGTGGTAGTATGCTTTTTTGTTTTCTCCGTGCTTCAAGTCAAAGGCACTTTTCATTATGTCGCTAGATCATTTTATTGAATCTCTTGGTTATGTTGGTATTTGGGGGATTATTTTCAGTGAATGCGGCATCCTCTTTGGGATTCTTCTGCCAGGAGACAGCCTTCTTTTTTCAGCCGGCGTTTTGTGTGCGCAAGGTTTCTTTAATATTTGGGTCATGATGTTTGGCTGTTTCTCCGCTGCGCTTATGGGAAACATTGTGGGGTATGAGGTTGGTTCTCGGCTTGGAATGCCGTTTCTCAGAAAATATGCCTCATCTCTTGTCTCTCATGACCGTGTCGAGATTTTTAACAGATTTCTTAAGCAGTATGGCTTTGTTACCATCACCGCAACCCGATTTATTCCGGTTCTGCGGACCATTTCTCCTATTCTGGCTGGGATCTATAAAATGCCCTACCATGAATTTGTTGTACATTCCCTGATTGGAGCCATTCTATGGGGAGCAGGTCTTCCCGCCGTTGGATATCTTTTAGGAAATCTCATCTCCAAAGAAGTTTTTGAAATCCTAGTTTTCCCTGCAAGCTTCGTTTTGCTGATTATCATCGCATGGCCAGTGGTCATGTGGATTCGCCAGCATCGCAAGAACAAAGAAAACAAAAACACTCCTAATTAAAAAAATCCACCTACTCTATTGGCGATTATAAACCTTTTGGGGAGATCTGGTCTGCCCAGCGACAGGTTGATAGGAAAACCCGGGCAAGCGGAGATACTCGCGCTTTTCGAAGGGAAGGGTCGCAATAACCGAAGATTTTGCAAGAAGAGCCCCTTTGTCGCCAACAACCGCGAGGGAGAGCCGATAGAAGTCATGCAGATCAACCCCTGAAACTTTCTCGAACTTGTCTTCTTTTTGCGCCAGCTTCAGAATATCTGTTTCCATCAAACTTCCCGCCGTTGCCTGCAGAACATGGCCAAACCCGGGAGTGGTGGTCAACGTGAATCCTTTTTGCATCAACGCTTGGCGCAGATAATGATCCAACGCCTGATTTTGAGCTGTTTTTACAGTGGGCTCTTGAAGAAAAAGAGGAGTTCCATCCGTTGGTAAAGACGGAGAAATTTTTTCTACCAACTCAAAGACCGCACCCTGCCACGCTGCTGTATTAGAAGCCAGTTTCTCGGTATCGTGGATAACGGCCTCGTCAACCCATGGACGGCTCGGCGCGGGGGATGACAACGGGGTGTTGTCCTGAAAACGGTATCCGTTTGGCATCCAGCCTGGCGTTCCTACCGGATCGCACGCCGCGAGTACCAACAAAGATCCCCCAAACAGGGTTACACGATAAAAAAGAGAAAAATTCATACTACCCTCACGAAGAGAAAATGAAATCGGGAGCTAAAACGCAATTGAGTTTATCAGGACTTTTCCCCTTCGACCAGAGGCTTCGCGGAAACGAGAGGGGTTTTCATACATTTTAACCAGAGCCCAATTTCTATATCGAGAAAGATGCGCCGAAGACAGCCATCCCATCAGCTCTTGACGATTTTGGCAATAATATCCGTGGTTGAAAGCCCCTCGGTCAGGGGAACCAAACGAACCTCGCCGCCGTAGGAAGCCACAATCCCAGCTTCGGGAATGCGGTCTATCGTGTAATCAGCCCCTTTGAAGTAGTAGTCCGGTTGCAAAAGTTGGATGAGAGTCTTGGCAGTATTGTCCTCTCCTTCGGTTTGGGCCCCAAAAAAGACAACCATATCCACGGCTCCTAAGGCTCCCAGCACCGCTGCTCGTGAAATCTGATCGTTAACAGGCCTTGTCGGCCCTTTGAGCAAATGAACTGAGGTGTCGTGATTCAAGCCTAAAACCAGACGATCACAAAATTTTCGGGCCTTGTTCAGGTAGTTGACGTGTCCGGCGTGTAAAATATCGAAACATCCGTTGGTAAACCCTATTTTGAGCCCACGAGCCCGCCAGCGGTCAACTTCTTCCTTCGCTTCCTCCCAGTCGCAAACAGGGGCCTGACAAGACCGCGCCATTGTTCCGGTATCCCCTCTGAGTATTTCCTTAGGTGAATCTTGCTGTTTGATAGCTTCTTGCAGTTCACGGCTGCGAATGGAAGCCGTCCCAATTTTGGCAACAACAATGCCAGCCGCAATATTCGCAAGACTTGCTGCCTCGACGAGATTGGCTCCTGCCGCCAGTGCCGCCGCAATCGTAGCAATCACCGTGTCTCCTGCACCTGAAACATCATAAACTTCCTGCGCCCGCGTCCGCAGATGGACAGGTCTTTCGAAGGTTCCTGTTTCTGTGTTTTGTTGAAGAATCGTCATCCCGTCCTGAGAACGTGTTGCCACAACACTTGCAATTCCAGAAGCGCGTATGACTGTTTCAGCCGCTATCACGACATCATCATCTTCAGACGTGGCAAGACCTCCCGCGGCTTCCGAGAGCTCCTTGCGGTTTGGCGTAACCACACTGGCTCCCTTATACTTTTTGTAGTCATTGCCTTTTGGATCAACAAGGATAGGGATTCCTTTTTTCTGTGCCAGAGATATTGCCAAATCAAGGACAGTGGGGGTCAGAACTCCCTTTCCGTAGTCAGAGAGAATGAGTGCGTCTTGAGATACAAGCAAATTTGTGAGGGATTCAATAATCTTGTCCTCTGTCCCTTTGGGAAGAGGTGTATTCCGTTCTTGATCGACACGGAGCAATTGTTGGTGTCCAGCCAGAAAGCGGGTTTTTATGGTTGTGGGAATTTCTGGCAGACGAATGAGGTGGTCTCCGCTAGCTCCAGCGGCTTCAACCAATCCCCTTAAAAGGTCTCCCTCATAATCCTCTCCGATAACCGAGAGAAGTTCGGCTCGCACACCAAGGCCATGCAAATTGGCCAAAACATTCCCACTTCCTCCCAACATCCGACTTTCACGACGGACAACCAAGACAGGAACGGGGCTTTCTGGTGAAATTCGTTCAACATCACCATAGACAAATCGGTCCAGCATTAAGTCGCCAATCACCAAAACACGGACATTTCCCATGCGGGAAACCAATTCTGTCATATTTTCGGAAGAGGTCATCAAGGGACTCCGGATAGAGGTATCGCCAAAACATAAAAAAACAGGGAAACCTGACTTCTTTTGACAGAATATTTATGCTTTGTCAATCTTTCCAGTGTTTAATGAGAGGGTAAGAAAAAGTGCAAAATTAAAGCACATAAAAAATAACGAAATGGTAAAATATAGGGACCAAAAGGGGACATCATGGATAAAAACAATGATGGCGTGTATCTGCCAAAAAACAAGGGAATTCTGAGGAACATCAAGGCCTATCTCGACCGCAACCGGATGGGAGAGTTGCTGGTTCTGCGCGAGAGGCTCTCTCCGTGGCAACTCAAGGAGGCTTTGTCGCGTCAACAGTTAGAACGGCGGCCTCTCGGTCAGATTCTGGTTGAGGAAGGGTGGGTTACGCAAAGTCAGATTCGCTGGACGCTCGCAACTCAAGCTGCCTTGCGCTGCGGAGCGGCTGTGGTCACTCTTCTCGTATCGGCTTCATCTCTGCACACGCGGCCTGCATGGGCGGGATCCTCGCTGAAGGAGGGGTCACAGAATGGAATGGTTCAAGTTTCCTATAGTCCTGATGTTACAGACTACGCTCTGTTTGGGACAGGAGAGCGGAGATCAACCGACCTGAGTGCTTTTTCAAAGTGGAAATCAGTCTTTGACCGATTTAGCTATGAGGCTCGGTCTGCTTCGAGCAATGCCGTCCTAGTCGAATGGAAAGATAATCTTCGGCAGTTCAAAAACCAGCCGATTGAACAGATGGCTTCCAACGTCAACGACATGGTGAACCGCGTCCGCTATATCAGCGATAGCCGGAACTGGGGTAAGTCAGATTACTGGGAGACTCCAACCGAATTCTTCTCCAGAGGAGGGGACTGCGAAGATTTTGCCATTACCAAATACGCATCCTTGCGAGCACTTGGAGTGCCAGATAGCCATATGAGGTTGGCGGTGGTGAAAGACACCCAAAAGGGTATCCCTCATGCGATTTTGATTGTTTATACCGAGTCCGGTCCAATGGTGCTCGACAACCAGATCAAGCAAATGAGGCGCGCAGATTCCATCTCGCATTATAAACCGATCTTTTCAATCAATCGGAGCGCGTGGTGGCTTCATACAAGTCGGGGCAGCTCAACCCAGATCGCTTCAGCTAGGTAGAAGGTCGGGTCACTCCACCCACGCGACACGCAAAATATTCGTTGACCCGGGGGTTCCGAAAGGAACCCCTGCTGTCATGACGAAACGGTCCCCCTTCTTGGCGACTTCTTCTTCTCCAACGCGATGTTGGGCAATGAGAACCGCATCTGAAAAACTCTTGGCTTCATGAACTTCAATGGCATGAACTCCATAGGAAACAGCCAAACGTCTGGCAGTCGCGATGTTTTGTGTCATAACCACAACTTTCATCGCGGGGCGTTGCCGGACAGCCCGCAGAGCCGTTGAACCCGATGTTGTATAGGTAACAATACAAGAAGCCTTCAAGTCGTGGGCCACCTGATCTGCTGCAATGGTAATCGCGTCTGAGGCATCATTTTGACGAGCGTTGGGATGATCGGCATCAATTAAACTGCGATATAATTCATCTTGTTCAACGCGGCGGCAAATGCGGTCCATAATTTGAACGGCCTCAAGAGGATACTGACCAGCGGCTGTTTCAGCAGAAAGCATAACAGCATCTGTTCCATCAAAAACGGCTGTAGCCACATCGTTAGCTTCTGCGCGTGTGGGGGAGGGATTCTCGATCATGGACTCAAGCATTTGAGTTGCAACCACAATCGGTTTCCCAGCAAAGCGAACAGCACGCACTACTTTTTTCTGCACAATAGGAACTTCTTCGGGCGGAATTTCAACACCCAGATCTCCCCGCGCCAACATCACGCCATCCGCAAGAGCAACCATTTCATCGAGGTAATTAAGGGCAGATGGTTTTTCAATTTTAATGAGAAGGGCTGCACGGCCCGCAATAAGCTGCTTAGCTTCAGCAACATCTTCGGGACGTTGGACAAAAGACTGGGCAATCCAGTCAACCCCCATACCAATGGCGGCTTCCAGATCAATGCGATCTTTGGGAGTCAGCGGAGAAATGGGCAAAACAACACCCGGGACATTAAATCCTTTGTTATTAGATAAGGCCCGTCCGGAAATAATTTGTCCAACCAAATAGTCAGGACCTTGTTCTACGATCTCCATGCGAACCTTCCCATCATCAAGCAAGATAAAGGACCCGGGTTTCATGGCCGCAATCACCTCGGGATGGGGAAGGTTTACTCGGGTTTCATCGCCGAGCTCGGAACTCAAATCTAGGCGAATCTTTTGTCCCGCCGTTAAAGATATTTTTCCGTCCTTAAATTTTCCAACTCTTAGCTTCGGCCCTTGTAAATCACCAATAATACCAATTGGTCGGCCTGTTTCTTGTTCGACTTTGCGAATAATATCTACACGCGACTGGTGGTCGCTATGTTCTCCGTGGCTAAAATTCAGGCGAAAAACGTCAACTCCTGCCAGAAAAAGCTTCCGAATCATCTCTTCGGAGGCCGAAGCAGGGCCGAGGGTCGCAACAATTTTTGTTTGGCGGGAACGAATAATTTTTGTCATCTGATCTTACACTTCCGATTCTGTCTCTGGATTTACTGAGCCCTTTTATCATGCGATTTTCACTTGGTCACCTTGTAAAGTGCAAATAAAAACAGTTGCTTCACAGGGAAAACCCTCATAATCTTGGCCATTATGATGAGCCATGACTCTTTTTCCCCTCAAAAGGGGAACGTCTTATTCCTTATTTTGATTGCCGTGGCCTTGTTTGCGGCCCTCTCCTACGCGATTTCACAGACCATGCGCCAAGGAAGTGGGGGGGTTAGCGAAGAAAAAAACCGTGTCGAAAGTGTCTATATCCACCAATTTCCAACATCTGTTCGTCAGGCCATTGTCCGAATCAAACTCTCTCATGAGCTCACCAACGCTGATATTAGCTTTGCGCACCCGGGAACGGTTGCTTATGGAGTTTTTGGTACGGCCCCCGAAAAGGAAGTTTTCCATCCACAAGGGGGGGCCATTCCCTATCAGGCTGTTCCAGCAGGAGTAAATGACGGATCAGATTGGATTTTTAACGGATCACTCGAAATTGATGGTATAGGCAGCACAGATGGAACAGGGGCGGGGTCTGATCTTGTTGCCTTTTTGCCCGGAATTAGCCTAAACACTTGTCGTTATATCAATAAAGGGTTCTCGGGAAGTTTGGCCACACCCGTTAACATCACAGTTGCCGGAGAAACAACAGTCTTTACCGGAACTTTTAGCTACGCCGCCACCATTTCTGATCCGGCTTTGAACGGGAAGGCGGCCTTTTGTTACCGATCAACAACCCTCAATAAATATGTTTACTACGAAGTGCTGATTGAACGGTAAGTGTCCGTCCAGAAAGTTCCAGATATGTGACGAAAATGGCGGATCTCCGAGAACCGTAGCGGAACGTACATCAGGGTACTTGAGCAACAAAAGCGCAGGAAACCACCATTTGCAGTCCATAGATGGAAACTTTATGGATGGACACTAAGTGATTCGGTATTCCGCGAATCACCTTATCTCTCGGTTTTCTGCGGTATTCTCGAATCGTGAAATTTATTTACAAGATTCCCGAAAAGTAAATTCAGTCTCAAATTCCAGTAATTTTGAAATATGCTTGCTTTTTTGAGTTGTCCCCGATTCCCACAGCTCTCGATAACTTGTTGAATCACTTTGACTTCCACGGAGGGGTCTGGTCTTGTGGCTCTTGCCAGAGCGGTTTTTTTGGTGACAATTATTTTGTTCGTAAGAACAATATGTAGTAGGTTACCAAGTGTATGTATCACAATAGGTTGTGGGTTCCCCATTTCCTAACTTTCACGAAGAACCAGATTTTTTGAAACCCAGCCTCGCTGTGCTTGTTAGAGCGAGATTGTTAAAAAGGCGAAACCATGTTTGATGTTGCACAAATGGAACGGGGAAATCGGGTCACAATTGACCGATCTCGCGATTCGAAACTCACTCCATTCGGCATTGCAACGCTGGTGGATCGTTACTTGCTCCCCGAGGAAAGCCCCCAAGACCTTTTTGCGCGGGTCGCCATGTATTACGGCAACGACAATGCCCATGCCCAGCGGATTTACGAGTATATTTCCAAGCTGTGGTTTATGCCAGCTACACCGATTTTATCAAATGGGGGAACCAGTCGCGGTCTCCCTATCTCCTGCTTCCTGAATGAATCAGGGGATTCGCTTGAAGACATCGTTTCTCTATGGAACGAAAATGTCTGGTTAGCTTCTTTGGGCGGCGGAATTGGCTCTTATTGGGGCAATGTGCGTTCCATTGGCGAAAAAGTTGGGCGCAATGGTAAGACTTCGGGAATTGTTCCGTTCATTCGGGTCATGGATTCCCTCACTCTGGCCATTTCTCAAGGCTCACTGCGCCGAGGATCCGCTGCGATTTACCTACCAATCGACCACCCAGAGATTGAGGAATTCATTGAAATTCGTCGTCCGACGGGGGGGGATCCAAACCGAAAAGCCCTCAATCTGCATCACGGAGTTTTGGTGTCCGATGCCTTTATGCACGCTGTGGAACGGGATGAAGAATGGGCACTACGCTCTCCCAAAGATAAAGCTGTCATCAGCAGAGTGAAAGCGCGGGATCTCTGGATTCGCTTGCTGACCGCTCGGATTGAAACAGGCGAGCCTTATTTGGTTTATATCGACCACGTCAATGACCGGATTCCAGAACATCACAAAATGGCGGGATTGAACGTCAAAATGTCCAATCTGTGTTCTGAAATCACCTTACCAACCGGACGCGACCATCTGGGAAATGACCGCACAGCGGTTTGCTGTTTGTCGTCTCTCAACCTTGAAACATTCGAGGAATGGCAGGATCACCCGACTTTTATCGAAGATGTGATGCGTTTTCTGGATAATGTCCTCTCGGACTTTATCGCGAAGGCTCCGGATTCTATGAAGCGCGCCAAGTACGCTGCGATGCGCGAACGCTCCGTTGGGCTTGGAGTCATGGGTTTCCACTCTTTCCTACAGATGAAAATGATTCCTATGGAATCCGTGATGGCCAAGGTCTGGAACCGTAAAATGTTCCAGCACATCAAGCGTCAGGCAGATGATGCCTCGGTCAAATTGGCCCATGAACTCGGTCCTTGCCCTGATGCCGCGGATTACGGGGTCATGGAAAGATTCTCGAATAAAATGGCCATTGCCCCTACCGCTTCGATTTCTATTATCTGTGGAGGAGCCTCTCCCGGGATTGAGCCAAACGCTGCCAATGCTTACACGCATAAAACCTTGTCGGGGTCTTTTGCGGTTAAAAACCCTTACTTGGAAAAAATTCTAGCGGAAAAGGGGCTGAATACAGATGACGTTTGGTCCTCGATCTTTACCAATGAAGGATCTGTTCAGCACCTTGACTTCCTGAACGCAGACGAAAAAGACGTGTTCAAAACAGCCTTTGAAATCGATCAAAGATGGTTAATTGAACACGCTGCCGACCGCACGCCTTTTGTCTGTCAGGCCCAATCTCTCAACGTCTTTTTGCCGGCCAACGTTCACAAACGGGACCTGCACCAAGTTCACTGGGAAGCATGGGCTAAGGGGGTCAAATCCCTGTACTATTGCCGATCCAAATCTATTCAACGTGCGGAAAGTGCGGCCAGCTGGCAGCGTGCTAAGGATCTTAAAGCTGCGAATGAACAGCTGGAACTCGGCGCGGCGACTGAGCCGAAGAAGTACGAAGAGTGCCTTGCCTGTCAATAAACCAAAACCACGGCAAAAAATAACTTGCAATTGAGATTTTTTTAAGTTTATTATTCATAACTTAAAAAGGGGAATTGTGATGGCAAGTGAACGAGTTTGTGATTTTAACCAACACGCACAAGACATATTAGAAAAACTGGAAAAAGCAGAGCCCAAAGAGGTTGCTGCTCTCGCCACTTCTTTTGTAGACGCTGTCGTCGCAAACGGGTTGGGTAACCGCCCCGATCTTTGCAAGGATTTTGCAGGGACTTTGGCAAAAGTGATTCCCGATTCAAAAACTCGCGCTTCTCTTGTGAACGATCTGTTGAACCTTTACCAAGAAGGAAGCGATTCTTTGACACTTCAACTTTACCGGATCATTGGCGAAAATCACGAGCGCGCCTACTCCCCTAGCTAACTTTCATCCCCTCGTCCTTAAATCCCTTCTGGTTTTGCAGGAAGGCGGCGTATAAGATGAGGGGACAGGAGGAAAAGATGAGTTTTATTGCCAAACATATTGTTGGGTCCGATGAACGGGTGGTAACGATCACGCGCTTGCACTGGATCTACGCAGTTAAGGGCCTGATGTGGTTTTTGTTCTTGGCAGGATTTGGCTTCGCCGCTGACTGGGGAATCTATTTTATCAGTGAGGGAAGCGGGCCCATTGTTTCCTTTTCTTACATCCCGTTTTGGCTTCAATTTCATGCCGTCCTCGCCTTGTTTTTAGCCACGGGGATTCTGGTTCTTTGGGTCTATGTTATCAAGCTTTTGTCCACCGAGATTGTTTTAACCAACAAACGGGTTGTCTATAAACGCGGCCTTATTTTTGTTGAAGTGGAAGAAATCTCCCTTGATGAAATATCTTCCGAAACCGTCAACCATGGGTTTTTGGGAAGTTTTTTAAGCTATGGAACGATCTTTCTGGATATGCGCTTTGTGGGAGATGTTCATCTACCAACGGTCAAAGATCCCTATAATCTCGTGAAGGGAATTAACCGCATGAGGGGGGCCCTTCACGCCAAGCCTATACTTTAGAATTATCGAGACAACAAGACATGGAAGTAGTGATAGGAGTTGTCGCTCGCGCACGTCACACACCCTTGGTAAGAGGGCAAGACGCTGAAGGTTGTCTTGTCGAGCAGATTGGGCGTTGTATCAAAAGTTCCAGTAAAGCGGTTGACGGCAGCTCCTTGGACACAATCAGGGGAAGCTCCACTTGAGTCATCAAGAGGTTGCGTTCCAGCGGTAAAGCCTAATTGAGCGTTTATTACTTTGCAGAATTCTTGCGTAACGTTAGGCAGAACAGCAATCAATTCTGATTGGTCAGACCCGACTTCGGGAATATCGCTGGTGCCATAGAACTCCCATTTACTCCCATCATTTACTCCACTAGGTGGAAGCCTGTAAGTTGCCATTCCACCCGTTTCTGAGAAAACCTGAAATGTTGGGTTGGTGGTGATGGTTCCGTATTCAGCTGGAGCATCGGGGTGGGCGAAACGAATATCGCTTTCACTGACATGGTTGCCAATGAGAATTCCAACGGCTTTTTCGACTTCGCCAGCGTGCCTTTGTACTTCTCCGGCGCGGATAACTAAATTCTCCGAGTCTATATTGTCTTTCATGTTTCCTGTATTGCGCAGGGCGACAGTTAGAAGACCCACCAGAACAATGCCGATTAAAACATAGAAAAGAATATTCCCGCGTTGATGAGACATTTTGTCCCTTTCCTAATTGGCTTGGGGTGAAATGGGAAGGCACTCCGAAAGATACTTACACGCTTCAATCGCTTGATCTTTGCTGAATCCGCTAAGCCGCGCTCGAAACACCCATGTTGCTTCGGTGGTCCGCAAAGGAACAACCAAGGGATTCGCACGTGCCAAGTGGGAGGGAAGTTTTCGCATTGCTTGATATAAGGCTTGATCGGTCGCAAGGCGCGATTGGTACGCGCCAATTTGCACCGACCATGTTCCATTGCTCAAAGGACTGGCCGAGAAGGCCTGAGAAGACGAAGGGTCGGCAGCAGCAGATTGAATAGGCTGCGCAAACTGGGGAACCTCTGGAACAGCAGGAGGTGGAGTTGAAGCAGCGGGTGAGGTCAGGACAGGCGGCACAACAGGATCAACCCGCTTGGTTTCCACAGGAAGAGTTGGCGATATATTTTTAGGAACACTCCGCCGCATTTTAACTTTCTCGAATCCATCGTCAAGCAAGTCCGCCATACGCGAATTTCTGGAACTGGTACTCTGTCCGCCAAAAACAACACCAATCAGACGATGATTGCCTCGCTTGGCCGAGGCAACAAGGTTAAACCCAGAAGCGGCGACATATCCTGTTTTTATCCCATCCATGCCCTGATAGCTTTCCATCAAATGGTTATGGTTGCGAAAAAGTCTTCCATTGTAGCGAAAAGCTTTTTGACCAAAAACATGATAATATTGCGGATACGTCTTGAAAATATACCTCCCCAGAATTGCCATGTCTCGCGCTGTCGATTGCTGGCGGGGATCATGCAAACCTGACGCGTTGACAAACCGTGTCTTGTTCATGCCAATCTCGCGAGCTTTTGCAGTCATCATTCTCGCAAACTGGGCTTCGCTACCGCCAATTTTCTCGGCAAGGGCTACAGAAATGTCGTTGGCCGATTTGGTCACAAGGCTGTAAACAGCATCTTGCACAGACATACTTTGTCCGGGCTTTAACCCGACTTTGCTGGGACTCATCGAAGCGGCATAACGAGAAACAGTTACAGAAGAGCGGGAAGATAGCTCTTTCTTACTAAGAGCTTCAAACACCAAAAGCAGCGTCATAATTTTAGTCAAAGAGGCCGGATGAAGAACTTTATCAGCTTCATCTTGATGGATAACTTCCCCACTATCCGCATCAATAACAATTGCAGCATAAATGTTGCGGCTAGGTTTTTTACCTTTGCCTCTTGCGTCAGCTAATGATGGCCAACAAGCCACCAAAGCTACACATAGCAACACCAAAAGGTTGACGGAACGGCTCCGCATTATCACTTTTACCACTCCCTTGAAACGCCCAATAGTCACAAAGTGCTATACTATAACATTTCTTATTGCTAGTCTCATTGCTAGAAAAACCGGACTTAGGATTCACTCAACGAACCCCTTGGATTTGCGAATCTCCCCGCGCCCAAACTTTAGCCAATAAAGGAAAGAGTGTCTATAAAAGCTGAAAATAATGCACCGCACAAATCTCTATTGATTTTTTATATGGCTTGGGTTATCACTCAAATGGTGCATTGCAAAATTGTGGGTGGAGTTAAGATATTTCTCCTTTAGTCTTTGCGGCACTGCAAAATTGCGTATATTTTAAGTTCAGGATAACAAAACAACAACTTATAGTGTTTCAAAGATTGAGGTCTTAAACCATGCCAAGCAAACCAACCAAAAAACCAGCTCCGAAAGCAAAAGCCACTCCTGTGAAAAAGGAATCTCCGATGTCGGTCGTTCCATTCAGCCCGATGGCAGCTTCTATGTGTAATCCTTCTAGTTCCAACAATTTTGAATCTGTGGAGAAAATAATGGGTAGTGCGAAATCACAATACGAGAAAATATCTGGCGATGCCGGAACGGTCAGTCGTCAAGGCGTTGAAGCATGGACAAAAAGCGCGTCCTGCTTTGCTAAAGGGGCCGAAAGCATCATGAAAACTATGATGTCCATGGCGCAAGAAAACACCGAACGCAGTTCATCTGCTTGGAAGTCCTTGATGGCTGCCAAAACAGTCAGTGAAATGTCAGAAGCTCAAAGCAAATTGGCTCAACAGGGTTTCGAAGACGCTATGGCCGCAGCTACCAAAATTTCGGAAATGACCATCAAACTCTGCACCGAAGCTCTGGAGCCGATTAACGATCAAGTTACAAAAACCGTTAAAAAAGCCTCTGAAGGATTTTCCGCCTAATCAAAATGTTGCAATTCCCTTGTTAAAGGGTATGACAAACAAAGAAACCTCCGGATGCCCAGCTTCTGGAGGTTTTTTCTTGATCCACGCCTCTTGATTGCCTAATTAATAGATAGGCTCGAAATGATCTTGGCCTTAGGTTTCAAAGCAATGATAGTCGCGCATACCCGTTCGTTCGCAGAAATTTCTTTTACCCCCTTGCTGGACCCAGTAGGGGAAGGTCCTTTTGCAGGAGAAAATCCCGATAGAGAGGAACGTCTGCAACCAGGCGTTCTGCTTAAACCTAAACCCAAAACGCGCAAACCCTCCCTCTATAAAGTTCTTTTGCTGAATGACGACTATACCCCGATGGAGTTTGTTGTTCACGTTTTAGAAAGGTTTTTCAGTAAAACTAGGGAAGAGGCGACGGATATTATGCTGCACGTCCATCGTCGCGGTGTCGGGCTGTGCGGAATTTTTACCTATGAGATTGCCGAAATGAAGGTCAATCAGGTTATGGATTTCGCACGTTCGAACGAACAGCCTTTGCAGTGTACCATGGAAAAAGAGTAGCAAGCCGTGCTTTCGCGCAACCTTGAACTAACCCTTCACAAAGCACTGGCTTCGGCCAACAGCCGCCAGCATGAGTATGCAACGCTGGAACATTTGTTGTGGGCTCTGCTCGAAGATCAAGATGCGATGGCGGTTTTACGCTCTTGCGGCGTTTCACTTGGAACTTTGCGCGAACAAATCAGTTTATACCTAGACAACGAACTCTCCTACCTTATTAACCCCCATATTGCGGAAGCGAAGCCTACGACGGCTTTTCAGCGTGTTTTGCAACGCGCAGCTATTCACGTTCAATCTTCTGGACGGGAAGAAGTTACCGGAGCCAATGTTCTGGTTGCTCTTTTTTCTGAACGAGAAAGTCATGCAGTTTTCTTCCTGCAATCGCAGGATATGACCCGCTTTGATGCGGTCAATTATATTTCTCATGGGATTGCCAAAGTCCCCGGGGCTATGGGAACGGAGGACTCTCCCAAAGTCCCACGCGGGAGCGAAGAACTCCCTGACGACAAGCCGGTTCGCGTAGGAAAAGAAGCGTTAGATGCCTATTGTATCAACTTGAATGACAAGGCTAATAAAGGAAAAATTGACCCTCTGATTGGCCGCGAAAAAGAAGTGGACCGAACCATCCAGATTCTCTGCCGGCGGAGTAAAAACAATCCGCTCTATGTCGGGGACCCGGGTGTTGGAAAGACAGCGATTGCCGAAGGTCTTGCACGGAAAATTGAAGATGGGGATGTGCCGGAAGTGTTACTGGGCTGCACTATTTTCTCTCTTGATATGGGAGCCTTGCTAGCTGGAACGCGGTATCGTGGAGATTTTGAAGAACGCCTCAAGGCTGTTCTTTCCGAATTGCAATCCATGAACAATGTGGTTTTGTTTATTGATGAAATTCATACCATTATCGGAGCGGGGGCAACCAGCGGAGGTGCAATGGATGCCTCTAACTTGCTCAAACCGGCCTTGGCCAACGGCGGGCTGCGCTGTGTAGGATCTACGACCTATAAGGAATACCGCTCTCACTTTGAAAAAGACCGTGCTCTGGCACGTCGCTTTCAAAAAATAGATGTGGCTGAACCCACCATTGAAGACAGTATTAAGATTATCAAGGGCCTCAAGCCCTACTATGAGCAACACCACAACGTGAAATACACAGCCGAAGCTATTAAAGCAGCGGTAGAATTGTCGGCCCGTTATATCGGAGATCGAAAACTCCCTGACAAGGCAATTGATATTATTGATGAGGTCGGAGCAGCTCAAATGTTGCTGCCTGCTGCAAAACGCAAAAAGACAATTGGGGTCAAGGATATTGAGGCTGTTGTTGCAACCATTGCTCGCATTCCGGCTAAATCAGTATCCAAGGATGATCGCGCTGTTCTCGCACATCTGGACCGCGATTTGAAAACAATGGTCTTCGATCAAGATGAAGCCATTGGTGTATTGTCTGATTCAATTAAAATGGCACGAGCCGGTCTGCGTGATCCCGAAAAGCCTATTGGATGTTACCTTTTTTCTGGCCCAACAGGTGTTGGAAAAACCGAAGTGGCCAAACAACTGGCCAAAACTTTGGGGGTTGACCTGATTCGCTTTGATATGTCGGAATACATGGAAAGGCACGCTGTCTCGCGCCTTATCGGAGCTCCCCCGGGTTATGTCGGTTACGAACAAGGCGGGCTCTTGACTGATAAGATTGACCAACAGCCGCACTGCGTTCTTCTTCTGGATGAAATCGAAAAAGCTCACCCTGACCTTTTTAACCTTCTTTTGCAGGTGATGGACTACGGCAAACTCACCGACAATAATGGGAAGGCTGTTGATTTCCGCAGCGTCATTCTCATCATGACGACCAATGCAGGGGCGGCACAAATGGCCAAAGCACCTCTGGGCTTCGAAGCAAATCATCGCGCCGACGGGGATGAAGAAGAAATCAAGCGGCTTTTTACTCCTGAATTCCGCAACCGTCTTGATGCAATTGTTCCCTTTGCGGCTCTCAAACCTCAAACCGTTCTGCGCGTCGTTGATAAATTCATTATGCAGCTTGAAGCGCAATTGGCTGAGCGAAATGTGGTGATCTCCCTTTCAGACAAGGCGCGGGAATACCTCGCTAAAATCGGTTACGATTCAGTTATGGGGGCCAGACCACTCGCCCGCGCTATTCAAGAAAAAGTCAAAAAACCGTTGGCCGAAGAACTATTATTCGGGCGTTTGGTGAACGGTGGATCGGTTGTTATTGATTGCGACCATGACTCTCTGAACTTCGTTTTTGTTCCCGACAAGCCAAAGTCAAATAAAGCAGAAAACGAAACTGAGCCTGAGAGGGTTTAAGGTTAGTTAACTAATTTTAGCTAATGTTCCTTGGTGTAGACCCGACAAGAAAGGAACAGAAAAATGTACGAATCTGGCAGTGTCGCCTTGACATCTCGCGAAGTGGCTCTTGATGCCCGTATGTTCGTTCGTTCCAACCTCGGTTGGGTGTGGGAAGCCATGAAACCCATGCTTCCTTACATCATCGTTCTTAGTCTTGCTAGTCTTGCTGTTGAGGTTTACTTCCCAATAGACAAACATGAACTAAAAAATTACAGCAAGAGCTATTTGCTGATTGGGGTGGCAGGTCCTATTTCGGTTTCCTTTATATTGTCTTATTTTTGGGCCTGTTTTGCCATGTCTTGGCACCGCATTGTCCTTTTGGGAGCGCGAAGGGAGAATTTGGTCTCCCCATTATCTCTTCCCCCTAAAAGTCGCGGATTCTTTTTGGCCTTTTATTTTATTGCTCTTCTTCCCTTTCTTCTGGGGATGGCAGGAGGGCTTGTCTTTGGTATTTTTTCTTATTTTAATATGATAGCTCTGTCCTTGATAGGAGGATTGATTTGCCTTGGCTTGATCGCTCTCGGGGTGTACAGAGCTCTTCAGTTTTCCTTTCTTTTGCCTGCCCGCTCTGTTGGGGTTAATCTCACTCGTGCTGGGGCAAAAAAAGTCTCCAAAGGCCTTCTCTGGACTTTCATAGTCGCAAGCATTCGTGCCACTTGGCGTCAAGGCTTCTTGTTGTTCCTTGTTATTGTTGTGGTGATTCTAATTGCCGCTGTAGTGGGGTTTATTCTAAAAATTGGTGAGAAGGATTTGGAATCGCTCGCAGGTGTTTTTATGTTGGGCCCTGTCCTTTATTTTCAGGCAATTCTTGTTGCTCTTAATGTGACTCTCCTGTCCTTCCTATACCAATGGTCGGTTCAAAACAGGTTCAAGGCAAAAAAGAAAGTTTCCTCTGAAGCAGAAAATAGTCCGGCATAAAGTCTTGTGATCTGCCGAGCACCCCAAAGCAAAGTCAGCGTGGCAACTATGTGCATTTGAGAAAAGATGGTGGACCCAATCGGGATCGAACCGACGACCTCTTGCATGCCATGCAAGCGCTCTCCCAGCTGAGCTATGGGCCCTCTCACAAGGTGGGAACACTAATAAAGCCCCTTTCCCTTGTAATCAAGCGAAAATTTTCTCTTCTTTGGCCCTTGTGAGGGAAAATGATTATTTTTTAAGAGAATCTCGAATTTCTCGCAGCAAAACAACTTCCTCAGGCGGAGCGGATGGTTCCGCCGGAGCAGATTCTGTTGATTTTTTTAGTTTATTGGTGACCTTAACCACCCAAAATACGAAGAACGAAACGGCCAGAAAATTGATGGTCGCGTTTATCAAAACCCCATAACTCAGCACCGGAACACCAGCATCCTTTGCAGATTTAAGAGAGGGGTAGGCTTGGTCTCCGCCGAGTTGGATAAAGTAGTTCGAGAAATCAACACCAGACATCGCCCAGCCAACAATCGGCATAATAATGTCACCCACTGCTGAGTTAACAATGGCTGTGAACGCTGCCCCCATGACAATCCCGACAGCCATATCAATGACATTTCCGCGTGCGATAAAATCCTTGAATTCCTTAAGCATAGGAAACCCTTTCCTTGGAAAAATTGAGAGGGGGTCAGACTAGCGGAGCCTCCTTTCCTTGTCAATTTGAACAAAAAAACCGCCCAGCAACGGGCGGTTTTCTAAAAAACGTAGTGATTAGCTGTTACTGCCGATTTCCCATCAGGCTGAGAATGCTCTGAAACATTGCAATAAAGCTGATATACAAATTAAGAGCTGACAACCATGACATCCGGCTAGCCATTTCAGGATCGGTCCGGTCCGAATACATTTCTTTCATTCTTTGGGTTTCCCAAGCTGTTATCCCAGCAAAGGCAATAATACTAACCACTGAAATCAGGTTTCCGAGGCCTGAAGACTGGGTGAATATATTGATGATCCCAAGAATTAAGGCCCCCCAAACGCCCATGATCGCAAAGTTCCCAAGGCCAGTCAGATCTTTTCTGGTTGTATAGCCGAAGATGCTGAGCCCCGCGAACATACCAGTCGCAACAAAGAAGGCATTAGCAATGCTCTCCCCAGTGAAGACTTGGAAAATAGCGGAAAAGCTGATCCCGTACAAAACGGAAAGAGCCAAGAAGGAAATTCGCAGAGCGGACGAGGACATCCTCGCCGGATTGAATCCAAACATGACAATCCCCAAGGGAGCCAGCATGACCAACCATTTCTGTGGACCGTTCAGGAACAAATTCAACAGTTCCGGTGAGCCACCTACCACATAGGCAACAACCGCCGTCACCAGAACCCCCAGCGTCATGCGGTTATAAATACGCTGCATATGGTCACGCAGACCTACATCGTAACTGGCACTTCCTGTACGGACGGTTTCGCCAAATTGATTTTCGAGCATTTTTCTTCTCCAAAGAGCAATATGTTCAATCAAATGCAATCACTGCATGGCAAAAATATAGTGTTAATTTTGCAAAAGACAAGGAAAACCGAACTTCTAGTCTGCTGTTGATCCGCTTTGGTTCTCTTGTGCCGCCCGCTGCCGCAGTTTAAGCTCCAATAACGCAGACAAGAGCATTTCCCGCCGTTTCAGACTTTGGTAAAGATCAGAACCCTGTTGCAAACTGGTTGCCTTGATGGCCGCCCGCTGCCGCGTTACGTTTTCTGGGGATTCATAAAGATTGGCAATAAACGCAGGGTCTTGGTACATTTTCTTGGTCAGAATTTCCATCTGTGCGTAATAGCTGGGCTTGCTTCCGATATGAGCCTCGGCATCTGCCGCTGAAAGCCCCAGATGTTGGATCACCGCTTTGATACTTGCGGAAGAGGCCCCGCTTCCTTCAGATTTCTGTCCAACAATATCGGCAAAGGTATTCTGGGCAACACTATGCGCTGCAATCGCGGCCCGTAAATCTTGAGCTGCTGCTGATTTTGTATCGGTTTGGAACACAGTTTTCGAAACCGCCGGAAGAACCTGCGCAACCGATAAATTGCGGAACAGAGCAATAACGTCTTCCTCAACAGGTGTCTTTGCCGCGTCGGTAAAATTGACCTTAACCGTCAAAGGAGCATCGAACACACGGGCATAATCAACATCTCGATTAAACCGCGTATCACTTGCCCCAAGCCCTTTACAAAAAGATTCC
>JAEUKO010000002.1:0-1413 GCA_016794285.1 Alphaproteobacteria bacterium | reverse complement strand
GTTGTTGTTATCAATCCGGCGACAATATTTTCTTTGAAAATCAGCAAGAGCCGCCGCTCGACCCTCGCTTTCCGTTTTAGAAAAAGCCGTGTTTTTAACTTGTTTTTCTGTATCAATTAGAATTTCGTTGAAAGCCATTTTGTTGGCGATAGCACGAGCTTCCGAGGCGGCCAAAGATGTGCTTGCACTACCAAAAACGCAAACACCCGTGCTTGGCTGATATTTCCGAGTGGATTCCAAATTCGCCTTTTGAATTGCCCTTAAGGCTTTCAATGTATTTTGGGCATCCATCATTGCGCCAAGTTGTTTGGCGTGGTTCGTGACATTCTTGATAATCTGATCCGACATTTTCATGGTTCCGCCCGTCCATGTCGCGTCATACATAGCCCCCGGAAAAGAAACTGCCATCCGCAAAGGTGCAGAAACTATGGTGGTTTCATGCGTTACTGACCCTTGGATAATATAAGGAACAGAAGGCCTATTCGTGTCTGGTGCTCCTTCTTTCTTGGCAGGAGGTTTGGATTGCTCAGGAATGAAGATAGGAGGAGGTGGCGTTTGAGATTTCCGAGACTTTTTGACCTTTTCAGTCTTAGCCGCAGGAGCCGCCTCTGGTAACGGAACACTTGAAATAGAAATCATAAGGGGTGACTCCGGAACTATTGTCCGTGGGCAACACATTTCTTGAACGTTTACAATACTTGCAATCAAGAAACTATCTCCTTTGGATAACTTCTTATTGGACGTCGCCATGACTTCGAAGTAGCCTTTTTCGTTGGCCACTGCCGAACCAGATTGCTCACCACCTAAATTGACGACAACGCTGGCTGCCTTGGTCACCGAACCTTGCACCTCAGCATAGGCCCCGATAGGGTCTATCTTGAAAGATAGGTTGTTACCAGAAAAGCTTCTCCCACGTATTTTCTGCGGCGAAATCTGAAGCTTAAATGTTAAAGGGTAACCAGGAGCATAACCAAGACCCGTGAAAGAAAAGTTCCCATTTTTATCTGCTTGAGTTGTTAGTGTCTGAGTTTTTCCTGTCGAAAGAGAAATTTGGGCCGAAGGTGCAGCTCCCGCTCCCGTCAAATTCAAAGCCGCCCCTTTCGGTCTTTCTGGACTGGAGAAAGCATCAAGCGGAAACAAAACTCCCAAGCATAAAGCTACCAATCCGGCTAACGCCAGAACATTTCGAGGAGAAAAACAATTCCGCACCGCCATAATTAACCCCTGTCTTCCCTATTTTTTCCCTGAGTTCAGACGGTTCTGCACATCATCTTGGAATTTTGAAACCTCCATCTCAACAATCAAAGAAAGCAACATCTCGGACCGCAGAATCGTTTCAAAAATATCCCGCTGCTGCATCAAACCGAACGCCTGCAACGAGGCATATTGGCGTTGAACGTTGGCCGGATTATC
>JAEUKO010000029.1:0-22881 GCA_016794285.1 Alphaproteobacteria bacterium | reverse complement strand
TGCTGCGCCGCGCCGGCCACCAGCCGCAGTGCCTGAAGGTCACGCGTGGCGGCTACCCGCAGCACCCACTGTACCTGCCGTCCGCATGCAGGCTGCAGCCTTTCGACCTTGCCGTTATTGCGGCTTAAAACCCAAAGAATTTTTGAGAAAACTGGCTATGAAGAGAACAGCCATAGCAACCGCGCTCTTCGTCATATTCTTGAAAAATATCCACGGGACGAGATGTTTCAGATTGATCCTGACCATCTCTACGATGTCTGCCTTAGCATTCTGAACTTACAAGAGCGGCCGCGTATTGCTCTCTATACACGGATTGATCCGTTTAATCGCAATATTTCTTGTCTGGTTTATATCCCTCGTGATCGGTTTGATACGCGGTTGCGGATTAAGTTCAGCTTGATCTTGGAAGAAGAACTTGGCGCAACCTGCACCAATGTTTACTCCACAGTTGACGATTCCCCGCTGGTCCGCGTGAGCTTTGTTCTCGCGTGGAAAGCAGGCGCACCAAAGAAAATCAACGAAAGCAAAATAGAAGAACGTCTGCAAGCCGAGGGGCGCAGCTGGACTGAACGACTGGGCGAAGACCTTGTCGGCAGAGGAGTCGATGAAGATACGGCTGCCGAACTTTCCTCCCGCTACGGTCCGGCCTTTCCAGCAGCTTACCAAGAAATGTATAAGGCGCGGCAAGCTGTCCATGACATTTCTAAAATCGAAACGGTCCTTGCTGATGGGGAACTGGCTCTTGATCTTTACAAGCCCTATAACGCAGCAAGTCACGAATTGTCGCTTAAGCTGTTCAGCCCGGGGAAACCTCTGCCTCTCTCGGATATTCTTCCTACGCTTGAAAATATGGGACTTAAAGTTATTGCCGAGTACCCATTCGAGGTTTGCCCAGAAGGCGCACAAACTCCTATCTGGATTCAAGACTTTCTGATGGAAGTTCACACAGAACAAAGTGCCGTATCTAGCAAAGAAGATGTTGAGAAGATTAAGGCTCAGTTTGAGTCTTGCCTGAAGGGCATTTGGGCAGGAACCATTGAAGACGATGGACTGAACCGCCTCGTTCTCATTGCCAACCTGCCTTGGCGGGATGTCACTATTCTACGGACCTATGTTCGTTATCTGCGCCAAACCAAAATTCCATTTTCTTTGCCCTATATGGAACAAGCCGTAACCGATTATCCGCAAATTGCCCGTTTGTTGGTTGATCTTTTCCATGCTTTGTTTAATCCATCGCGGCCTGTGACCAAGGTCAAGAGTGAGTCAGATTCTATTCTCACCGCCATTCGGCAGAACCTGCAGAGTGTTACCGCACTGGATCAGGACCGTATTTTGCGGGGCTTGACAGCTTTGATTGAGGCAACCCTGCGGACCAACTTCTTTCAAACGGCTTCATCTGGACAAGCCAAACCGTATCTGGCCGTGAAGCTCAACAGCTCTGCTGTTCCTGAAATTCCTGATCCACGCCCCTTCCGTGAGATTTTTGTTTACTCTCCACGGGTAGAAGCCATTCATCTTCGCATGGACCGAATTTCAAGAGGAGGAATCCGCTGGTCCGACCGGAACGAGGATTTCAGAACAGAAGTTCTTGGACTGATGAAAGCCCAGCAAGTTAAAAACTCGGTGATTGTTCCGATGGGGGCCAAAGGCGGTTTTATTGTCAAGCAACCTCCAAAATCCGGAGGGCGTGAAGCTTTCCAAAAGGAAGGCATTGAGTGTTACAAAACTCTTGTGCGCGGCATTCTTGATATAACCGACAACCAGAAGGGTCAAAAGATCATCCCTCCTCAGAATGTCATTCGGCGTGATGAGGATGATCCTTATGTTGTTGTTGCGGCCGATAAAGGGACTGCAACTTTCTCTGATATTGCCAACGCCTTGTCGCTTGAATACGGGTTCTGGCTTGGTGACGCCTTCGCTTCGGGCGGATCTGCAGGCTACGACCACAAGAAAATGGGCATTACCGCCAGAGGCTCTTGGGAATCGGTCAAACGTCACTTCCGCGAATTAAACCACGACACCCAGACCAGCGAATTTGATGTTGTCGGGGTTGGTGATATGGGCGGAGATGTTTTTGGCAATGGAATGTTGCAATCTCGTAAGATTCGCCTGATCGGAGCCTTTAACCATCTTCATATTTTCTGTGACCCGAACCCTGATTGTGAGAGCAGTTACAAAGAACGCGCCCGTCTATTTAGCGAAGTCAAAGGATGGGATCACTACGATCTTAAAAAACTATCGAAAGGTGGGAAGATTTTTCTCCGCTCAGAAAAATCACTCCAACTGACGCCCGAGATTCAAAAGCGTTTTGATCTGAGCAAAGCGACCGTGACACCAGCCGAGCTGATTCACGCTATGCTCAAAGCCCGCACAGACCTGCTCTATTTCGGCGGAATCGGAACTTTCATCAAGTCCACCGTTGAATCTCATCAAGATGCGGGGGACCGTGGCAATGATAGCTTGCGGATTGACTCTCCTGAGCTTCGGGCAAAGGTTATTGGCGAGGGCGCAAATCTGGGTATGACCCAGCGTGCCCGTATTGAATATGCCCAAAAGGGTGGACGCCTGAACACCGATTTTATTGACAACTCGGCAGGGGTTGATACGTCGGATCACGAAGTCAACATCAAGATTTTGCTCTCCGACATTGTCTCGCGGCCCAAATCAACTATGGACGTAAAATCCCGCAATAAATTGCTCAGCGGCATGACGGATGAAATTGCCGGCTTGGTCCTCCGCGACAATTACCAACAAACCCAAGCTTTGTCGCTTATGGAACTACAGGCGGCAGAAACTCTTTCTGATCATGCGTCCTTTATGACCTCGCTGGAAAAGAGCGGTTTGTTGAACCGCAAGGTCGAATTCTTGCCAGACGACGAACAAATTGAAAATCGTCGTAAGGATGGGAAGGGCCTCACTCGTCCCGAACTGAGCCTGATCCTCAGCTACGGGAAAATCACCTATACAAACGCCCTGCTAAAAACAAAACTGCCTGATGATCCCGCCATGATGGATTGGGCGATTCGGTACTTTCCGGAAGCTCTTCAGAAAAAATATCGCAAGGAAATTGAAACGCACCGTCTGCGCCGTGAAATCATTGCAACAGCCGTTTCGAATGGAATTATCAACCGTCTGGGGCCGACATTTATTCGTATGACCATGGAAAAAACTGGCGCGGATACAGCCAGCATCACCAATGCCTATATGGTGACCCGTGATGCGTTTGGCCTGCGTGACCTGTGGGATGAGGTTGAAAAACAAGACAACAAAGTTCCAGCCCATATCCAGCTCAAAGCCTTGCGCAAAATCGCAAGACTGGCCGAACGAGAAATCTTTTGGTTTTTGACCCGTCTTGGTCGGCCTGCGCACCGCGAAAAAGATGGCCAGTTGTTCCAGAAAGGGATTCAAACCCTGCGGGCAGGGCTTGATAAAATTCTGCCCACTGCCGGACAATCCCACCTAGCCGGACGACTCAAAACATGGAA
Organism: Alphaproteobacteria bacterium; assembly: GCA_016794285.1. Classification (GTDB taxonomy): domain Bacteria; phylum Pseudomonadota; class Alphaproteobacteria; order Micavibrionales; family Micavibrionaceae; genus UBA1573. The sequence goes on along the minus strand of JAEUKO010000029.1, from coordinate 19,396 downwards.
AGAAGGGGGGCTGCCAGATAAATTGGCGCGGGATTTGGCTTTGCTTCCTTTGCTCGGCATGGGGCCAGACATCATCAAAATATCTGAGTCTCTCAAAACCGATCTTTTAATGACAGCGCGCGTTTTCTTCGCCTTGGGGGCCAAGCTTCGCTTTGAGGATTTACGCCACAAGGCCCAAGGCCTCAAAGCAGAATCCCTCTGGTCGGAACTGGCTATCTCGGGATTACTAGACCAGCTCTATTCAACCCAATCTGATTTGACGATGCGTATTCTCAAAGACATTGGCCAGAGCAAGCTTGGGGCTCATAGCCTTGATCTGTGGTTCGAGAAAAACAGCCAGCGCGTGGCCCAAGTTCAGGAGATGATCGCCTTGCTTGACCGTAAGGAAGCCCTAGACCTTGCAAGCCTCGTGGTCATGGAGCAAAGCCTGCGCCGCTTGGCTTAAGGGCTTAAGCTAACTAAATTACTTATTCGTCATCCCGTGGGCGCGGCCGTAGGACGCTGGCACGCACGGGATCCAGAATTTCGTGCAGCTTCGCTGCACTCACATACCAGATCCCCGATCTACGGTCAGCCTCGCTTCCCTTGCCTTGGATGACATCAGTTATATAGAAAATGGCGGAAATTCGAAAGCATAAAGCTTAGAAATCCGCCATTTTTAATTCATAAAGACAAATTCTGAATACTAAGAATTGACCGTTTTGCGAATGACATCACCGTCAATTTTGGCCAATTCTTCGATTTTAATTTTTCCGCGTGTGTTGACTTGGAAAGCACTGCGGCAGTGATGATCGCAGTAAGGAAGCCCCTCAACAGCGACATGACCACAAAAACGAAAATTCTCGTCCTTTGGATCGCCGAGCGGCCAACGGCACATTCTTTCCTTGAGCTCGACCAGCTTGACCCCTTCCCCGGGAATATAATCTTCCATGACCGGAGGAGAGACCACATCGGCAATGACTCGCTCGCGGACGACGCGCGATACGCGATGATCGGTAGATGGAGCGTGAGAACGGCTGATGACCGTTTCTGGTCTGGTGTTTTGTTGGATAGGTGAAATCCGACCAGAGAGTTTAAGGCGGTGGGCTTTACCAATCACAGCATTACGCGTGACCCCACCCAAAAGTTTAGCAATCTCAGCAGCGGTTTTCCCTTCCCCCCACATTTGCTTGAGCAAATTTACCCGTTCATCGGTCCAGCTCATATAATTTTCTCCTTCAGAAAACTGACCGCTTTTCCCCCAAAAGGCTTTGATGAACGGTCATGTGAATGTTTGGATCTGGAGACACCTTATCAGGGTAGCGAATCACTCGCCAAGAATCAGTGATTCGTTTTCTGTGTTTTATCCACAATCATGAAAGAGAAAAGATTCAAAAATTACGCTTTGTAATCAAGACCCCATTGTTGGTAGTAATCAGGATCATCGCGCCACCGCTGGGAAACCCTTACAAAAAGCTTCAGGTGAACTTTGCTTCCCAACATCTTTTCAAGCTCTAATCGTGCCTTAGTTCCGATTTCCCGAAGTCTTTCCCCATTTTTTCCCAAGATAATGGATTTTTGATTTTCCCGTTCAATGTGAATGACCTGTTGAATACGAATATCGCCATTGTCAAATTGTTCCCATTTCTCGGTTTCAACCGTTACGGCATAGGGAAGTTCCTGATAGAGCTGAACAAAGACCTGTTCGCGTGTAACCTCCGCCGCCAAAAGCCGCATTGGCATATCGCTGATTTGATCTTCACCAAACAGCCACGGGCTCGAAGGCAAGTTCTTGACCAGAGAGGCAACGACATCTTCAACGCCGTCTCCACTAAGAGCCGAAATCATAAAAGTAGAAACAAAAGGACAAAGATTATTCAGGTCAGTTGCCAGCTTAAAAAGTCTTTCACGTTCGGCAATATCAACCTTGTTTAGAGCCAGATAAACAGGCTTACTCTCCGACAATTCTTTAAGCCGCGCCAAAGTTTTCTCATCATCATGTGAGAGCCCTTTTTTCTTGGAATCAAAGAGGTACAAAACAGCATCGGCCTCTTGGGTTCCAGACCAAGCCGCAGAAACCATAGCGCGATCCAAACGGCTCTGAGGATTAAAAAGACCAGGGGTGTCCATTAAGATGATCTGTGCGGAACCGCGAAGGGCAATGCCGAGAATCCGGCTTCGCGTGGTTTGAACTTTGGAAGAGACAATCGAAACCTTGTTCCCCACCACCTGATTCACAAAGGTTGACTTGCCGGCATTGGGAGCCCCAATGACCGCAATGTAACCACATAAAGAAGAGGGGGAGGATGTATCAGACATGAAGGTCCATCAGTTTCTCGTAAAGGATTGAGGCCGCCTCTTTTTCGGCGGCCCGCCTCGAAGCTCCCCACGCCTCAACTGGATCAAACCCCTTCACTGTAACCTTTATCAGGAAACTCGGGGCATGATCCGGCCCATCGCGTGTGATGACCTCGTAAGTGGGAATGGGAAGCCTGTGGCCCTGAGCCCATTCCTGTAGAGCTGTTTTGGGATCTAAGGGAGGCTGGGATAACGTGTAGATCCGCTCACCCCATAATCCGGTAATAACACCATGACAAGTACCGTAATCACTATCGAGAAAAACTGCTCCGATAACAGCTTCCATACAGTCGGCCAAGAGGTTTTCGTGCGTCACCCCGCCAGAGGCTCGCTCGGCTTCTGATGCCTTGACGATCAAAGATAGATCAAGGCCCGTTGCAATTTGGCTAAGTGTTTCCGTGCAAGCAAGGGCCGAGTGGCGGCGAGCCAAAACCCCTTCTTTCTCACGAGGAAATGTTTTGTATAAAATATCGGCAACAACAAGACCCAGAACACGATCCCCTAGGAACTCAAGACGTTCGTAATTGGCATCACCCGTGCTCGCATGGGTCAAGGCACGCTGAAGAAATTCTACATTTGAAAAATGGTATCCAAGACGATCCTGAAAAATATCCAAAGCTTTGCTATCAGGCATCATTTGAGGGCCTTCGCCTCAGGCAGTTTCAAGGTTTCTCCGTTGCCAATTCGGCGGAAGAGATGGTCATAGCGGATAGACCACGGCCATTTCCAAACTTCGTAGAAACGGGCTTCTCCGTTGGTGGAAAAGAAAATAAAATCAGCGCGGCCTAGAAAATTGTCAAACGGGACATACCCAACATCTTCGAGGACACGACTATCACGCGAGTTGTCGCGGTTGTCTCCCATCATGAAATAATGTCCGGCGGGAATGGTGTATTTTTCGGTGTTGTCAAGGGCAAGGGCATCTCCCTCTTCATAGATGGTATGAACCACACCACCCGGAAGAGTTTCACTATACGCCGTTGCTTTGGCGCGGCCTCCATATTCCCTGTCGTATTCGACCATCCCAATAATCTCGCGAGGGACGATTTTATCATTGATGTACAATCGGCCATTCATCACCTGAATGGTTTCCCCGGGCAAGCCAACTACCCGTTTAATGTAGTCAATGGAATGGTTGGTTGGCAATTTGAACACCACAACATCGCCCCGCTTAGGCTCTTGCGCAGCAATGCGTCCATCAAAGCCCCCCATCCCAAAAGGAAAAGAGTATCGACTGTAACCATAGGAAAACTTGGAAACAAACAGGTAATCGCCCACCAATAAGTTGGGAATCATTGATCCTGAAGGAATGTTGAACGGTTCGAACAAAAGCGAACGGATTAGAAGGGCAAGGCAAACAGCAATTAAAGCTGTCCGCGCCAATTCCCCAAGGCTTTCTTTGTCTTCGGGAGAATTTTCAGGAGGAGTTTCTTTTTCAATCATCACAGTTTCTTACCTGATTGAAGAAGGGATTACCAGATGGAAGGTTAAATTATTTCTATAATCACATAGGCTTGAGCCAGCGGCGGTTCATCGGTCAGGCTGACGTGAATGGCCGCAGTTTTGCCGCTCGGCGTGATGTCTTGAAGCCGCTGGAGGGCTCCGTTTTTGAGTTGCAGGCTTGGTTTTCCGGTTTTGTCGTTGGTAACCACAATGTCACGCATGGCAACGCCGTGGGTAAATCCTGTCCCCAAAGCTTTGGATGCCGCCTCTTTGGCAGCGAAACGGCGGGCATAAGTAGCAATATGCGTGCCTCCCCCCCGCCGGCTCTCGGCTTTGGCGATTTCAAGCGGATCAAAACACCGGCTTGTAAAACGGGTTCCGAAACGGGCCAGCGTTTTTTCAATTCGCCGCATATCAACAATATCACTGCCTGTGCCAAGTATCATGGTTGCTTTCTACTCTACGACTATCTGCCTCTTGCGCGATCCACACTCACAACTTGCCGTGTGGCTCTGAGGGCTGCAATAATGTTGTTGAGGTGTCTGGTGTCTCCAACGGAAACATCAAGGAACATATCCCAGAAATCAGAGCTGCGGCTGGTGATTTTCAAATTGGTGATATTGCCACCGCTCTTTCCGATCACGGTTGAGAGCGTTCCGAGGGCCCCGGGTTCGTTCGAGATCGTCACCAGCAAACGCCCTACGCGGTTTTCAGGGGTATCACTGCCCTCTCCCCAAGAAACATCCAGCCATCTTTCGGGCGTATCAGCAAATTGTTCAAGTGTTTCGCAGTCAATTGTATGAATCGTGACACCTTTTCCAGTAGTCACGATGCCTACAATCCGGTCTCCCGGGAGCGGGTGACAACAACGGGCAAAGTGAAGAGCCATCCCGGGAATAAGTCCACGAATGGGCATAGGAGCAATCTTTCCTCCCCGCGTGTTTGGCGTTGCCCGAACCGTTGGAATATCTTCTGGCTCAGTAATCGTTTTGTGTGTTTCCGAATCCAGCTTATGCCCGGGGAAAATGGCACGGAAAACATCACGGGCCACAATATTTCCAGCCCCGATACCTGCGTACAGATCGTCACTGTCTTCGCATTCACGGAACTGGTCCACAACGCCCGATACGGCCTTATCCGTGAACTCATATCCTTCGGTCTTGAAGACTTTTTGCAGCATCGCCTTGCCGAGAGTCACATATTCAGTTTTTTGCTGCTGCCGGACAAAGCGGCGAATATGAGAGCGGGCCTTTCCGGTGACCACAAATCGTTCCCAAGCCGGAGAAGGATTTTGGGTCTTGGCTGTAACAACCTCGACTTGATCTCCGTTCTGGATTTTTGTGTTAAGTGGCGCAATACGGCCATTGATCTTCGACCCTATACAGCGGTTTCCAACGTCCGAGTGAATCGCATAGGCAAAATCAATAGGAGTAGATCCGCTTGGCAGTTCAATCAAATCGCCCTTGGGGGTGAAGGCAAAAACATGATCGTGGAACAATTCCAGTTTGGTGTTTTCCCAAAAATCTTCAGGTTTCTGATCTTGTTCCAAAATGTCGAGCAGCTCGCGCAACCAGCGATATTTTTTGGCATCCGCGATAGCGGCTTTGACATCGGCTTGCTTATAGGCCCAGTGTGCGGCCACCCCCAGATCAGCTTCGGCGTGCATTCCAAGAGTCCGAATTTGAATTTCAATCCTTTGGTTTTGTGGTCCGATAACCGTGGTGTGAATGGAGCGGTATCCGTTGGGTTTTGGAGTCGAAATAAAATCCTTGAAACGCCCGGGAACAACCGGATAGCGGGAATGAATAACCCCCAAAGCGTGATAGCATTGCTCAAGCGTATCAACCACAATGCGGAACGCCATAATATCCGATAATTGTTCGAACGAGATATTTTTACGCTGCATCTTTTTCCAGATGGAATAACGCGTTTTTTCCCGTCCTGTTACTTGTGACTCGATATGAGCCTCTTCCATCAATTCGGAAAGTGCTTGAATAATATTACTGACAAGGTTGTTTCCTTCCTGACGAAGAAAGGCGAGGCGATTCAAAATACTATCCCGCGCCTCAGGGTTCAAATAGGCAAAAGCAAGGTCTTCAAGCTCTTCCTTAATTTTGTGAACCCCTATCCGCTCGGCAAGAGGGGCGTAAATATCCAGCGTTTCTCTGGCAATACGCCGACGTTTTTCAGGCTTGGGAATATGTTGCAGAGTTCGCATATTGTGCAAACGGTCAGCCAGCTTAACCAGAAGAACGCGAATATCCTCTGACATTGCCAAAACGAGTTTGCGAAAGTTTTCGGCCTGTTTTCCTTCGACCGTCTGACTTTCAATCTTGGTCAGCTTACTGACCCCGTTGACCAGCGAGGCAACATCCGACCCAAATTTTTTCTCAATGTCTTCGGACGTGGCCTTGGTGTCTTCAAGCGTGTCATGCAAAATAGCGGTTACGATGGTTGTTGTATCCATCTTCATGTCCGCCAAAATGCCCGCGACTTCTAAAGGATGGGTATAATAGGGCTCTCCGGAAGCGCGGGTCTGCCCCTCATGCATCAAACTCGCAAAATCGACTGCTTTTGCGATAATATTTTCGTCACATTCAGGATTATAAGATTTGATCTGGTTGATAAGGTCGGTCTGCGTCGTCATGAAAAATGAACTCTCTTCTTTCCTTCCAGAGTAACACGACTGGCCCCCAAATAAAAAGCCCACCTTGCTGGCGGGCTTTTAGAGACGAACCCCTGTGCAAGGGCTATTTGTCGTCCTCATCGTCTTCGCTGAATCCAGCGAGATCGTTAATTGAGGCATCGTCATCTTCATCGTCATCAAAAGACCCGTCAAGAGCGTTGTCTTCATTGACTTGAGCGACAAGGGCGTTCCATTCTTCTTCGCCTTGCATTTCTTCCATGACGTCTTTTTTCTCTTCCTCAACCGCGAAGACGCGCTGATGGGACCGGATCAGATCTTCTTTAAGGTCTTCAACCGAAACCTTACTTTCAGCAACCTCGCGCAGCGAAACGACAGGATTTTTGTCGTTGTCACGGTCAACGGTCAAAGGGGCTCCCGTGCCGATCCGGCGGGCTCTTTGCGCTGCAACCATGACCAACTCGAAGCGGTTGGGAACTTTTTGGACACAATCTTCAACTGTTACGCGGGCCATGAAATCCTCTTGATCTTGATTTTTAAGGCTTCAGTATATATAAGCCCTTTCCTAGAATTGCAAGCCTTACCAACAAACATTTACATATATTTTTATGCGGGGAAAAAGCACATGACATCCTATCAACCGGAGCGTGATTGCCCCCTTTGTCCGCGCCTTTGCGCGTTTCGTGCTGCCAATCGGCAAACATTTCCAGACAAGCATAATGCGCCCGTTCCCTCTTTCGGACCTTTGAATGCCGAATTGCTGGTTGTGGGACTGGCCCCCGGGCTCAAAGGGGCAAATTTCAGTGGACGGCCCTTCACGGGAGATTATGCAGGGGTTCTTCTCTATCAAACCCTCCTTAAATTTGGGTTTGCCAGTGGCAGCTACGAAGCGAGAGCGGAGGATTCCCTGACTTTGCTGAATGCTCGCATCACGAACGCGGTTCGCTGTGTTCCGCCCGAGAACAAGCCAACACCGGAAGAAATGCGCCAGTGTCTCCCTTTCCTGAGTGAAGAAATCACCCAGATGAAGAACCTCAAAATTTTGGTAACACTCGGGCTCGTATCGCATCAATCCACGTTGCGGGCCCTTGGAGAAAAACCATCGAGTGCCAAATTCGCCCACGGAGCCCAGCATAAGCTCCCTTCAGGACATTTGGTTATCAATAGTTATCATTGCTCGCGCTATAACACACAAACCAACCGATTGACGGAGACGATGTTCCATGATGTGTTTTCCGCCGTCAAAGACAGGCTGAAAAGCTATTAGACCTGTTGCAAAAGTCTGTCATCCCTCCCCTCACCTGCATCCTCTCCCACAAGGGGAGAGGACGGTTTCTCCCCTCTTTTCCCTCTCCCCTCGAGGGAGAGGGTTAGGGTGAGGGGGAGCTTGGTTACTTTTCTATCTTACGAGCCACTTCAACCAGCATAACGGGGATACTGTCCCGAATGGGATAGGCGAGGCCAGCCTGATCCGAGATTAATTCCTGTTGTTCTCGGTCGTACCGCAAAGGAACCTTGCACAAGGGACACACCAGCACTTCAAGAAGTCTTGGATCAACCAGTATTGTGCTCATGTCTGCGCCCTTTCAAGTTAATGTTCCGATAAGCAGCCGTGGAAAGAATGATGAACCGAGAGGTCAAGAATTTTGAACAAAAGATTGGCCCGCGTTTGACAACACGGAGCCTCTAACAATGCTTGTTTCTCGCTCGGGGAGAGGGGACAAACCATCGCCAAAGCCGTGACCAATCCGTCGTTGGGAATATCTTCTATCAACGCCCAACTGACTGTGAGCCCATGTTGTTCAAAAAAGACTTTAAGAATCTGGTTAAGCTCGGCGCGGTCCAGATCGGGACAGCCCGTATGCTCCATGTCCGGTCCAAAACTGGTCCAATCGGGCTTAACGCGCCGATACCCATGAAGAAGAGGGAGTTCTTCCTCGACCCTGAAACGGCAAATCCCGCGCAGGTTCAGAAGGTAACGCCCATCTTCGGTTTCTTGAAACTGGGTAATGCGTCCGGCGCACCCCGTAGAAAAAATTGCCGGACCATTGGCCGCAGCATATCCTGAGGGCTGAATCATTCCAATGAGGCGGTTGCTACGCAACGCATCATCAACCATCGCAATATAACGTGGTTCAAAAATATTGAGAGGCAAATCTCCCTGAGGCAACAACAAAATCCCCTCAAGAGGAAAGATGGGAAGGCTTTCCGGAAGATCTTCAAACAGAGGGTCAAAGGGGTTTTTGCTCATGAAACTGATATAGTCCGATCGCCCTAGGAAAACAGGAGGGTTGAGAGTTTGAGTTGCTTAACCGTGATTACCAAGAGCCAGTGGATCCTCCTCCGCCTGATTTTCCTCCGCCAAAGCGACCACCAGAAGATTTCGTATTGAACGCAATGAATAATATTACGCCAATAATGGCGATTAAACTCCAAGCCCACCCAGCTTTCCCATTTTTGAACAGGCTAAAAATTAAAGCGATAAGAAATATTCCGCCGCCAACCAAAACAGGTAAAACCCATGCAGGTTGAGGATGTTTAGGAATCTGGATGCCTCTCGCTAATGCATTTAAGCCACGCACTCCTTCTACAGTTCCAATTGAAAGATTCTCTTGCTTAAAGGCGGGAAGAATCAATGATTGCATGATGTCCTCAGCCTGTTTGTTATATTCTTCTCCAAAGCCTTCTCCAAGTTCTATACGTACTTTCTGCTCGCCAACTGAAATAAATAGCAGAATACCATGGCTTTGTTTTGACGGCCCAATCCCCCAAGAGTTAAATAATTGCTTTGCGTACGGCTCTATCCCCAGTCCGCTTGCTTCATAAGCAGCAAGAGAGCTAATAGTAACAACAAACATTGGTACTTTTTTATCTCTAAACAGCTCTTCGGCTATCGTGTTTATCTCTTTCCGATCAGCTTCCTTGATTACATGGGCTTGGTCCACAACGAAATTCTGCTCCGTTGGCTTCTCGGGAAAAATTGTTGCTTGAGCGGGGTATGACATAAAAAAGATGAAAAAGATAGAAATGAGGAAAACTTTCATACCCAAAACCCTTATCTTCAAGATTACTTAAATGAAAAAAATCTACATTAACAGGACTAAAAACCAAACTGTTTTCTCAGGAAAACAGGAGTGTTGAAAGCTTGCGTCGTCCTGTGATACTAGCCGGATCAGAGAACCCCCACGCTTCGAAATATTTAAGAAGTTGTTTGCGAGCCTTTTCGTCTTCCCAAGTTTTGTTCTTGCGAATAATTTCAATCAAGGCATCAACAGCTGCTTCTTTCCATCCTTTGGCAAAACAGGCTTCGGCAAATTCAAACCGAACGTCCAGATTATCAGGGCTGGCAAGCAGGCGGGCCTCAAGCTCTGCCATATTTTTATCTATGGCAGGTTTGTTAACAGCAAGATCCAGTGCGGTTTTCGCTGCTCCAAAGCGAGGGTCCTTGAGGATAGGTTCTGGAGCATTTTCAACCAAATCCGCAGCCCCAGCCACATCATCAACAGCGAGCAAGCAGCGGACAAGACCAACATAGGCTTCGGTTTCCGCAGGATTTTGTGTCAGGATCTGGGCGTAGAGAGCTTCGGCTTGCTCCACCTCCCCTTGTTCAAGATGGGTTGCGGCTTGCTTCAGGCTAGAGGGAATGTCAAATTTTTCCGGTTGATTCTTTTTGTGCAAATCTACCAGTTGATCCAACAAGGCTTCAATATCAGACGCAGGGCGCGCACCTGCAAACCCTGAAACAGGTTGGCCCATATATAGGGCAATCACCGTTGGAACGGACTGGACCCGAAAGGCCTGTGACAATTCCGGATTCTCATCGACATTGACTTTTGCTAAAATCACATCCCCACCCCGAGACAGAACGGCCTTCTCGAGAAGAGGCATAAGCTGGCGACAGGGGCCGCACCACGGAGCCCAAAAATCAATCAGAATGGGTTTTTCTGCCGAAGCGTTCAGAACAGCAGATTCAAAGTTCAGGGCGGTTACATCAAAAACAATTCCCTCTGATGGGGTCTTGGTTTTGGGTGCAGCGGGGGCATTCATTCCGATGAGCATAGCGCGTGGCCTTTTCGTCTGGTTAATCCGGCCCTGCCGGAGAGAGGTCAATAATCTGGGGCGTTATACCGTGTTTTTCAAGAAAGATCATCAAATCAGATGGCGTAAGGCCAATGGTCATGGTGTTGATGAGCGGATGAAAGTTAATCAATGTTTGTTCCATCATCTTCTTTTCAAGAATAAGACTGACCTGCTTCTCGCAATCGTTCAAAATGGCAAGAGGGGAAACTGACCCGGGCCGCACCCCTAGAAACCTCCACAAGCGTTCGGGTGATCCGAAGGAAAAACGTCCAACCCCGAGAAGAGCAGAGAGTTTTTTCAGATCAATTGGCGTTTCTTGAGTCAGAGTGACCAAGAACATTTTTCCCTTGTGATCCTTCAAAAAAAGGTTGCGCGTGTGGGCTCCATGTATTTCCCGCTCCAAATCCTTCCCCTCAGCCACCGTAAAAATCGCCGGATGGTGATGCAAAGCGACGGGCAGTTCCAGTGCGGAAAACCTCTCCAGCAAAACAAGGGGAGGGAGCGGCAAGTCTGATCCATCCAAGGGGGGGCTATTTTCAAGTTTTTGCGGCGTGATTGTCATATATTTAGCAATAATTAACTCTTGGCTGGCAAACTCTAAGCAATAGGTCTTTTCAGGCCACTGGTGTTGTTGAATCTTCAGGAAAAGATTTAGTGCAGACTCCGGAAACTGGCAAGGACTTGAATAATTTATAAAATTATGTATAATTGTAGGTTGGGGATTACAGAAATATGGCTGATCGGATGAGTTTTAGCGGTACGGAAATTGAGCCTCTTGCTCCTTTGCAAGGCCACAGCTCCTCCATCTCTGCCCTTGGTCTTTCCGCGAAAGTTCAAGCTCCTGAGCCTGCACCAGTTGTGAACGCGCCCTCTCCAGGGGTGGCTAGATGAATATAGAGCTGGGGCAGTTGCCGGACGGCGATTTGGCCTTGGTCAGTGACCGGAGCCTCCCGGGGGATGTCAAGCGCGTGGAATATTACCGCGATCAGAAGCTGTTTATGCTGATTTATGACCGTGAAGACCATGAAGGCGACTTAATGCACTACGAATTGACGGATGAGGTCGCAGAAAAGGTTCGTCGGCGCAGCAATCTGGTCATTATCGAGCCTGATGCCTTCAGTGGCAAGCCGATGGGATATTATACATCCCTGATTCAGGTTGGAGCCTGATTTTTTCAAAAAACCCGCTTGCATTTATCCTCCAGATGATTATAAATCCCTATCCATTCTGAAGAGAATGCGCGGGCGTAGCTCAGGGGTAGAGCGCAACCTTGCCAAGGTTGATGTCGAGGGTTCGAATCCCTTCACCCGCTCCATTTCTTCGACTACGACTATCCAATAACCTTCCAAAAATAAAAAATACTCCAAGGCTATAACAGCTTCAAATCCTTTACGCTTTACGAATACACCTGTAAAACATGGACAACAGGCCCAGAACGCTTTACCATTGATCCACTCCATCATAGAGCGCGACTAAACAAATAAAAGGGGGAGACAGCCATGAAAAACCTCATCAATGTCTATTGCGATGAGACGTGCCATCTGCAAAATCGTGGAGATCATGTCATGGTGCTTGGTGCAGTGTATTGCGAGGCAGACGAAACTAAAGTGATTGCCGAACGCATCCGTGCCATCAAGAAAAAAAACAAACTTCCTCGTCATTTTGAAACCAAGTGGACGAAGATTTCTCCTTCTAAACAGGCGTATTACACCGATCTTGTCGATTATTTTTTTAACGAATCTCCCTTGCGGTTTCGCGCTGTCCTTATCCCCGACAAGGATAGACTAGATCACGGAAAACACGAGCAATCCCATGATGAGTGGTATTACAAAATGTACTACGTCACGCTGAAGTGGATTGTGCGAACATCAAACCGTTATCATTTCTATATCGACATCAAAGACACAAAAGGTGCGGATCGGGTTAGAAAGCTACACGACGTTCTTGCCAACCACTTCTACGATTTCAACCACGAGTGCATCGGCAAAGTGCAACAGATCAAATCACATGAATCCGAATTGATGCAGCTTGCTGATTTACTAATCGGAGCTGTAGGTTACGCCAACCGTTTCGAGGGAAAACCATCCGTTAAAGCGGCGATAGCAGATAGAATTAAAAGCCATCTTCCCCCCGATCAGTCCTTGAGTGCCAGTACGAGCTATCGCGCCACCAAATTCAATCTCTTTCGATGGGACACTGCCGCTCCATGACAGTTCCTCCTTTGTTGAAATGGTCTGGTGATACCGCCGAATGGGAGAATTACTTGGATCAGGTTTATAGCCTATTCCTGTCGCTTTTTGTTCACGCCAATCATCTGTTTCTTGGAAAACCCGTCAAAGCACGGTGGGACCCTTCCCACGACAACAAGCATTTCAGTTTCTGGCACGTTATCTCGGAAAGGGGAGAAACAAAATCCGAAGAAGATAGACTTCCTAATCTGCAACGATGCGAACGAATTGCGTGGCTTGGCTACGTTCTTGAAAACGCCGCAGATCGTTCTCATGTTTGGTGCTGGCGCAACACACGTCGCGGAACACGTGGAGTCGTGAAGAATCATTTGCTCTATCTGCACCAAGAGAGGTACTTAATTGTACTAGCCGAAAAGAATGATTGTTTTCTCTTGGTGACGGCGTATCCGGTAGAGAGCAATCACACACACAAAAAGTTGCAAAGGGAGAAAGACTCATCTCCCGACCCAAGAACGTGAAAACGCTGAAAATGACAGGGGTCGCCATGACAGCGACCCCAGATACTCCTTCTACGCTTACACCGTGTGAAACGGCTGGTAGGTGAGCTAATTACAGAATCTCAAAAACAGGTAGGAATGTCAAGGAGAAAGATAGAATATTCGCAAGAAAGTCAAGGAAAATATTAAGGAAAGGTAAAGATTCTGGTCTACCCTCACGACTCCAAAATAGAATTCAGTTTCAGGGCAATGCCCAAGGATCCCTGAATTTTGAGTTTGCCCATCATGAAGGCTAGGTTGGGGTCTTGCTCACCGCTCAAGATCTTCGCAAAATTCTCCATAGAGATCATCAGGGTCAGGTCAGGGTCACTTCCTTCACTGGCGAAAAGAGGGGGGGATTGGCTGGCATCCAGAAAAATTTTTCCGTCCTCGCCAAAATCAAAGAGGATTTTTTCGTGAAGCCGATTGGCAAACTGCAATTTGCCTTTGATCTGGTCTGTGATGTTTTCAAGGGTCATGCGGCGAATTCCTCTTTTTCCATTGTCATGAGGGGACTGGCCCCCGCCATAATCATGCGGAACCGCCCCTCTGTTTCGGGAAGCATTTTCTCGAAAAAGAAACGAGCTGTCTTGATCTTACCTGTATAGAATGGGCTGCGCTCAAGATGTCCTTCGGCCAGTTTCTCGGTGGCAATTTTAGCCATTCTGGCCCACATATACCCCATCGCAACGAGAGCAAACATCCGCAAATAATCGGAGGATGCCGCTGCGGCTTCATTCGGGTCTTTAAGACCCTTTTGGGCAATCGTGGCGGTGGCCTGTTGCAGCTTGGCGAAAGATTTGGCAAGCGGGAAAATAAATTCTTGAAGATTTTCTTGAGACTGATTGTCTTCGATAAATTTCGAAACCGGATGGAAAAATTGACGCAGCAAACGGCCCATACCGACACTCATTTTGCGGCCAACCAGATCAAGGGCTTGAATCCCGTTTGTCCCTTCGTAAATTTGAGTAATTCTGGCATCGCGGGCATATTGCTCCACACCATATTCACGAATATAGCCATGTCCGCCATGAACCTGAATAGCAAGGTTGGCCACATCAAAACCCATATCGGTTTGATAGGCTTTGAGGATGGGAGTCATCAAGGCCACCAGATCATCGGCTTCTTGACGTAGCTTGGCATCTGGGTGGGCGTGAGAAATATCGAGATTCATGCCGATCCAGAAAGACAAAGCCCGCGCCCCTTCGCAAAAAGCCTTAGAGGTTAGCAACATTCTGCGAACATCTGGGTGAACAATGATCGGGTCGGCTGGCTTGTCTGGAGCCTTCACCCCATCCAAAGCCCTCATCTGCAAACGATCCTCAGCGTAAGCAAGAGCGTTTTGCCAAGAGACCTCGGCAAGGCCTAACCCTTGCATTCCCACGCCAAGTCGAGCGGTGTTCATCATGGTAAACATGGCCTTGAGGCCTTTATGGGCTTCACCAACCAACCAGCCTTGCGCATCATCAAAGTTCATGACGCAAGTCGCCGAAGCTTTAATTCCCATTTTATGTTCGATAGCCCCGCACATAACATGGTTGGGTGCCATAGTGTCAGGTAAGAATTTGGGAACAACGAACAGAGAAATCCCCTTGACCCCTTCTGGGGCATCCGGCAAACGGGCCAGAACCAAATGGATGATATTTTCGGTCAGGTCATGCTCTCCGGCAGAGATGAAAATCTTGGTTCCGGTGATTTTGTAAGACCCTCCTTCGCTAGGGACCGCACGGGTGCGGATCAAACCAAGATCTGTCCCACAGTGAGATTCCGTAAGGCACATAGTCCCCGACCATTCGCCAGAGACCAGTTTTGGAAGATAAATATTTTTAATCTCATCAGAGCCATGCAGATGAATGGCGCGGTAAGCTCCTTCCGAGAGGCCCGGGTACATCCCGAACGACATATTGGCCGAACAAATCATTTCCATGAGTGCGAAATTAAGCAAATGGGGCATTCCCATCCCGCCATAGTTGGGATCGGCGGCAAGGGCAGTCCAGCCTCCCTCACGAAAGAGTTGATACGCATTTTTGAATCCAGATGGTGTTTTGACGAGACCTGAATCATAAAGACACCCTTCCTGATCCCCTGATTGATTGAGAGGAAACAAAACCTCCTCGCAAACCTTAGCTCCTTCTTCAAGAATCTGATTCATCAAATCAGAGGTTGCGGAGTCATACCCGGGAAGACCCGCTAGTTGCTCGGCATTCAAAACTTCATGCAGAACAAATTTCATGTTTTCAAGAGGGGCTTTGTAGGATGGCATGATGCAGACTCCTGTCTGGAAAAAAACTTAAAGTGTCTAGTGTCTGGTGGTTTTATCTTCGTCGCGCAAAGCGCGAAGGTGATCGCTCAATTCCCCTTGGTCCATGCTAAGAAGAATCTTTTTAGCCTGTTCCATCGGTGAATTTTGCTGTTGTTGTTTCTTTTGCATGGCGGCGGCGATTCGGTCTAACGTTTCCTGACCAATGGCCTCACGCGCAACGCGAGCGTTTTGCATAGCCTGTTCAATAAGCTGATCTTTGCTTAGTTTCTGCGAAGGAGAGGCTTTCTCTCCCTGTTTTTGCTGCGCTTGCTCAGTCTTTTTTGATTTCAACCAATCGAACATTCTGGACCTCCATCCCCTATCGTGGCAAACCTATCCTAACACTCTCTTAAGATTCGGGTCCTTATGAATTATCGTCATATTTATCATGCTGGAAATTTCGCCGATGTCTTCAAGCACATTCTGGTCTTGATGATGGTGGATTATCTGCAGGAAAAGGAAAAAGGGCTGTTTTTGCTGGATGCCTTTGCAGGTCTGGGGCTTTATGACCTGAACTCAGTTGAGGCGCGAAAAACCGAAGAATTTCTCGCAGGTGTTTCCAAAATAATGAAAGAAGAGCGAATCAATCCAGATCTCCGGCTTTACCAGAATGCCGTTGCCCCTTACTGGAATCACAAACAGTATCCCGGGTCTCCCCTCTTGCTGGCTGAAAAATTGCGGTACCAAGATCGCTTGCTGGCGAATGAACTCCACCCCGAAGATGTGTGTGAACTTGAATGTGTTTTGGCAGGCTTCCCAGCGGCACGGGTAACAAAAGTTGATGCGTATGAAAGCATTCGGGCACATATCCCTCCTTCTGAACGGCGCGGGTTGGTTTTGGTTGATCCCCCTTTTGAGAAAAAAGATGAATTTGATCTTCTGGTTCGCCAAATGAAAGAATGGAAGAAACGGTGGGAAACCGGATGCTATGTGATTTGGTATCCGATTAAATCTCACTTGGCTGTGGAT
This sequence comes from Alphaproteobacteria bacterium, assembly GCA_016794285.1. Taxonomy (GTDB): domain Bacteria; phylum Pseudomonadota; class Alphaproteobacteria; order Micavibrionales; family Micavibrionaceae; genus UBA1573. The sequence goes on along the minus strand of JAEUKO010000029.1, from coordinate 2,896 downwards.
GCGCTTCACCTCGCCGCACGGGATTTGGGAATCAAACGAACATGGGTGGCCGAATTTTTGCTCCGCGAAAGATCCGCGCCCGAGAGCCTGAACGGCTGCGGCGTTCTGGTTTTCAATATACCTTTTCAGATTCCAGAACGCTTGGCAGCTCTTGCCCCTGAACTCGTCTCCGCACTCGGTTACGGACACATCGAAAGCTATGACCTTTTTGTGAATTAGGCTCCGCCCAGCAGCGACAATTGTAATCTTCTCCCGGGTCAGGGGGAATCGCTCTATGCACGCATGGTACGATTACCCTCGTAAGTCTCTTTTAATTTCAAATCTTTATAAACTTATAAATCCCATATAAGAGCCAGATAGGAGTTTGTGAGATGATATTAAAAAGAACGGTGACTATCGTGGGCTCAAGTAATCCTGAAATTAAGAAATCGCATTTATATCCCTCAGGAAATTCAAAATCATAATTTGTTTCAAGCTGCTGCCTATAATGACAAAACTCCCCATCTTTTGACGTGAGATAAGCATCATATGTCAGAGTTAAACAGAGTGTTGTTGTAGCCAAAAACATCACGAATGATAAAATCAAAAAAATACGATTCACTCTGCAATCCATGGTCTCTCTTTATATACTAGGCCCACGTAAGCTGAATAATTATTTGTCTTTTCGTGACCTATGGAGTGCCAAATAGCGGCAATTTTCTCAGGTGTTGGGTTAACTATACGATCTTGAATACGTTTAAGCAATATAGTTGCAGTTTCAATGTTCTGAACAGGTGAATAGAGATCATTAGGATCGTCAGATACCAGTTTATGCCAAATATCTTTATTGATATTCATCGGCATAATTGTTTCAGACGCTTTGATCTCGTCTAATATATAACCTGCACCCCAGTAGCTTCCGCGTGCATTTTCTGCCCACATTACTGCACGTATAAGATCCGGATCCAAATTATGTTTCTTGGCCATTAGGTCTATAATGGCATTATGCTCTTTTAACGCTTTCTGAGCTGTACGTGTATCCTCATACCAAGGTGCTGCGTCACTTGATGAAGTTGTTTTTTTCGATTTCGAATCTTGCCGGTGTGTTGTTAACGATAGAATTAATACGATCTTTTGAAAGATTGACAATCGGAAGATATCTTACATCTATAGGCTCCGCCCAACAGCGGCAATTGTAATCTTCTCCCGGGTCTGGCGCGTCGCTCCATGCACGCATGGTACGATTATACTGCGCGTGCGCCGCACGAACTTTGCCATCCTCCACCGTGCGCCAAATATATTGGCCGTCTGGTGTCTTGGACGCTTCCTTGTTGAGTGCCTTGATCGTTTCATCATCAGGTTTGGCTGTACCCGTGGCCGACAGGCCATGATCTTTCTGAAAGGCTTTGAGAGCCTCAAACACGCCCCGATCCGCCATGCTTGTAATGCCTACTTTTTCGTAGGGCTGGTAAAACAAGACAGGCCACGGTGCGGATACACCTGTGGCCTTTATAAGGATAATATTCCTAATTTTGAGGAAAATGTCAAGCTTTTTGAATCAGCGCAACCTTATTGACTGAGAGAGTCCTTGAAATATTTCAGAAAATCACTGTCAGGCGACAACATGAGAGTCGTATCAGATCCAGAAAGAGAGTTTCGGTAAGCTTCAAGTGACCGATAGAACGCATAAAAACTGGGGTCCTGATTAAACGCCTTGCCATAGATTTCGATCGCCTCACGATCCCCTTTCCCTCTCAGAATTTGAGCGTCCTTCTGGGCTTCAGCAAGCAAAACGGTTCGTTCTTTGTCAGCCTTTGAGCGAATTTCCAAAGACAATTGCTCCCCCTGAGAGCGCGCTTCTTGCGCTTCACGTTCCCGTTCGGACTTCATCCGGTTAAAAGTGGCTTGAGTTACCTGCTCTGGCAAATCCGCCCGCACAACCCGTACATCCACCACCGCAATTCCAAAACGCTGGGTTTCTTCGTTAACGCTTTTCTGGATACCTTTCATAAGCTCATGCCGCTTGGTAGAAAGAACATCGCTCATGGGAACCTTCCCCAAAGAGCTCCGCAAAGCCGAGTTAATGATAGTGTGCAAGCGTTGCTGAGCCGCATTTTCATTGCCCAAGGTCTGGAAAAACTTAAGCATATCGGTAATTTTGTAGCGGGCAAACGCATCAACCACCAACCGCTTTTGGTCTGCCAGCAAAACTTCTTCGGCAGGAGGATCAACATTCAGAATCCGTTTCTCGAAGAAGATCGCCCGATCCAGAAAGGATAATTTGAAGTGGAGTCCCGGGGTCTCAATTTTCTGACGAGGACTCCCAAACTGCAGAATGAGGACCTGTTCATTCTCACGAACCGTGAAAACCGAAGAGGTGAAGACAAGAAAAACCACAAACGCAAGGCCCATCAAGCCCATTTTTTTATTTTCAGACATGAAGTTGCTCATGGTTTTGCCTCACCAACTGTTGCTTGGGGAATTTCGCCCAATTTAGGAGATTTCTGCACTTTATCCAGCGAGAGATACGGCAAGACATTGCCCGCTGCCCCCGAACCCATCACAATGGTATTGGCGTTTTTAAGCACATCTTCCATCGTCTCAAGATACATGCGCCTTGCCGTAACGGAAGGTGCGCCTTTGTAAGCCTCCAAAACCGAGTTAAAGCGATCCGCATCCCCTTTGGCCCGATTCACCACTTCCTGACGATACCCATCCGCTTGCTGCCGCAGTTTTTCAGATTCCCCAACAGCCTTTGGCATGATGTCATTGCGATACGCTTCCGCAAGGTTTCTCAATTCTTCCCTGCGTTGCCGCGCCCGTTGCACCTCATTAAACGCATCCACCACCGCGCTAGGGGGATCAACTTTCTGCAATTGAACGTTGTTGATTGTCACGCCGCTTTTATAGTCGTCCA
>JAEUKO010000028.1:0-23533 GCA_016794285.1 Alphaproteobacteria bacterium | reverse complement strand
TTTGGGGCAGGTTCTCGGGTTGATGTGGGCGGACTTGTGGCGGCGACGAGCGATCTGGAAGATGATGCTGCCTTTATGGCTGGCGGCGATGTCAAGCTAACCCGCTCGGGAAATCCTGATGCACAAATTATCAACCACGGTACAATGACCATTGGGCAAGCCGGATTGGCAGGGCTTGTCGCCCCTCACGTTGAGAACCACGGTGTCATTGAGGCACGTCTTGGGAAAGTATCTTTGGCCTCGGGTGATATCAGCACGATTGACTTTGCCGGAGATGGTTTGATTTTGGTTGAGGCTTCCGATGCCATGACCAAGCAAGTGGTCAAGAATACCGGAACAATCAAAGCCGATGGTGGGCGTGTTCTGGTCACAGCGGCGGCCGCCCGTAATGTAGTTGATAGTTTGATTGTCAACGAAGGACAGATTCAATCCCATACCGTTGCCGCGCAAGGTGGTCACATTCGCTTGGTTGGTTCAAAAGCGGTGATTCAGAATACCGGAAAAATAGAAGCAAAGGGTAGTGGAACTGAAAACGGCGGCCAGATTGATATTGAAGGCAGCTTCGTTGCCTTGGGCGGTGAGATTAGCGCGGACGGCAAAAAAGGTGGGTTGATAGATATAAAAGCTGATACCCTTTCTTTGGCCGACAGTATCACGGCTAAGGGGCTCGATGGTCAGGGCGGATCAATCACGGTCAACACGTTCGGAGATACATGGGAAACGTCGACATCACGATTGAACGTCGATGGTCTAACCGATGGGGGAAGCATTCGTTCGATAACAGGCATGAATCTCGTGAGTTCTGGTCGGTACAGCGCACATGGTGAAAACGGAGAGGGCGGGCAGATTGATGTAACGGGCGGCGGCATTCGTCTTCTCTCGGCACAGATGGATGCTTCGGGAGAAACAGCGGGCGGGACCATTCGCGTTGGCGGAGAGTTTCAAGGTGGAAAAAATCTTCCTGTAGATGAGCTGCCAAATGCACAGATTGTTACGCTTGATCGTGGAACCAGACTGCGGGCCGATGGCGAAGGGAATGATGCCGATGGAGGAACCGTTATTGTCTGGTCGGATGCGGATACCATGGCTCTGGGTGAAATTTCTGCCATTCCGGGACTTGTTCTTGGCGATGGGGGATTTGTTGAAATTTCCTCGGCGGGAGATCTGAGTTACGGAGCCACAGTTCAGACCGGACGGGATGGGCGTGCGGGAAGTGTTCTTTTAGACCCCAAAAACATCATCATTGCGAACTCTACCTTCAACCCCACAGCGATTATTATGGGCCGTGCCTATACGGGGGGAAATAATGTCGATATGTCCCTTCTGAATGGTGGATCTCCTATTGGCTATGACTCTAACATTTCACTGGATGGAAACCGTCTTGCCGTTGGATATAAGGTCAGTAACGGATTTGGCGATACGATGGGGAGATCCGGAGCGGTTTATCTTTATTCCTTCACGGATTCGAGTTTTAGTGGGGGGGTCTTAGAAGGAATTGTTGGTTACGGATTCACGGGGGGTAAGAACGTCAATGTTACACAACTCGGCGCGTCCGACTATTTCGGAGAGGATGTTTCCTTAGACGGTAACCGCCTTGCTGTTGGGGCTTATTACGATGACGGAAATGCCAATGCCTTGGGGGATAGCGGGGCTGTTTATTTGTTCAGCTTTTCTGATTCGACCTTCTCGGGCGGGACTCTCGAGTCACGAATTGGACATGGTTATACGGGCGGAAAAAATTACAGTATGAGTGGAGTTTTGGGGAACTCCGACTACTTCGGAAAAGCGGTATCTCTGAGTGGAAATCGTCTTGCCGTTGGGGCTTTTTATGATGATGGTTCTGGGAACACGGTTGCAAACTCTGGTAGCGTTTATCTCTTTTCTTTTTCTGACTCGGTTTTCTCCAATCCAGTCCTACAGGCAACCATTGGAAACGGATATACAGGCGGAAAAAATATCAATGTTTCTCTTGATATAAGTGATTACTTTGGTAACGACATTTCTCTGGACGGCAACCGTCTTGCGGTTTCCTCTTATGCTATGGACGGGTCGGGGAATACGCAGTCGGCTTCTGGGGAAGTCCTTTTGTTCAGCTTTACCGATGCGGTCTTTTCGGGCGGGGTTCTTGAATCCCGCATTGGCCTTGGGTACACGGGCGGAAAAAATATAGACAATACGGCACTCGGGGCTTCGGATTATTTCGGTTGGTCGGTTGCTCTGGATGGGAATCGTCTTGCCGTCGGGGCCATGTATGACGATGCCAATGGAAACTCATCAAGCGATAGTGGAGCAGTTTATCTCTATAGCTTTACTGACTCTGTTTTTAGCGGAGGAGTTCTGGAGGCGCGTATGGGCAACAACTATGCAGCCCTCGGTGGAAAGAACTTGTCCCGTCCGAACGAGGCCGCAGGTGGAGACTATTTTGGTAGTTCGGTATCTCTCGATGGAAATCGTTTGGTGGTTGGATCTTTGGGGGATGATGGGCCGACAAATGTTAACAGTTATCAAGGAGCTATACATTTCTATACTTTCTCTGACTCGGTATTCACTGGCGGAACGTGGCAGGGAACACTCGGGACAGGGTACAGCGGTGGCAAGAACATAACTCTTCCATTCAACACTGGAGGGGATTCTATGTCCCAACAAATGGGGGTTTCGGTTAGCGGAACCCGCATTGCGATCGGAACGCCTAATGATGATGGATTTAACGATACGCTTGGGGATTCCGGCGCGGTTTACCTTTATTCCTTTGCCAATAGCAATTTTGACAGCGGTATTTTAGAGGGGATTATCGGGAGCGGTTATACAGGGGGAAAAAACATCAATCTCGCGGGAACCCTTGATGGAGGTGACTACTTCGGGTACTCCGTTTCCCTTGATGGAAACCAGTTGGCGGTTGGGGCCCCGTACGATGATGGCAGTGCAAACGCTTTGAGTAATTCAGGGGCCGTTTACCTATTTTCCTTCACCGACAGCGTCTTTTCCGGTGGAGTTTTGGAATCGCGTATTGGAAGAAACTATGCCGGTGGAAAAAACTACAACCCTGCCAACCTGACAGGAACCAGTGATTATTTTGGATGGTCTGTTTCTCTTGATGCCAACCGCCTTGCGGTCGGGGCGTATTATGATGATGGTCTGGCAAATGCCAAGGGGGACTCCGGAGCGGTTTATCTTTTCTCTTTTGCTGACAGCGTTTTTACGACACCAACCTTGCAGTCCATCCTTGGCTATAACTACACGGGCGGAAAAAACTTCAACCTTTCGACACTTGAAGTTTCGGATACGTTTGGGTCTGGTGTTTCTTTAGATGGAAACCGTCTTGCTGTCAGTTCTTATGGAGATGATGGTTTTGGCAATGCGGCTGCTCTTTCCGGTGCGGCCTATCTTTTCACTTTTTCGGACAGTTTATTTTCGTCTCCCACCTTGCAGGCAACGATGGGGTATGGCTATACGGGCGGGAAGAACGTCAACATGAATATGCTCGAAACAGGTGATGCAATATCTGGAATTGCGCTTGAGGGGTCGGTTTTGGCCCTCGGGGCATGGGGGGATGATGGTTTTGGGGGATCTTCTGCGCTTGGGGCGCAGTACGGGGCGGTTTACCTTTACAATTTCGATGACCTTCTTTTTACCAATGCCCAATTAGATGCCACAATCGGTTATAACTACACGGGTGGAAAAAACATCAACATGAACGGGATCATTGGCGGGGCCGATTATGTTGGTGGTGGGCTCTCAATAGATCAAGGAAATCTTGTTGCGGGGTCTGCTGGTCTTGATGGGGCTAGTGATAACTACTTTAGCACAGGGGGAGCCTTCATTTATCGCGGTAACAGCTATGCGCCAGCTTCTGGTTCGACCTTCGCCAATTTGCCGTCAACCACTATCGGGATTACTCCGGCGAACCTTTCGGCGTTGCTATCGACACCGCAGTCTGTAACTCTTCAGGCCAGTAACGATATTATTCTTGATAACGATTTGGTTGTGAATAATGGGGCCGGAAATGGTGGAACGCTGACTCTTCAGGCAGGACGAAGTATTTTGCTCAATGCCAATATTGTGACCGATAGTGGGGATTTGTTCCTCTATGCCAATGAAGATCTTGCCTCAGGTGTCGTGAATGCGCAGCGTGATGCAGGGGCGGCAACGATCACAATGGCAGCGGGAACATCCATCAATGCTGGAACCGGAAACGTCACCATCCGGCTTGAAGATGGGACGGGTAAAACCAACCGGACCAGCGGTCACATCACGCTGGATGATATTACGGCTGGAACGATTTTTGTTAGAAACCTTGAGCAGACCTCAAGCATTATTCTCAATGGTCCTTTGGTGGCGAGCGGAGCTGGTACGCCAATTACCCTTGCGTCAGGAAAGGATTTTATCAACAACTATGGGGCAGGGGCTCTGGTTACTCCGTCTGGGCGGTGGTTGGTTTATTCCGACAATGCGGTTCTCAATACACTAAACGGGATTACGTCTGATTTTTCTATGAACAGTTGTGTCTATCTCGGAGCGTGTGGAGCAATTCCAGGAAGTGGGAACGGGTTGCTCTATGAATATAGCCCGAATATTTTGAGCATATCGGTCAATACTTCGCGTTGGTATGGGGACGCTAACCCGAGCGGCGCAGCGTTACAGTCTTTGTTCCTTTACACAGGTTTTCAAGGGGCAGATACAGTGGCGGTTCTTGATTCCTTGCCAACGGCGACTATCGCTGGTACAGCCACGGCAACTGCGGCTGCTGGAACAAGCCACGCCATTACCCTGACTGGAGGGGCGGATAATTTTTACACCTACTACTTGCTTGATCCTAGCTTTTTGGCGATCACACAAAAACCAGTGAGTGCGACATGGAACTCGGCTTTGACAAAAAATTATGGGGATTCAAACCCGAACCCTTCTCTCTCCTCGTTCACATTCTCAGGGTTTGCTAATGGAGAAACAGCGGGAGGTCTTAATGCTCTTGTCACTCCAAATTTTGGTTCTGTTACAACAGCAACTGGCGTTGGGACCTATAACGTCAGCGCAGTTTTCACAAATACGCCGAACTACTTGATTACGGCTCCTGATACGACGTTGACTATTAACAAAAGGGACATTACTTCAGCATGGACAGGCGGATTGAGTCGCGTCTATGGTGATGCAAACCCGAACGTTACGACCTCCAACTTTACCTATACCGGATTTGTAAACGGAGACACCGGCGCAGTCGTGACGGCTTCGGGGAATTATGGTGCGGTTACAACCTCCAGCAATGTCGGCTCCTATGCTGTTGGGGCTAATTTCTCTGCCGCCAACTATAATATTACCAATTCTCCGACAACGACTCTGACCATTAACAAACGTAATATTACGGCTACGGTGGGCAGTACTTCTCGCGCCTATGGTGATGCCAATCCCGCCTACACATGGTCTGATGTGACGTGGAACAATCTGGCCAACGGTGAAACGGGTTCGGTTTTGGATACTATGACGGTTTCTTCACCGACTGCTTTGGCAACGTCTAACGCTGGAACCACGCACAACATCAACCTGACAGGATTTAGTGATAACAACTATAACCTCACTGGTTCTACGGCGGGGGTTTTGACCATCAGCAAGAGAAACATTACGGCTACGGTTGGGAGTGTTTCTAAAACCTATGGGGATGCTATTCCTTCGTTTACATGGTCAAACGTGACATGGAATAACCTTGCAAACGCAGAAACAGGCTCTGTTTTGGATGCTATGACGGTTTCGGCTCCGACCTATGCGGTTACGTCCAATGCGGGAACAACTCATGCTATTGGGATTACAGGGTTCAGTGATAACAACTATAATTTGACCGGACATACGGCCGGAACTTTGAGTGTTGCAAAACGGGATATTACTTCGGCATGGACGGGTGGATTGAGCCGTGTTTATGGGGATGCAAACCCGAACGTTACGACCTCCAACTTCACCTATACCGGATTTGTCAATGGGGATACAAATGCAGCAGTGACGGCTTCGGGAGATTATGGAGCCATCACGACAGCAACAAATGTTGGGTCCTATGCCGTTGGGGCAAATTTTTCGGCAACCAACTATAACATTACCAACTCCCCGACAACGACTCTGGCCATTAGCAAGCGGGATATTACGGCCACGGTGAATAGTGTGTCTAAAACTTATGGGGATGCTCTTCAGTCCTTATCATGGTCAGATGTTGCGTGGAGTAATCTTGCCAATGGCGAAACGGGTTCTGTTCTGGATGCTCTGACGGTTGCTGCGCCAACCTATTCGGTCACGTCCAATGCAGGAAGCACGCACAGCATTAACCTGACGGGATTTAGTGACAACAACTATAATCTGACTGGATCTACCGCCGGAGTTTTGAGTATTGATAAGGCTACGTTGACCTTGCGGGTAGCAGATGCCCAGAGAAAAGCCCAAACCCCTAATCCGGCTTTTTCTTATGCTCTTGAGGGATTGAAGAATGGAGATAGTCAGTCTGTCTTGACGGGGGTGTCTCTTTCAACTTCGGCAACATCTTCTTCACCCCAAGGGGTCTATGATATTTCGGCCTCGGGAGGCGTGGCTCTTAACTATCTCGTTACTTCATATGTTGATGGGGAATTGATTATCACGTCTAACGGTATTCCAAGTACGGTTGAGCAAGCCCTCTCTGCAAGCAGTCAGACGGTTGGTCAAACAGTTAATCAGACGACGTTTGTTAATACAACAGAGTTTTCTGGAGTGCAGAATCAAAAAAGCCCAGCGGTTGAAGGCAGTAAAACATTTGTTGTGATTCCTGATGATGAGTTAAAAACAGACGGGAATGCAGCCAAGGGAGCTTTGATTGCTATTACCGAAAGTTTGAAAAAGTTATTTGGGATTGCTGATATTTAATGTCTTCCCTGTATCTCAGAAGTTACGAAGTTCAACCCGAAAATGCGCGGGGGTCAGAAGTTTTTTTGGGTTGATAAGTCGTGTTTGAGGAGGAATTTTCCCCAAGGTTGGGCGGTCGTTATCGCTGCGGAAATTTTGAATGTAGTAGACACCGCGATACTGTCTTTGGTCGAGGTCTGTCATGATGTTGTTGAGATCAAACTCATCCATCAGATCAGTGTGAACTGTTGTTCTCACTTCGAAACCTATAGAGTTTTGTTCGCAGAGAAGATCAAGAGTTTGTGAAAAATTTTCGAATTGTTTGTTCGCGCCGCTCACGCGTTTGAATCGCTTGGGTGGGGCCTTGTAGTCGAGTGATATATAATCAAGCAATTCTTCATCCAAAAGAGAGTGGATCATTTCTGGACGTGTCCCGTTGGTATCAAGTTTGATGGCGTAGCCCATGCGTTTGACATCGCGCACGAAATCAAGCAGACCGGAATAGAGCGTGGCCTCCCCACCCGACAGAACAACTCCGTCAAGCAAGCCTTGTCGCTTCTCAAGAAAAGCCAGAACGTCCTGAATGTCTTTGTAACCCTTCCCCTTCACGATTTGAGGGTTATGGCAGTAAGGACAGCGCATATTACAGCCGGAAAACCAGACAATACACGCCGTGCGCTCCGGAAAATCAAGCATGGTAAAGGGGGTTAGCGAATAGATCGGAAGAGGTGGAGAAATTTCTCCTCGGGGGGTGTCCCCGAGGAGTTGAACTTCTACCATTTTAATGATGGCCGAACAGGTCGGCGGATTCAATTCTGTTCTCTTGAAACTGAACCCTTTCTCTGTGTTCGCCTTTTTTGCCCGCATTAAAACTGTCAACCGGACGCAAATATCCCATGACCCGTGTCCAGACATTTGTTTTTTCTCCGCACTCGGGACAGGTAGGTTGTTCGCCCTTGAGGTAGCCGTGTGTTTCGCACGTTGAGAAAATCGGAGTGACGGTGATATAGGGAAGTTGATAGTTTTCGATGACTTTTTTAACAAAGCGTTTGCACGCTTCCGCCGAGGATAACTTCTCGCTCATATACAGGTGAAGAACTGTCCCACCTGTGTATTTGCACTGCAGTTTGTTTTGCAGTTCCAAGGCTTCGAAAGGATCATCAGTATGGTCTGCTGGAATTTGCGATGAGTTTGTGTAGTAGATATTTTCCCCGCAGCCAGCCTGAAGAATATCGGGATAGCGTTTTTTATCTTCACGCGCAAAGCGGTAGGTCGTCCCCTCGGCAGGGGTGGCCTCAAGATTGTAGAGATTTCCCGTTTCTTCCTGATAATGACGCATTTTCCCGCGCATATGCTCAAGAATTTCTAGGCACATATTGGTGCCGCGCTCATCGGTAATGTCATAGGCATCGTTTGTGAAGTTACGGACCATCTCGTTCATTCCATTGACGCCGATTGTGCTGAAGTGGTTGCGCAGGAAAGGAAGGTAACGAGACGTGTAGGGGTAAAGACCACGGTTGTACATTTTCTGAACAAAAATCCGTTTCTTCTCCAGAGTGGATTTCGAAAGATCCATGATCCTGTCGAGTTCGGCGTAAAGGCCATCTAAATCATTTTTGAAAAGATAGCCGAGCCTCGCCATATTGATAGTCACAACCCCAAGGGATCCCGTCATTTCCGCCGAGCCAAACAGGCCGTTGCCACGTTTGAGCAGCTCGCGCAGGTCAAGCTGCAGACGGCAACACATAGAGCGGACCGCTCCCGGGGAATAGGCTTCTGGATTGCGGACGCGGTTTCCGTGTTCATCCTTCATCCATTGACTGCCGACAAAATTTTGAAAGTACGATGAGCCAACCTTGGCTGTGTTTTCAAAAATAGCTTGGGCCACTTTGGAATCCCAGTTGAAGTCTTCGGTAATATTAACAGTCGGAATGGGGAAGGTGAACGGTTGCCCGCTTGAGTCTCCTTCGGTCATGACTTCGTAATAGGCAATATCAATCATTTCCATTTCCGGCACGAAATGTTTGAAGGTCATATCTTCCAAGGAACGAATGCCGAGATCGCGCTGCTGGGCTTTGGACAAGAGAGTGTCGTGGCTCAAGCCCTTGAACAAATGAAGATTGTTATGGGTCGGGAACTGGTCGGCCAGATCATCCGGCACTGAAATATCCAGCGTGATATTGGTGAAGGGAGATTGCCCCCACCGCGCCGGAACATTGAGGTTGTAGACAAATTGACGAATAGCTTTTTTAACGTCTTTGAAGGAAAGATTATCAAAGAAAACATAGGGAGCCAGATAGGTATCAAAAGAGCTGAAAGCCTGAGCCCCCGCCCATTCCGATTGAAGAATACCTAGAAAATTACTCATCTGTCCGAGAGCTTCCCGAAAGTGACGGGGAGGGCGAGACGAAACGCGGCCGCCAACACCGTTGAATCCTTCGTTGAGTAAGGCCCGCAAAGACCAGCCCGCGCAGTAACCCGTCAGGCAGTCTAGGTCGTGGATATGAACATCTCCCTTGCGGTGGGCCTGACCTTCTTCGGGGCTATAGACTTCATCAAGCCAGAAATTGGCAATGACTTTTCCAGCAACGTTGTTAATCATCCCCGCATTGGAATAGCCCGTATTCGCATTGGCCTTGATCCTCCAGTCTGTGCCAGAAATATATTCGCTAACAGCCTGCGAACTGTCCACCTGCGTTCCACCGAATAAGGTAATGATATGGTCGGAAGACGGATGTGCAGGATGCGCTTCCGGTAAGGTTTCATCATCACAAGACGGCAGCAAGGCGGCAGAGGTTACGGACATGATTTCTCCTGATTTTGTTGGTTTTATTCAAGTTTTTTTGGAAGAGGTAAATCTTCGGAAAAACACAATATATTGTGTCTGTAGCTCGAAAACTACCCCATATCATGTGATTATTCCTTGATCTGCGTCAATCGAAATTTGAAAAAAATCACAAAAATAATTTTTGCAAATCACTCGCAAATTCATGTGCGCAGAGCAGCGGAATCATGCGGCTTTTTCAATCCACGAATGGCCAGATTTCTTGTAATAAAAGCCATTGGAAAAGGGAGAGGGTGTTCCTATTTTCTGTATGCTCTTAATACCTTCTTGCGGAGATATTTTTTTAAGAAGGACCGACTCAAATGCCGCCACAGTTTTCACTATATCTTGTGTATGCGGTGAAATGCGAAAATGAGTGAGGCCCGCAGATTCAAGGTCCGCCATTTCCTGCATGAGGTTGAGGCAAGTATGCGAGAGGGTCTGAATACCATTAACCGAGAGAAAATCCTGTCCCGATACGGTTTTCAAAGGCATTCCATCCGGATCATCTTCACACGCATATTGGCAGTTGTCTTTGATGCGTCCGTGAGCGCGAGCGTGATAGCAACGAGCAGATAAGGCAAGAGAGACACGGCCATGGACTTGAATCTCTGTTCCGACTCCAAGCGTTTGCGCTGCTTTTGAAAGGGTTTCAATGGATTCAGCCGGAAGTTCGGGCGGCAGGCAAACGTGATTGGCTCCTTTGCGATTCAAAACGGCGAGCGCGTCTTCGTTATAGACATTCATCAATTGGCCAATGCGGTGAGGCCGCCCAGAGAGAAAAAGTAAAGCCGAAGCATCGTTGGCTTCAACAGGGATATCCTCTGCTTCGCAGGTGCTTTTGACCATTTTTCGGTCATGTTTAATCATGACTTCGGACAAGGTAGAGAGTACGGCCGTCTTACCGCTTTTCTGAATGCGTTCGATCACATCTCCGATATACGGATCAAAAAACGGAGCGCGTTTGGAACAAATGACCTCGCCAACATAGATAGTATCAACATTGGTTTCATCTGCTACGCGATAATAGAAATCACGTTTTTGTTCGGCAGGCCAATAAAATAGGACGGGACCAATGGTCAGTTTCGCGGTCATGTTGATTTCCTATCTCCACGCCTTGGTTTTGTAGGCACCTTGCGTTTCTTTGTGTCCTTCGGTCAGGGCCAGCAAGTCGGCAATGTCGGGTGGGTGGCCATCCATGATCTGGTCAATGGCGGTGCGATAGGCCGAAACAACTGCCTGCACATAGGCGCGGCTGCGTTGACGACCTTCGATTTTAAGCGCGGTTACCCCCGCCTTCATTAGTTGTGGCAAGAGGGAAGAAAGATTCAAACTCATAGGTTCTTCGAAAGCGTAGTAACTTTCTGAATGCCCGGGGGTTAGATAACGACCTTTGCAAATAGTCGGGTATCCGGCGTTTTCGTGACAGGAAAAACAATCAATGGTGAAAGGCCCCAGATTGGCCTTCAAATTCTTTTGGGCATCTTCTTCGTAACGAACTTCGCTGGCCGGAGAGCAAACCCCATCCATATTGGTAGAAACGCCAGTTGCGTAATTGGTCAGGCTACAACGCCCTTCGGCCATCATACCGATATTGCCGAAGATAAAGGCTTCGATTTCACAGGGAATTTGCAGGTGAATATCCTGTATTTCTTCAACCGTCAGAATGCGCGGCAAGACAACCCGTTTCACCCCAAATTCCTGACAATAGTAACGAATGGCTTCGGGGGAAGAGGCCCCTGCTTGAACAGACAAATGGAGTCGTATATCTGGATGGTTCCGCGCCACATAGTCAGCTACGCCAATATCAGCCACAATGAAGGCATCAACTTCTGCTTTTGCTCCATCCTCAATTGCCTTCTTCCACAAGTCAGTGTGCCCAGCCGGAGGAAAGGTATTGGTCGCAAGGAGAACTTTTTTTCCGCGCTCATGGGCGTAGGTTACGCTGCTTTCGAGTTCTTCAAACGAAAAATTGAGCCCGGGGAAATTGCGGGCATTGGTTGCGTTACGAAATCCGCAATAGACGGCATCGGCTCCCGCATCAACGGCGGTACGCAAGCCTGCCGGCGTTCCCGCCGGACAAACCAATTCTGGCCTTGTGAGGGCTTCTTTCTTTGGGCTCATAGGTGAACCTTCTTTCCATCCAGATTGCGAAGAGCGTTCAGGGCAACGTGTCCGGCTGTCCCGAAGAATTTGGCAATATCATCGGCAATACTCCCTTCCATGTCATCCAGAGCATTCCGCAAGGAAACAATGATTTCTGTGTCGCCCTCAATACTGAGGTCTCGCGTGAAGAACAGAGCGTCTCCATCCAGTTGACCATCAACCATCCGTAAAAGAGTAAGGAAACTGCCAGATATACGCGCATCATACTCTGGGGTATTCCGCCGCCGATACGCCCGCAGAAAAGGGTCCTGCGGATTGGGCCTGAGCAAAAACACAAAGGGAAAATTGGTGGGGTTAATCAGAATGGATTTGTAGTGGCTGGATTCAAGGCGGTCGAATATGTCGGGATGATTGCGAATGACGGTCTCAATAAGCCGTCTCAAAACGGGCTGAAAGAGACCAACCGGCACAGGGCGCAGGATAATTTGCGGCAAATTTTTCATTCTTTCAAACAAAGACATAGCCAGAAGGTCCTCGGTCAAGGGGTTGCAAGCGGAGAAAGTGAGAAGAGGGGAGTATAAAGCCGCATCCATCAACTGGTGTTGACGCAGATCAATATCCTCATCGAATTTCCCAAGCGTCATGTGTAGCGCAAAGATTTTCCGTACCAAGTGCAGCTCTTTGTCGCACGCAGGGTGTTGTTCACAAGAATTTCGAAAGAATCGGAAAGAACGAAGAGGGGGGGCGCTTGACCTGCTGCAAAGGTCTATTATGAGAAAGATGGTGGACCCGAGGAGGATCGAACTCCCGACCTCATCATTGCGAACGATGCTCTCTCCTATGTGCTTTGCCTCTTCCCCGCGATTTTTTTATTTCAGTGCCGGAACAGTCCCGATCTCGTTCGCGCTGAGGCAGGTTATGGGTTTTCCGGTTTTGGACTGCGCTGCACACAGTTCCGCCGCCTGCTTTGCTGCCTCCGCAAAGTCATGCGGGACGATGAGGATGGTCGTGCTCTTGCTTGCCGGAGGGGAACCGGAAGAGGAAACATTTGTATTCGCGGCAGGAGGAGGTGCAGAAGAAGCGGCAGAGGTAGAAGCAACCGCTGTTTTCGTGGTTGGCTGAGGGGAAATCGGTTCCTTTGGTTCCGTAACAATCGTGAGGGCCAAGCCAGCAAAAACCCCGGCCAGAGCCCCGGGTAATAATCCGTTGGAAAACGCTCTTCTGACCAGCGGGCTGTGCCTGATTCCTTTTCTCTGCACCGCACTGATATTCTCAAGAGTGAAAGAGGTTTTGAGGGCATGATAGAATCCGGAAGCCAATCCTCCCACCGCCGCGCTTGTTCCCACGAATCCCAGAAAGGAAGTGGGATTGCGTGCCAGAGCTCCGAGAGATGTGACTCCAAATATACCAAATATACCAAGGAAGGAGGCACTTGTGACACCGATGAATGTCGCGAAGAACCGATCATTAAACGTATCATTCCGAGCAAACTGTGTCGCCAGATCTTTCCATGCTTCGGATTCTTTCTGCGAACGTCTTTGGTCAGCGATGACGGCGCGAAGCTTTTTTTCAAGAGCCTGCAACAGAAAACCCCGAACGATCAGATGAGACAAATCCTGAGAGGAAAGACCTTGCTGCTGTATTGCCGCCATATCTGCCCGCGATCTTTCATCCGGAGAGTCTGTGAACAACTGGTCCAGAGCTTCGGGGGTGAGAACCCCCGTCAGCCACGTCTTTATTTCCTCAAGCACTCTTCCACGCTGATGAGATGTGTTGCGGTAGCGCAGCGCGGTTTTTGTAGCCATGTGTCTTCTTTGGGTCAGGCGATGTTCCTCCATTTTTCTTTTCAAAGCGGCACATTCGGCTGCGTGTTTCTTATTTTCCTCTTTCTGAAGAAATGCGAGAGCCTCTTTTTCACGGAGGGCACCCGCCTTTTCCTCCATAACCTTTTCTAAGGCCTCTTTTTGCATGGTGAGCTCGGTTTGCAAGGAGGCGAGGTGTTTCAACAATTCCGCCTGATCCGCCGTCTGATGATCGTTCATGGGGGGGGCGATTCTGCTTTCCGCTGCAGCCAGAGTTGATTGAAAATCGCTCATGACCCCGCAAAGGCGGGCAAGCTGCGCGGCAACGTTTTCTACCCCTGTTGTTGTTCCGGCCGCCCTTTGTCGCAATGCTGTGTCTTGAGCTTCAATCATAGCCTTCATCAGCACAATATCGCCCGCACCTATCGGTAAACCGGCGGATCGCAAAAGCGTCCTTTGCCACCAAGAAAGTGTTTTCTCCTCTAGAACTGCTTCCAGAGGGAGATGCGTTGCCCTCGCCGCTTTTATCCACGCCTCATATACATCGGGAATCTGTGGCGCAGTTTTTTCTGCAGAAGAAGATGCTTGCTCAACCACGGCTGTCAGAGAGGTGGAAAGTTCCGTCAATGCTTGTGGAAATTCTGAAATTGTCTGGCCGGCACTCGCCAGTATTTCCCTCAACACCTTTTTCTGCTCCGCGAGGAATTTCTCGTCTCCTTTGTGCGCGTGGGTGAGGAGGATTTCCAACCTTCGGCGGTCCTGCAGGAGAAGGGTTTCCGAGGCTTTTAGCGCGGCATTCGCCTGAGAGAGCTCTTCAATCTTGCTCAAATCTTCCGTATTTCCCCCTCCGGAATCCGCAAGGCGGAGCAATTCTGGAAAGGAGAGAACAAGCGGAGAGTCCGGATTTAAGGCCTCGGAAAGCGCGTTGATCTGACTAAAGTTCTTCAGGCAGGCCCGCAGCGCAGCATTCCTTTCCCCTTCCTCGTCGGAATGGAGGAGAGCCAAGGCTTTCCCAAGCCGACCAAAAGCCCGCTGCAGCCTTTCTTCCATGGAGGTCCGCTGTGCATCTTGATCCTGCGGTCGGTCCCCTTCTTCCCGACTTTCTGTGTGTTTTGCGTTTGTCATGGACAATTATTCCTGCTTTGGTTGATGGAATGGCAAAGCAGAACCGTTTCCTTGGGACGACATCTGTGTCAGAAGCTTGGCGGCGGCTACGTCTCCCGAAGAGGAGAGGGCTACAAGCCCCTCTCTTCCGCCGGTAACGAATCTTTCAATAGCTTTGCAAAACGCGGATAAATCAATGCAATCGCCAAAGGCGGCGCAAGCTCCACCCGTTATTGTGGCAAGAAGGGAAAATGCCTCCCTGACTCCCGGATCATTTTCTTCCTGAAAAGTGAAAACTGCAATTCCGGCTGCTTTAAGCCGATTTGCAATAGCGACAATCCCAAAAGAGGTTTCTTCGCAGCAATCGCCAACCAGTATAACGGCGGAGGGAAGAGCTCCGTAGGGCTCATCTAACAATCTGGTCAGCGAGGGAATGATTTGAGTGGCTGCAGATTTTGTTCTCTGTCGCTCTATAATGCGGTGCAGCACACTAGCTTCTCTTGTCCATCCGCTGTCACCGATCCCGGAGCCGTTGTGAACCAAGAGGCGAAGGGCAAACCGGGCACTGAAACGGGTTGCTTCCTTTATCAAGGCGATGTGGGCTCTTCTCTTGTTGTCCCATCCTTCCTCACGGCTTGCTGTTGCGTCAATGACCAAGGCAATTTTTCCGGTATCCGGTGTGTCAAAACGGCTTGGCTGAGTGGCTGCGGAAGCAGGGAATGCGACAAGGGTTGTCGTCAAAGACCCGCCGCTGGCGCGGGCCATGAGAGCCCCGCCAGAGGTTGTTGCAGGAGCCTGTGCGCGGGAGAAAATTTCATACAAGGTAAGTTTGGTAGGTTGTTGTTTGGACATATTGCAAAATCCTTATGTTTTTTGGAAATAGCAATATGTATAAAATTTTCTGTAATGTCAATTTTTCCCTTACGTCAAATACTCTCTCACAAGAGAAGAGGGAGCAGAAGGGAGAATCCTCGCAGTTTGTAAAGGGATCTGGACGAAGATGGTGGACCCGAGGAGGATCGAACTCCCGACCTCATCATTGCGAACGATGCGCTCTCCCAGCTGAGCTACGGGCCCATGCGGCGGGGATAATCCAGATGGGCAGAAAAATCAAGAGCTTTACGAGTAGGAGAGGAGCTTGTAACTTCGAGAAGAGTTTCCCCTTCCTGTTCTACCTGAGGACTGTAACAATGAAGAGATTTTTGGTCATATTGCTAAAAGCTGTGGGCCTATTCTTTCTTTGCCTTTTATTGCTCGCTCTTTTGGGAGTGGCGTTTGTTCTTTTCATGGATTGGCGGGATACATGGAACCATGAGTGTGAGAAGGGGCCTTTAGCCAGCATAACGTCATGCCAGTATGACCAGTCATCGCAATCGTGGATGAATTCGGGATGGTGGCACTCTGATGCGGCTGGTCCTCTTGATCCCCTCTCTTGTGAAGCGTTGAAGGCTGGAAAAGACCAAATGAGCATTGTAGAGAAGCTTGGGGATGACCCGCATCCTACGGTTATATACAAAGTCTCTTGCGACCTTTTTGCCAAAGGGGAGAAAGGCGTTTGTTATGCGTCACAGCGAGCGGCTGTCAATGGCAATTCGCGCTATGTCAAAATTCTGATGGCTAACGGGTGCGAAAATGTCCGGTACTTTGAGGGATCAAAATACAGCATTGTTAACGGGGAGGTGGCTCCCGTAAACTGGGGTTCTCCCTACGAGGGAATACCAGACGAAGACACGGGGAAGGTTCCCAAACTGGAAATAGAGGGGTAGGAATAACGGAAAAATCAAGGGCTTGAATGTGAGGGCCGGACAGGATAATCTCAGCGAAATAAGGGCTAGAATCCTGCCCGTCGTTCCAACCGTTAACGAATTCCAAGGCGTACATCATTATGATTAAAGACCTCGACCCGATTGATGTTTATAACAACTATCTCGTTCCGACTGTTATTGAGCAGACCAATCGGGGGGAGCGTGCTTATGACATTTACTCCCGTCTTCTCAAAGAGCGGATCATTTTCCTCGTTGGAGGGGTTAACGACAATGTGTCGTCCCTGATTTGCGCTCAGCTGTTGTTCCTTGAATCGGAAAACCCCAACAAGGATATTTATTTCTACATTAACTCTCCCGGGGGGGTTGTTAGTTCTGGGCTTGCCATGTACGACACCATGCAATACATCAAGCCCAATGTGGCCACGGTTTGCATAGGTCAGGCGTGCTCGATGGGGTCCTTTCTTTTGATGGCGGGCGCGGCAGGAAAACGCTATACCCTCCCAAATTCTCGCATCATGATTCACCAACCTTCGGGTGGAGCACAGGGGATGGCCTCCGACATTGAGATTCAGGCTCAGGAAATTATCCGCCTCAAGAAAATTCTTACCGAAGCCTATGTCAAGCATACTGGACAGAAATACAAAGTTCTGGAAGAAATGATGGATCGGGACCGCTGGCTTTCAGCAGAGGAAGCCAAGGGAATTGGCTTGGTCGATCATGTTGTAACCACCCGCAATGACATTCCCAAGTCTGAACCAGATAAGGCCTAATGGCTTCTTTGCATAATCTATCAAGGGGGGCTTGCGACTGCAGGCCCCTTGTCTTTACAAAAAAATTAACCATTTCTGTGGAAGGTAGGAGTTATTCTTGCCAAAATGGTGTACCCTCTCGGTTCGAGGTTTCGTGAGTTATTTTGAGGTCTTTTATGCTCGGTTTTCGCTTGCTCTCTCCCAAACAATATCCTGTTTTGCCGCTCCGCGACATTGTGGTTTTTCCCCACATGATTGTGCCCTTGTTTGTTGGACGCGAGAAATCAGTGAAAGCTCTCGAAAAAGTCATGGAAAGCGGCAAGCAGATTTTGCTTCTCACCCAGAAATCTCCATCGGTGGATGATCCTCTGGCCGAAGACCTCTACGATGTGGGAACAATTGGGACCATTTTGCAATTGCTCAAACTTCCTGATGGGACAGTTAAGGTGCTTGTTGAGGGAGATCGGCGGGCCAAGGTGGCGCGCTTTGTTCCCAATCCAGACTTCCTAGAAGCCGAAGCGGCAATGGGGGAAGAAAAAAATGTGAATAGCGAAGAGCTGGAGTCGTTGGCACGCGCCGTGATTACCCAGTTCGAGGAGTATGTGAAGCTCAACAAAAAAATTCCTCCAGAAGTTATCGTTTCAATGAATCAAATTGATGATCCTGCCAAGCTGGCGGATACCATCGCTTCGCATTTATCCCTCAAGATCGAGGAAAAGCAGAAGATACTGGAGATTACGAGTACCGCGGAATGCCTTGAACACATCTTCGGCTTGATGGAAGGAGAAATCGGCGTTCTGCAAGTTGAAAAACGCATTCGTGGACGTGTCAAACGTCAGATGGAAAAAACACAGCGCGAATACTACCTGAACGAACAGATGAAGGCGATTCAGAAAGAGCTTGGTGATTCCGAAGGCGGCGATGAAATGTCCGAACTGGAAAAGCGGATCAATCAAACCAAGCTCACCAAAGAAGCCAAGGAAAAGGCTTTGGGTGAACTGAAGAAGCTTAAAATGATGGCTCCTATGTCTGCCGAAGCAACAGTGGTTCGCAACTATCTTGACTGGATTTTATCGGTTCCATGGAAAAAGCCGAGCAAGGTCAAAAAAGATATTCGGGAAGCTGAAAAAATTCTCAACAAAGATCATTACGGTCTTGAGAAAGTCAAAGAGCGTATTCTTGAATACCTTGCCGTTCAACAACGCGCCAATAAAGTAAAAGGCCCTATCTTGTGTCTTGTCGGCCCTCCCGGGGTTGGTAAGACGTCTCTGGGCGAGTCGATTGCCAAGGCAACCAATCGGAACTTTGTTCGTATGTCGCTGGGCGGCGTGCGCGATGAAAGCGAGATCAGAGGTCACCGCCGGACCTATATCGGGGCTATGCCTGGCAAAGTGATCCAGAGCATGAAGAAAGCCAAAAGCAGCAACCCTCTCTTCCTGCTTGATGAAGTGGATAAGCTGGGTTCTGACTGGCGGGGAGATCCTAGCTCGGCCCTGCTTGAGGTGCTGGATCCCGAACAAAACGACAAATTTAACGATCACTATCTTGAACTTGATTACGATCTTTCGGATGTCATGTTCATTTGCACGGCGAACTCTCTCAAAATGCCTCAGCCTTTGCTGGACCGCATGGAGGTCATTCGTTTGTCTGGCTATACCGAAGATGAAAAACTGGAGATCGTCAAACGTCACCTGATTAAAAAACAAATCAGCAATGCCGGATTGAAAGAAACCGAATTCAAAATATCGGATGATGCCATTCGTGACCTTATTCGTTACTATACGCGGGAAGCTGGCGTGCGGAATTTGGAACGTGAAATTGCCGGATTGTGTCGCAAGGCGATCAAAGAAATTCTTCAGAGCAAACGCGAGAAAATTCACATCACGGCCAAAAATCTTGGCAAGTATGCGGGCGTGCGGCGGTATAGCTTTGGCGAAATTGAAAAGACCAATCGTGTCGGTGTGGTCAATGGGTTGGCCTATACTGAATTTGGTGGGGACCTGCTTTCCATCGAAGCGGTCACTATGCCTGGAAAAGACGGCAAGGTTAGTACAACCGGAAACCTCAAAGATGTCATGCGCGAATCGATCACAGTAGCCGAGATGCTTATTAAGTCACGCTCAAACCAGTTCGGCGTTTCTTATGACGCCCTCAAGGAAATGAACATTCACGTTCACGTTCCGGAAGGAGCAACCCCGAAAGACGGTCCTTCGGCGGGGGCGGCGATGGTAACCGCCATTGTTTCGGCACTCACCGGAATTGAAGTACGGCGCGATATTGCGATGACAGGCGAAGTTAACTTGCGGGGCTATGTGACAGAAATTGGGGGCCTTAAAGAAAAGCTTTTGGCTGCTCTGCGTGGAGGAATTGTCAAAGTTCTGATTCCCAAAGACAATGCCAAAGACCTTGAAGAAATCCCTGTGAACGTCAAAAAAGGACTCGAAATTGTTCCGGTGGGAACGATTGAAGAAGTCCTCACTCATGCCTTGATGAGCCTTCCTGAGCCAATTTCCGACGATTCTGAAAAGAAAAATGGAGAATTATCCCCAAAAACGGCGGAAAATCAGGAAAAAGATGTAATTCGTCATTGAGATTTCTGAACAAAAGGCCTAAAACTTGATTCTGCGACTCGTATGGAGTCCTTGGTTATCAAGGGTTACAGGGGGTCCGGTCTCTGTGTCGTACTCTTTGCTAAGGATAATATGTCTGGACAAAGGGGAGGGCAGGGAAATACTAGTGTTTAACAATAACAACCTATTAGCCCAAGGGGTTATCTCATGAACAAATCAGAACTGGTCGAAGCTGTAGCAGGCAAGATCGATATGTCCAAAACTCAAACTCAAGGCGTTATCGAAGCCTTGATTGAAGTCGTAACAAAAGCCTTGAAAAAAGGCGACGAAGTCCGCCTCGTTGGTTTCGGGACATGGACCGTTGCCAAACGTGCAGCGACCACTGGCCGCAACCCACGCACCGGCGAACCAATCAAAATCCCAGCTTCCAAACAGCCTAAGTTCAAAGCTGGTAAAGAGCTGAAAGACGCTATCAACAACAAATAGTTGTTGGATATAGAATGAATTTCGCGCAGTCCCGTATTTTTTTGCGGGACTGCTTTTTTTAGGCTTGAAATGGGGAGGTTTTCCCTTTAACAATGCCCCCTTGGAGCGCGCTTAGCTCAGCGGTAGAGCAACTCGTTTACACCGAGTGGGTCGGGAGTTCAATCCTCTCAGCGCGCACCATCTTAACCCGTTGAAAATGAATCGTTTTCTGTCTGGGTTATACCTCTCGAAATTCTCCGTCAGTCAGTTCCCCACAATTACACCACAATGGGGTTCAAGATCATGTCTACAATCACAAAGCGGGGCAACCGATGGGAAGCCCAAATCAGGCGTAAAGGTTACCCTTCGCAAACCAAATCATTCCTACTGAAATCGGATGCACAGGAATGGGCACGATATATTGAGCAACAAGTTGATCGGCGTAGTCTGCCGTATGACCCACGTAAGCTGGATACGATAACTTTGCGCCAGTTACTCGAAAAATACAGGGACGAGGTTATTCCGCGCAAACGCTGCACGGATCGAGAAACCAATCTACTGAATGCATTTCTGTCCCGAAGCCGAAAGTTGGCAGATATGCCCTTGTCCGGTATCGGCGCATCCCACTTCTGCATCTATAGGGATCAACGTCTAAAGGTGGTTAAACCTGCCACGGTGTGCAGGGAATTGGGTTTAATTCAGCATGCCTACGATATGGCAGCAAAGGAATGGGATTACCCGATACAGGACAACCCAATTTCCAAGGTCAAGAAGCCTGAAATCAGGAATAGGAGGGAGCGGAGGATTTCATTCGGAGAGTTGAAATCGCTGCTAAAGTCACTGTCTGCCTGTCAAAGTCCACAGATGCGGTTACTGGCATTATTTGCCATTGCAACGGGCATGAGGCGGGGTGAAATACTGACTGCAGAGTGGAAGCATATAAATCTGGACACGCGAATCCTGCATATCCCTGTAACGAAAACAGGGCATCCTCGAACTATACCATTAACGAAGCGGGCTATTCGTGTCTTGCATGAGTTGGGTGAGGTAGTAGGCACTGGAAGGCATATATTCACTATTACCGAGGATGCCTTCCGCATGGCTTGGAAACGGGTCATTAAAAGGGCGGAGATAAGCGACCTGCATTTTCACGATCTGCGCCACGAGGCTATAAGCCGTTTTTTCGAGCGTGGTCTGTCAGTGCCGGAAGTGGCGTTAATATCAGGCCACAGGGATTACCGGATGCTGTTCCGTTATACCCACCTAAAGGCGGAGGATGTTGCGAGCAAGCTGTCAGGCTAATTTGTTGACGGATTTCCGAGATATATATAATGTCGGTATATGAATTTCCATTTGGGAGTTCTGGGGCGTGATTACCCCTTCCAATGCGGCTTTCAGCATCAGGCCGTACCGATTGATGCCTTCTCGACCTATGGTCGGGGAGGTGGCGGAATATAATAGCGCAAGCAAATACGCTGCGCCGTTCATTGGACGGTAATCAACTCCCCGACTGCCAGAGTGATCTGGTGGTCGTTTTGCTTTTTACCGGAGGAGATAACTATGAATCAACATACCCATTTAGTCTTAAATCTGTGTGCAATGACAGTCTTGCTGACAGGGTGTGCAACTCAGAAATTGAACGAGGGCTTGCCTTATTTAATCGATAAGCCTGTTAAATATGCCGTCTCCTATCTTGGTTATCCGAACGCTCAACAGACAATCGGCGGAAACGATGTGTATGTATGGGGAGTCTCGGAAACATTTACAGCTATGCAAACTGTGAGCAACCCGTTTTCAGTGAGTGGGTATGACTATGGAGGAGGATATTCATACTCTGGGACTACAACCAGCCAAGTACCCCAAACGTATAACTACTCCTGCACAATCCGGCTTGTCGTTGATAAAAAGGAAATCGTTCGTATGGCAGACTGGCGCGGAAACGAGGGTGGATGTAGTCATTATGCAGATGCAATGGATCAACTGATTAGAGTCAGCACTTTTGATGTAAGCAAGGTAGTCAAAGACAGTCACAACATAAGTCAAAAGATCGCGCTAGATTCTATGAAAAATATCAAACCAGAAGACAAATAGGGTGCCGTAGTAGGAATAAGTAGAGCTCGATTCGAGTTCCTTCTTGAATTTAAGTATGCCATTGTCTTATACCCTTTATAGGGTATTTGGCACAATTAAATCGGGGGCGAAATGGCGGTTAATCCTGAATTATTCATCAAGAGAATGGAAAAGAAATGGCTCGGAAGAGGGCAATCAGTATATCAGGCCCAAAAAGACGCTTGGATTGTTCTGTGCAAAACATTGAATGAGCATACCCAAAGGGCACAGAGCACAAAGCCCAAATGGAGTGTGGTTCCTCTGCCAACAGGTGTAGGGAAGACCGAAGGCGTTATATCTTACTGCGCAGAGCTTGCTGCAAATGCCCCCAAAACAGGCGTGCTGATCGTAACTGGATTTACAGAGGAAGCCGACAGAATTACCTCAGGCATCAATCAAGAGGCGGGGCGGGGGATCGCTGTTACCCTGCATTCAAAACAAGCGAAGTCAGCCAAGCCAACAAGTGATAAAGCTCACGAAATGCAGGTGCTGACTATCACTCATGCTGCTTATAAAATGGCATTGGCAAAAACTGCAATGGGGCAGACGGAGAAAATACAGGATCGCTATTCTTCATGGAAGTATGGTAAGCGGCTTATTATCGTAGATGAGGTATTACGCGTTGATGAACTTATCACCGTAGATTACGATAAGCTCAGGTTGGCTCGTTACTCCATCCCGATGCACATAGAAAAAACCTTCCCCGAACAAATCCGGCTTCTGGATTCATTGCTTGAAACATTTGATGGTTTAATCAACAGGTTGGAATCCGAACAGAAGAGATCTCAATATTTTTCTAGCGTGAATTGGAAATCGCCTTCAATCGGCACTATAGACTTTGAGCCTTTTTTCTCCGCTTTGGCTAAGTGTGGGGATGTGGAGGTCAAGAAGACATTCGGAAAAACTGCCATAACTGCCATAAAGGTTTCGAGTGTCTATCGTAAGAACGTACTGGAGGGGCTGATTGATATTGCAAGCCTTCAAGGACATTGTGTAAGGGGCGAAGATAAATTCCAGCTTACTGCGGTCAAGATGCTTATGTCTGACGATATACCGGATGTGGTCATTCTGGACGCGACGGCAAACCAGAATATTGTGTACGAGCTTCTGGGAGACTTTGTCGAGCGAGTTGAGGTTCCTGCTAACGTAAGAGATTACTCAAATGTGGTTCTGAATATACGGTACG
>JAEUKO010000027.1:0-24400 GCA_016794285.1 Alphaproteobacteria bacterium | reverse complement strand
TTTATCGCTCCATTTGGAAAGATAGGTAATCCCGACAACGAAGCTCCCTCCGGCAATCCCAACCCCCAAAGATGTTAACAGCATCATCTCATAGGTATCCGCATAGGTCAGACACCAAGTAAAAAAGGCAGAGGAAAGCATGACAACCATAAGAATTGGACGTCCTCCATATTGGTCCGCCCAAATACCAAGAAACAAACGAATCAAAGAGCCTGTGAGAATTGGTGTCCCGATGAGCAGGCTAAACTGGGTGTCCGACAACCCCATATCTTCTTTAATCTGCACACCAATAATCGAAAAAATCGTCCAGACCGCAAAACACACCGTGAAGGCAAGAGTACTAAGAGATAAAACTCTTACTTGATCCGTTGAAGAAACCATCAATAAATTCTCCGCTAAATAACCCCAAAGACCCACTCAGAATCCGCAGGCGTCCTCCGAGTTGGGGGATTTTTGCACGACAAAAATCAAGCTGACTTGATTTAGATCAAGATACTGAATAATATGTCCCCCTGTGACGGTTTGACCCATGCCCCTGCAAAAAAGTGACTACGAAAAATTATCTGTGCTGACAGAGGGAGATTCTCTGCCACGCTTGCTTCGTGGATTAAGTACAGAGAGTCTGGATTACATTCTTGATGCCTCTACATCTCACTCCGTAGAGGCAGGCCGCATTCTGGTTCAACAGGGAGATTCTCCAGAATTTGTTTTTCTGGTCCTCTCTGGAACAGTCCGAACACTCCGCATAGACGATACAGGAAAAGAGGCAACCATTCGGATGCTGCAACCTGCCGACACCTGCATGGAAGCTGTTTTGTTTATGGGAAGCCCCTCCCCCATCACGGTTCAGGCTGTTACAGAGTCACGTTTGATCTTTATTCCAGAAAATATTGTAAAGACTCTCGCGGCAAGAGATGCCATGTTTGCCAATAATTTGCTGCAAATTGTCACCTACCACTACAAAAATGCCATGTACCAAATTGAGGCTATGAATATCAAAACGCCGATTCAGCGGGTTGGGTACTATCTGTTGGTTAAATTTCTGGAGCGGGGAAAAGGCAATTTAGAGTTCTTCTTCCCTTTCAGAAAATCCATGGTCGCCAACTATCTTGGTATGACCGCCGAAACTTTTTCAAGAACGCTTTGCAAAATGAAAAATATTGGAATTACAATCGGCGAAGATAAGGTCCAAATGAAGACATCTCACGACCTTTGTCTCTTTTGCGATTCGGATACTGAGTCTTTATGCGCCGAAGGTAGCAAAAAGTCTTACGCAACCTGCCCCCGTCATAAAAAATCAGGATAGGGCCAGCGTTTGCTCCGAACTCAGAAAATAAACGTCAACAAAATCACCGTCTTGCACCCCTTCGGACTCTTCAGGCAAGACCGCCCAGCAGTTCATTTTCAAAAAGGGATGGACCATAAAGGATTCCTGCCCCTCTAAAAAAGTCACCCCAAAGCCACCGTCTTGCTTTAAGAACAATTTTGCCTTCAAGAAAATCTGTAGCCCTGCTTTCTTGCGATACGAAGATTCTACCCTCACACGCAAGGAACGCTCTGGTTTTTGTCTGTATATCTCCCTGATAGCAGGCTCCACAAAAAAGCGAAGTCCTGCCGCTGTGGCCGAAGGATTCCCGGGAAGACCAAAATAAAGCACTCCATCAGGAAGCCGCGCAAAAAGATTTGGCTTCCCGGGTTTCATTTTGACCTTGTGGAAGAGAATTTCAGCCCCTGTTTCTTCAAGACTTTCGCGGACAAAATCAAAAGAGCCGGCAGATACCGCCCCGCTTGAAATAATCACATCTAACTGGCTTGTCCCCAATTGTTTTAAGACTCCAACCAAATGCGCTGGATCATCTGGAATAGTAATCGTTTCAACACAATCTACCCCCAGAACTTCCAAAACAGCTTTTGCATAGGGCAAA
This sequence comes from Alphaproteobacteria bacterium, assembly GCA_016794285.1. Classification (GTDB taxonomy): domain Bacteria; phylum Pseudomonadota; class Alphaproteobacteria; order Micavibrionales; family Micavibrionaceae; genus UBA1573. The sequence goes on along the minus strand of JAEUKO010000027.1, from coordinate 22,475 downwards.
TTGGAATTGTATATCTGGCCCATCTGTAAAGGTTGGGATAGGTCACTGACCAATTCTTTTCCTGTGGCCAGAAAAGCAACCCGAAGTTTTCTGAAGACTTTAACCGAGGACACCCCAAGACTGGCCAAAGGCAAAATATCTGACGAGGTGACGCGATGTCCGGCCAGCATGATTTGCGTTCCGGCTAGAATATCCGCCCCCGCTTTTCGAATATGATTCCCTATAGATGGACAAAAAGAACACGCGACCCCGCCATCCTTCTGCATGACTTGTTCAACGGGAATGACGGCATCGGCTCCTTGCGGAAGGGGGGCTCCGGTCATAATCTGAAGACACGTCCCGCTTTGTAAGGCCGTATGCGTTGCGCAGTCGCCTGCGGCAATCACGCCCTCTTTTTTGAGAAAAACCGGATGGGCACTCGAAGCTCCCGACAAGTCCGAGCGCAGAACCGCATATCCATCCATCGCCGAATTATCAAATGGTTGGATGGAAAGGGGCGCAACCACAGGTTCCGCCAGCACTCTTCCCACAGCGCAAGACAAACTCACCTCTTCCTGAGACATAAAACGGACCCCAAAAGCTTGAGCCTCTCGTGTAACAATCTGCCTTGCGTGTTCGTAAGAAATCATAACTTGGTTGATCCATGCGTTGCGTTTTATTTAACATCCTGTTTATAATAAAGTTTCTCCCTTTTGAAGGCCCCTTTCGTTTGTTGTTCACCTAAAAAGACGATCCGCTATGAAAACAATTTGGTTGAGACTTGCCCTGTGGATACCTTGCCTGTTGGCGTGGATCGGGATTTCGTGGTTTTATCCGCACCCTAATTTCATGTCACCGGATAGTGAAAGTTATATTCAGTTCGCGCCGATGAGAACTTTTCTCTATCCTTATCTTTTATGGACGTTCAAAGATATATTTGGAAGTTACGACTCTATTATTCCCTTCCAGATTTTCACTTATTGTTTTTCGTTTGGCCTTCTGGGAGAGGCTGTCCACCGTTTCACGAAAAAATGGTGGATGGGATTTTTGATCGTTCTGGCCGGACTGGCCAATGTTTTCAACTACCCTGAATTTGTCCTTCTTATTCTCACCGATTCATTGTTTTCGACGCTTCTTGTTCTGTTTTTCAGCCTGCTTCTGCTCTACTTTGACAAGAAGAAAATTTCCTACATCGCTGGAATGTCAACCCTTATCGGGATTGGAATTTGTTTGCGGCCTGTTTCTTATGCGCTTGTTCCGTTGTTTGTGTTTATCTTGGCTCTCTCGTGGCCATCTGTACAACAAAGATTAAAAATGGTTTTTCCTGCAATCCTGCTTCCTATTTTAATCTCCGCTCTTCTGCAATCTTATATTCACGAACGCCATCATGGCCCGAATAAGAATGATTTACTTGGGATCACCCTTTTCGCAAAGGCTGCTATGATGGACCAGCCTCCTCCTACGCAATACCCCGCGCCGGAGTTTGGCAAAGACCTGCAAATGGTCATGCAACCAAAACTGGACTCCCTCAAGGACATTCCAAACAGCTTCAACCGTTTTAATACTTACCGCGATATAGAAGGCTGGGCGCAATACCGCTACCCTCCCGAACGCCTGCGCCAAGGAGCCACCGAAGCAACCGCCCCCAGCGTTGAATCTTTTATGTTCGAGACAGGAAAGGCCTACATAAAGGAATATCCCTTTTCTTACCTAAAGAACGCCCTCTATCATGACTTTGGTTCATGGATTATTTTTGACGAAAGAGAACCTAGCCTGCTTCAATTTCTTATTCGCAGCGGGATCTTGTGCATAGGAGCCGCAACTCTTCTTGTTTCTATAGGCGGGGTGTTTGTTACGCTCTGGCGGGGAAGTGCCGCGATGCCGGAAAACTGGAAGCCTATTTTCCTTGCCTCCTTGTTCATGCAAGGATACACGCTTCTTATCGGCCTTAGCTGTATAGCCGTCTCACGCTATCTGTCCGCCGCATGGGGGCCGCTTATCCTCGCCGCAGGGCTTCCTTCGCTTATGCTTCTTGACTGGCTGTTTGCGAGGTTTGTGGGGGTTTCTGAGCAGTCAGGTGAACGTTCTTTCCTGCAACATACCGAAAAGCCTTGTCCGCCATTCGACTCAGTGGGAAGAAATACCGATCATAAAGACGAACCATTGAAGAACTGATTTCCCCTGTCCCCCGCTTGAACAAGTTCAAGTAAAGGGTTGCTGGAATTCCTGCTGAATCGGCATAAGAACATTGCTCAAGCAAGAAGCCATTCTTCCCGAACAGGGATTCAAGGCCCTTCCGGTTATACCGCCGAACATGACCAACTTGTGTATCAAGATCGGACCACAAGAACTGGAAGGCGGGAACATAGGCATAAGACTTTGCACCGCCTTTGAGTTTATCAAACCATGACCGAACAATTTCCTCATGCTCTGAAATATGTTCTAGGACATTGATCGCATAGATCCCGTCCAGCGTGTTATCTGGAATATCTTCCATTGAGTGAACCGCCACAAACCCATTATCTTGAAGGTCTTGTCGGAACGAAGGGTCTGGCTCCAAGCACATGATATTTTGATAACCCTGCTCTCTCATGGCCTTGGCGAAGACACCCCGTCCGGCTCCAAAATCAAGTATCCTGCTCCCACGATTCGGGAAAACGGCCATAATTTCAGACAGAATGAACCTGTTGTAATTAACAGCCTCATCCATAATTTCCAGATTCTTTTTTCCTTCGTAGTCCCGATCTGCCATTTGAACCTTGACCCATTCCCCGAGTTTGCCCTAGTTTCGAAGGAGTGTTATAGGACCAATCACTGGTTTATACAAGGTAAGTACTCCCGAAAGGAATTTTGACCTATGAAACTTTTTTTCTATTCCGCGCTGGCTTGCATTCTTTTGTCCGCCTGCGTCACAGATTATGCCCCCGAGGTTGTTAACGTCATTCCCGCTGGCTTAGAGCAACCCTGCAAAGAAAAAGGCAATGTTTACAGCGAAGCTCCCTATTTCGGAGTTTTCACAGAAACGACGCGCGACAAACTGATAGAGCTTGCCAAAGAATCGGCGCTTCGCTTAGGAGCAAATGCCGTTGTTATTGGCCAACCCGTAGAAAAAGGGAATAAATATACTCTGACCGGCAAAGCCTATAGCTGCCCTTCTCGGAATTAGATTCCCTTTTTGCCAGATCATCAGGAACCAACTTCGTGGCACTCAACCGGTATCAACGACAAATGATCCTCCCTGAAGTTGGAGAGTTGGGACAGTCTAAACTTGCGGCCGCTTCGGTTCTTTGCGTAGGGGCTGGGGGGCTTGGATCCCCTGCCTTGTTATACTTGGCAGCCGCTGGCGTGGGAAAAATTGGCATTGCTGATTTTGACAAGGTCGATGAGAGCAATCTGCAAAGACAAATTTTGTACACGACACAAGATGTTGGAAAAAATAAGGCTGAGGCGGCAAAGCTTCGTCTTCAATCCTTGAATCCAGACATTCGCCTTGAGGTATTTCCTGAGAGTTTGGGCAAAGACAACATAGAGTCTTCAATAAAAAACTACGACCTTATCGTAGATGGCACAGACAATTTTTCTACAAAATTTCTTATCAATGATGCCGTCATAAAAAATAGAAAAATTCTGGTCTATGGAGCCATTCAGGGGTTTGATGGTCAAGTCTCAATTTTCGGGGCGGAGCACGGACCCTGTTATCGGTGTTTATACCCCTCTCCTCCCAAGGCTTCTGTGCAGAGTTGTGCCGAAGCGGGAGTCATTGGCTCTGTTGCTGGCCTTGTTGGGGTTACCCAAGCCCTGCAAACCATTCAGCTCATTGTTGGCCATGAAAGTTTTTCTCCGCTGATCGGGAAATTATGGACCATTGACACGCGAACTATGGAGACTTCTTTGAGAACCTTGCATAAAAATCCTCTCTGTCCTGTTTGTTCTCTGCCCCCCGAGAGGATAAGACTTGAGGTCCTCTCTCCAAACTGCACCCTCATTCATGAGGTTACAGTTCAACAAGCCAAACAGATGAAAAATGCTTTCTTTATAGATGTCAGGGAACAAGAAGAATGGGATCTAGGCCATATTGAAGGAGCCTCTCATTTGCCCCTTTCTTCCCTCATCCTGTCCGATGAAGTACCAACGGTCCTTCCCCGTGATAATGCCACAATCCTCTACTGCCGCTCTGGAGCACGCAGCTTGAGGGCAGCACAAATCCTTCAAGCCAAGGGATGCGTCAACCTCTATAACCTAGTCGGCGGCTATATATCGTGGCAAGACGAAGAATAGAAAAAAACCTACGCCGCTTCTTGTCGCCGTGAATCTTTCAGATAGTCCACTTGTAAAGATATGGTTGGCCCCTTGTCCTGAGAACAAGAAACGCCCTCTCGGCTACGCCCCATGGCTTCTAACTTTTCAGCTTCCCGAGGTGGGACAAGCAAACGCAGATTCACGTTAGACGCTTCAGCGTTTATTTTAAGAGTCATGTGGTCCACTTTCTCAGAGCAAGCCGCCACCACATCAATGGGAACACAGGAAACTATAACTTCCAAGCGCAAAGTTTTTCCAGCACGCAGACTGTATAATTCCTCTTCACTAATCTTGAATATAAACTCTTGCTCTCCGATTTTTAGTTTCATTTTTTAAGGCCTCCCGCCACTCTTCTTGAGTGTTTATGTTCAACATATCCTGTTCATATTTTTTAGGGAGTTCAATGGGGCGAGCTCCCAATTTTATTAGTAACTCACGCACGTTCTTGGGGCCCTCTTCGACCCTCCCTGTTCTTTTTAAGAACGCCGGAAGGGGAAAACCACTGAAGAAAGATCCGTCTTCAGAATCCATTAAAACCTTCAAACAGTCAACGGTCAAAAACGGCATATCAATGGGCACAAAGAGGGCATGGCAATCTTTCTCAATCTTTTCAAGACAATGAGAGATTGCTGCTGCAGGGCCCTCAAATTTGTTTGAGATTTTATCTGGAATACATTGATATTTTTCAAAGTCTCCACTCACAAAGACGTCATCCACGCCTGTTTCAGATAAGATTCTTACCATGCGATCAACAAATTTTTCGCCTTGAAATTCCAAAAAGGCTTTATTTTCTCCCATACGAGAAGATTTTCCTCCGGCGAGGAGAATGCCGATCCTATATGGTTTAGCAATAAGCACTTTTTCTCTCGCGGGGTTTTTCGCTTTGATCTTTTACGAGGGATGATCCAGAAAGCCATGCGCTTTTTTCATCTTGGTAATGCTCATTCTTCCAAATCGGCATCCGCTTTTTAACTTCTTCAATGATATAACGACAAGCCGCAAAGGCCTCTTCACGATGCGCGCAGCTAACCGCAATAACAACACTCATTTCACTAATTTTTTGTTCGCCTTTGTAATGAGCAAAGTAAATTTTTGCTTCCGGCCATTGGTGAATTGCCTCTTCACAAATCACCTGTGCCGCTTGATGCGCCAAGGTCGGATGAACATCGTAAGAAAGCCCCGTAACCGCTTTTCCCAAGTGGTTGTTTCTGACCGTCCCAACAAAAATATCGACCGCTCCATGAGCGGGGTCTCTTACAAAGGCATAAGCTTTTTCAAGACTAAGCTCCGTTTCAAGTATCTCAACACAAATATTTTTCTTCATGTCACCCTCCGCAAACTGGCGGAAGAATGGAAAGATTTTCTTCTGCGTTCACCAGATCCTCATCGGATAAAATTCTTTGGTCATTGGCCAACACAGAGTCAAAAACAAGCAGCGCATCTTGACCTTGAAGCTGATGACTCATGAGTGTTTTAAGCTGCCCAACTGTTGATCTTTCTGGAATTTCAAGATCAAGAGTTTCGCTGATCCGCCGGAAAGTGCCGTATGACTTTATTTTGACCAACATTTCCTATCTACCCTTTTTGAGAGAAACCTTGTTTGGATATTTTCTCGAGCGCGTCTCCAATAAAGGGGTGAATTATTTCCCAACATTCTTGGACGGCCTTAGGGCTCCCGGGAAGTGCGATAATAAGAGTTTGTCCAATCATGCCTGCGGTCATGCGGGAAAGCCACGCCGTATCTGTGAAATACTGGCTTTCTGCCCTCAAATAATCTCCCAGCCCATCCAGCATTTTCTCGCATATTTTGGCAAGCACCTCTGGTGTTACATCCCGTGGCCCGGGTCCTGTTCCACCAGAAGCAAGAAGCAAATCCGGCTGGTCTTTATTACAAATTTGTTTGATAACCTCGCCGATTTTATCAGGCTCATCAGGAATAACTTGATAGCCTTCAATACTTGCTCCCGCTTGTTCAAGAGATTCCACCAATATCTTTCCAGATTTGTCCTCATAGTCGCCGTTTGAGGCGCGGTCACTCATAACCAGAACGCAAACTTTTCGATTGCTCAAAGGCCTTTGGGACGGAAGCTGGCTTTCAAGCCAATCGGGAATCCCTTTGGGATGAATCCACACTCCACTTTTCCCGCCCGTTTTAAGAAGCAAACGTATGTCTGAAATTTGCAAGACGGGGTCTATGCCTTTGGTTAAATCCCAAATCGTCAATAACGCCATATTGACACCGCTTAAGGCCTCCATCTCAACGCCAGTTTTGGCAAAGGCGATGGCTTGGCAATAAACCGTTACACATTTTTCGTTGTCATCTGGTACACAATAAACGCTCACTTGATCGAGAGGGAGAGGGTGACACATCGGAATCAAAGAAGAAGCTGCCTTGGCTCCAGAAATTCCAGAAACCTCCGCAAGAGAGAGAACGTCTCCCTTTGGCAAAGTCTCTGCTTTTACCCTCGCATAAGCCTCCTGCCCCATGAAGATTTTTCCAACAGCAATGGCACATCGACGCGTTGGCCGCTTTGGCCCGACATCCATCATTCTGAAACGGGATTCTGGTCCTCCCTCTATAGACAATTTTATGCTGTGTTTCGCCATGACTACCCTCCTATGGCGGCCAAATGAGAAGTAGATCCACTATCCCCTTGGGCAAGAAAATGGGTACTTCGTTTATAGGCCAATAAAGAAACAATACGCTCTTGAAGAAGATCTATCTGCCGATCTTCCTGCAAATAATCTCTTAAAGAAATTCCGCCCTCTCCAAAAAGGCACAAATGCAAATCTCCGCGAGATGAAACGCGAAGACGATTGCAAGTCTTACAAAAATCTTTTGAATAGGGGGCAATCAAACCAATTTTTCCCATGCTGTTTGGATGAACAAATTCAACTGCGGGGCCAGCTCCCTCTTTGGGCAAAGCCACAACCCACCCTTGTTCTTGCAGAAAGCGAACGAGAGTCTCACCTGACAAATGATGCGCGTTGAAAAAGGATCTGTTGTCTCTGGTTTGCATGAGCTCAATAAAGCGAAGCGAGATAGGCTTTGTTTTTACAAACTCAACAAAATCTCCTAACTCTTGATCATTCATTCCCTTGAGCAGCACCGTGTTTATTTTGACGGATTCAAAACCTGCATCAAGACTTGCTTCCACACCATTCGTAACTTCCAACAGACGGTCATGTCCAGTAATGCTGTGGAAATTTTCTCGCTGCAAAGAATCAATACTGATATTGATCGCTCGCAATCCAGCGGCGTAGTACTCTGCCGCTCGCTGAGGCAACCGGTACCCGTTGGTGGTAAAAGCAATGTGTTTAACGCCTTCGATTGCGCGAATATCTTGGGCAAGCTCCAGAAAATCTTCACGAATGGTTGGCTCTCCACCAGTCAGGCGAATCTTCCAAACACCCAGACCCGCAAACGCTCTCACGAGACGAGTCAGCTCCTGCCTTGTCAGGAAAGATGGTCCCTCCGCCTTCTTATAGCCGTGAGGCAGACAATACGCACACCTAAAATTGCAGACATCCGTTACCGAAAGCCGCAGATACGGAAAGCGGCGGCCAAAGCCATCGCTTAGTCCTTGAGTCACCACAGTTTAACTCCTTTCCAAATTCGGGAGGCCGCGACGTTTCCATACGCGACCCCGGCCTACCCGCCATATTCTGAAAGGAACTTAGGACGACTAGGCTCGGAGTGGTTCTTGTGCCCCATAATGCCCGAACCTGAATCGGCCTGACTTGATCCAGATCAAACCGCTATCGTTTTTGTTCGGCTATTTTGTCCCCCTTTGCGGAACAGACTCACTACGAAAAAGGCGACAAGCATGGACATAACCAAAATCATTCAAAACACCGCCCTCTTTCGGAACGTTTCTCGCGACATAATTGAGGAACTGAAAGGGTGTTGTCAGGAAAAGAAGCTAGGCAAGGGAAGCGATTTGTTCTCAATGGGAGATCCGGCAACATCCTTATTTGTTGTGGCGAAGGGGTGGGTAAAACTATACCGCGTTTCCATCAGTGGCCACGAATCAATTATCCACGTCTTTGGACCCGGGGAGTCATTCGCCGAAGCCGCTGTTTTCAGTGAGGAACACATCTATCCAGTTTGTGCAAGAGCCGTAGAAGATTCCGAGTTGATTGCGATTCCACGCAGTTTCTTCATTCATAAAATCGAGGAAGACAGCCACTTCGCCCTGAGTATGTTGGGGGCCGTTTCGGCGCGGCAACATCACCTTATTCAGCAATTGGAGCAATTGACCTCGCGCTCTGCTCCTCAACGTGTGGGAGCCTTTCTTTTGAAATTTTGCGCGAGCAGCGGCGAGCCAGAAAAAGGGCCTAAAACTGTTGTGCTTCCCTACGACAAAGCCATTGTCTCGGCACGGTTAAACATCAAACCCGAGACGTTTTCACGAGCCCTTGCTAAACTGGAAGAGATCGGCGTTAAAACAGACAACCGAACTGTAACGATTGAAAGCTGTCAGGACCTTGCCGACTATTGCGACTTTACATACCAAGACACACCCTGCCGCAAATCTTGTTAGAGCCTCTAATATAATTATGAAAAACAATTCTCGAGGGATTGTTTTAGGTAAAACACTCAACTAAAAAATCCTGATATATTTTCTTGACAAGCCCTGCGAAATCCTTATTTTGTCGCTCTGAATTATACGCTTAAAGGACCTGAAAATGGCTAAAAAAGTTTCAATTGTTAAAGTTCGCCTGATTAGCTCGGGTAAAAATTCCAACGGCAACTCGACGGGCTTTACCTATTACATCAAGAAAAACCCGAAAAACATTACCGAGAAGATGAGCTTCCGCAAGTATGATCCGCGGGCTATCAATCCGGAAACTGGCAAACAAGGTTGCCACGTTTTGTTCGAAGAAAAGAAAATGCCTCCGCACAAAAAATAAGACGGACTCTGATGTCTGCCCTTGTTCAAAAGGCTTCCTCTCGGAAGCCTTTTTTATGGGTTACATTATTCAGAAGACGGCAAAGATCGCTCGGCAACAGGGGTTTGTTCCAAACGTCCCTTACCTTCAAAATAGACACAGTTTCGCCCACCGTTCTTGGCTTGATACAACTGGTCATCCGCCCGTTTCAATACGTCTTGGATATTCAGGACCGAAGCTCCCTCCCCTTGAATGACCACTCCCCCAAAGGAACAGGTAACGGAAAGTTTTCCCTCCGGTGAGCTAACCGGAAAAGGTTTCTCGGCCACAGTGCGGCGAAGCCGTTCGGCGATGATCTGAGCAACGTCTTCGGTGGTATCTGGTAAGATGGCGACAAACTCTTCGCCTCCCAAACGAGCCACCAAATCAAAAGAACGCAAACTGTCTTTAACCCGCGCGGCAAATCCTTGAAGAATTTCGTCCCCGACCGTATGCCCATAGGTATCATTGACCTTTTTGAAAAAGTCGATGTCCATATAGACAATCCCCATCGGCTTCTTGGTCACTTCTGCTGTTTGCAACATTTTTTGGAGATAGGCGTCAAAGTAACGGCGATTGAATAAGCCAGTCAGCGCATCTGTCAAAGCCACCGAAAGCGACATTTCATAGTTTGTGCGAAGACGTTCTTGGAAGCGTTTGCGGCGGATCTGAGTGCGAATACGCGCCAAAAGTTCGTTCCGATCAAGGGGACGTAACAAATAATCATGAGCCCCTATTTCAAGCCCATGAGCAATACGTGACATATCTTCGTCACCACCAACCATCACAATTGGGGCAAGGCGCGTCCGTTCATTCGAACGGAGATGGGAGCAAAAACGTAAACCGTCTTCATGCTTCAAATTCAACGAAACAACAATCAAATCAAACTGGTTCTGGGCGATCAGTTGCAACGCCTGCATTCCAGTTTCTGCTACCTCTACTGTATTGTTGTCGCGGATAAGCGTGTCCCTGATTTTGTTGCTTTCAAAAGGCAAGTCCTCAACCAGAAGAATACTGGCATTATCAACGGGTTGATCCATCACCCCGCCGCTCTCTCCCCCGACTCCGAATTGAGAGGCTGTGTTTTCGCGGGCTTTCCATTCATCAACCGTCATTTTCAAACGAACCGATGAACGAACCCGCGCCATCAAAGCAATGTCATTGACTGGCTTGCTGAGGAAGTCATCTGCCCCGCTTTCCAATCCGCGAATCCGGTCCTCCGAATCGGTCAAAGCCGTCACCATGATAACCGGAATATGCGCAGTAGCCGGATTGCTCTTAATTTTCTGACAGACTTCAAAGCCATCCATACCTGGCATCATCACGTCCAGCAACACCACATCGGGTTTGGCTTCTTCAATTTTGGCTAGAGCTTCCATTCCGCTTTGCGCGGTTACCACATCGTAATACTCGGCAACCAATTTGGCTTCGAGCAATTTCACATTGGGAAAAATATCATCAACAACAAGAATGCGAGCAGTCATCTAAATCTTCTGGTCCAGAGTTGAAGCGGGCAGGCCTAAGAAAATACAGAATTACGGGTCCTGTACAGGATTAAGATACTTCTGAACAGTTTCCATGAACTTAACAACCGAGATGGGTTTGGAAATATAATCCTCACAACCGCCTTCCCTGATTTTTTGCTCATCCCCCTTCATGGCAAAGGCTGTTACCGCAATGACAGGGATTGATTTCAAATCATCTTCGTCTTTTAACCATTTGGTAACGTCCAGCCCAGAAACCTCAGGAAGCTGAATATCCATCAAAATAAGGTCAGGAGAGTGTTCCCGCGCCAAAGGCAAGACCTGCCGACCATCGCGAACCTGTATCGTGTCAATTCCGTGAGCTTCTAACAAATCATGAAACAGCTTCATGTTGAGATCGTTATCTTCAACAATCATGACCTTTTGGGTGACTTTCGCAGAAACTTGAGCGCCCCCCGAATCTTCTTTTTCCATACTCATCGTACTCTTTTACTCCCTACACAGATCGCTTTTGATTTTTTCCAAGGCAACCAACTTCTGGCTGACCGAAAAATCGGCATAATCTATTTTCATATCACTAATGATTCCGTTTTCTAGAAAATCCATTGTCAATTCGTAATCCGAAAGGGCTCCGGTATCCGCATTGGGGAAAAAAGCCATACGAACCGCCCACCCGGGGACTCCAATCAAGGATTTATCAATTTTCGCCGCCGCAACTGTTGAAACCGTCGAAAGGCCCGAAGGGATTTTTTTGCCAATGAAAGAATTGATTTCAACTGGGCCCACCTCGTCACTGCCATCAAAGACAACCCCGCGCATGAACCGATTGCCCCCCTTTGCGGCAGCCAACAAATCGATAGTGTGGCCTGTGGGAAAAAGCATGGCTTTATCAAGATCAAAACTGACTCCCTCGGGAAGAGAGTAAAGAGCGACTCCCTTTCCTTTGACAGGATCGAGATTTGCTTTTCCCCTGAGCTCCTCGTAAACTTCGCCATCTTTGCTTCGGCGGGAAGAAAAATTGAGACTCTGACGATCAAAACCTTCAAAAGTTGAAAAATCGCTGTCAATAGTCATGGCCGGCGTATCAGCGTAATCATAAACCAAGGTAAAGCGGTGATCTGTGATCCATCCCTCGCAAGAAGGTTTCCATTCGAACAACATTTTTCCTCGAATATCAAGAACTTGCGACCCTGTTTTGGCCGAACTGAGCCGCACATCATAGATAGCTTTGTGAGGAACAAGACCAACTGCGGTTGCCGGATCAAGGACAGGACCGGATAGAGGACCAGCCAAAACCGCCCCGCCCCCTAGCAGAGACAACGCGCATACCAGTCCCCAAAAAACACGCCCCGCGCAGCGCGGGAAGAGTGACCCAGCCATAAAAACCCTCAAGCAACTTGCACTCTAATCATACAGGAGGAAACAAGAAGTTAAAAGAACGATCCCAATTATTCTCGTTTGAAAGGCAGCAATTTTTACCGACTAAGCCCCCTACCCCTCCCGATTTGGGCGATGAACCTTGAGCGTTAAGCCCCCTTTGGCAATTCCAGAGCGCCCCTCCCGACGGGTTAAGCCTAGCACAATCCCCATAGCGAATCCCATTGACAGAAGAGAAGACCCCCCATAGCTGATAAAGGGAAGCGTCATTCCCTTGGCAGGCAACAATTCAAGACTCGACCCCATATGAACAAAAGCTTGCAGACCAAACATACTGAGGATTCCTCCGGCAGCCAGCACCGCGAACAAATCCGCCGCCTCCATTAAACGGTTAAAGCCGCGCAAGAGGATAAACCCATAAATACCAATAATGATAAGGGTAAATAAAAGCCCCAGTTCTTCTCCGGCTACGGCAAAGATAAAATCCGCATGACCATCTGGTAAAGAATTTTTAACCACACCCTGCCCGGGGCCTTCTCCTACAAGTCCTCCATTTGCAAAAGCTTCCAGAGATTTATCAATCTGGTAGGTGTCTCCGCTTTGCGGGTTCAAGAAACGGTCAATCCGGCTATGAACGTGATCGAAACTGAAATAGACCACAACAACCCCGACCGCCCCCGCAAGCATTAAGAATAAGAAATAGCGCAAAGGAAGTCCGGCAAAGAAAATCTGGCTTGCAAAAACGCAAGTGACAACAAATGTCATACCGAAATCAGGCTGAAGCATAAGGAGAAACGCAACCAAAAGCCAAAGCCCTGAAGCCACCAGCATCCCGGGGAACCCGGGATTTTGCTTACCGTAACTCATCATCCATGCCGACAATATCGCAAAAGTTGGCTTAACAAATTCGCTAGGTTGTAGAGACATCCCGGGAAGATGAATCCATCTTTGTGCCCCTTTGATTTCGACACCGACAAAAGGAACCAGAGCCATTAAGGCAATTCCCACCAGACAAATAACTGTCGCCACACGCCGAATCCAGCGGTGAGACAAAAGGGAAACCCCAAGCATAATCAATAACATCGGAACGATTGCGGCAGCGTGTCGTATAATAAAATGCGCATGATCCGCACCGATGCGTATCGCAACTGGCGGGCTAGCCGTGGTCACCAATGCCATACCAAAAACGACCAAAGTCAACAAAGCCGCCAGCATCGGCTTATCAACCGTCCACCACCATCTGGCAATTGCAGAACGGTCAGTTCGGGCAAAAATGCTGGTCATAGAAACCGCAGAGGTCATTCGTCCTCCCTTTCGTCTTCGCCACTTAACCCACTGACTAAGCTTGAAAAAACATCTCCGCGATGCTCAAAAGATTTGAACTGATCCCATGACGCACAAGCGGGGGACAACAAAACCGTTCCACTTCCCGACCCTGTTCCGCTGCTAGGGGCTTCTCTTTGAGATTGAGCCCGTGCATGAGCGGTTTCGACCGCTCTTTCCAATGTTCCGCAAACTGTGTAGGGGACATTCTGTTCTTGCAACCATTTGGCAAAAAGAGGCGTTGCCTCCCCAATCAAATAAGCGTGTTCAATTCGGTTCATGTAAGGTTCCAATCCAGAAAGCCCCCCCTCTTTCGACTGCCCCCCCAAAATCCAGTACACACGATTGAAACAAGCCAGAGCGCGGGAAGTTGCATCAGCATTTGTTGCTTTACTATCATTGATATAAGCAACATCATTGATTGTCCGAACGAGATATTGGCGGTGAGGAAGCCCGCCGAAACTGGCGATTTGCCTTTCGATACGATCTGGTTCGTATCCATAGACGTGGCGCAGCACTGCATAGGCGCAGGCGGCATTTTCTTGATTGTGCTGACCGCGCAGAGCGGTATGGAAACGAAGATCAACGACGGGGATTCCCACGCCTTCACGAACTTCATAGACAATTCCGTCCTCGGCATAAACGCCTTGATCGAGACGCAAACAGGTTGAAACAGGAATAACGCTCCATAATCCTTCCTCACGAACTCGTTCAGCAATCCGAAGACATGGCTCAGAATCAATGCAAATCACAGCTGTTGGCTTGCGCATATCGACCGGAGGATTGGCAAAAATCAACTCTTTCGCAGCAATATACCCTTCCATCCCCCCATGCCGCCCCAGATGGTCGGGTGTAATATTCAAAAGAACAGCCCCCACAGGGGAGAGACTCGGTGTCAATTCCAGTTGATAAGAAGACATCTCGACAACGTAGCTTCCTTCGGGTCCAAGCTTTTCAAGTGTCATAACGGGCTTGCCTATATTTCCGCCAACCTCAGTTGGACGAAACGCTCGTAAAATATGACCAATCAAGGCCGTTGTGGTTGATTTACCATTGGTTCCCGTCACGGCAATCATATCGGCTGCGGGACAAATGCGGCAAAGAAACTCAATATCGCAAACGAGAGGAACCCCCTCTTCTTTGGCCCGCACCGCAACGGGGTGGGGGACAGGAAAACTATGGGGAATCCCGGGCGACCACAAAATAAAACTGAGATTTCCAAACGAAAGGTTGTTTATATCCACTATTGGAATTCCAGCCTTTGCCGCTGCCTCACGAACAGGAGCGACATCATCCCACGCGCACATTTCAACCCCTGCTTCGTAGAGGGCGCACGCCACCGAGAGTCCCGTTTTTCCGAGTCCCATTACCGCAATACGCTGTCCCCTCAGAGCTGATAAATCAATCATTCCTCGTTACCTCAGTTTCAAGGTGGATAATCCAATCAAGGCAAGGACCACAGCAATAATCCAGAAGCGGATCACCACTGTTGGCTCAGACCAGCCTTTCTTTTCGAAATGGTGATGCAGCGGAGCCATCCGGAACACGCGCCGACCTGTGGTCTTAAACGACACCACTTGAATAATCACTGAAACTGTTTCCAGAACAAAAAGTCCACCCACAATAGCCAAAACCAGCTCGTGCTTCACAATAACCGCAATCGTCCCAAGCACTCCCCCCATCGCCAAAGAGCCGGTGTCCCCCATAAAAATCATCGCTGGCGGGGCATTGTACCAAAGAAATCCCATAGCCCCCCCAACCAAAGCCCCACAAAGAATCGTCAACTCCGCTGTTCCGGAAACATAGGGAATCTGGAGATATTCCGCAAAATCGTGCCGCCCGACCAAATAGGCAATCAGGCCAAACACAGCGGCAGCAATAGCCACCGGAACAATCGCCAAACCATCCAGACCATCGGTCAGATTGACCGCGTTTGAGGCCCCCACCATAACCAATGCTGCCCACGCGCCAAAGAAAACCCCCAGCGGAATAAAGAAATGCTTGAAAAAAGGAATCGCCACACTGGTGCTAATATCAGCAGGGAGAAAATAAACAATTCCAAATGTTGCAACGCCAGCAATGACCAACTGGGCAGCAAGTTTTGTTTTTCCTGAAAGACCATCCGGACTCCGCTTGGTCAGTTTGAGGTAATCATCCCGAAACCCAATTAAGCCAAAACCCACCATCACCAACAAAGACAACCAGATAAACGGATTGGCTAGATTCGCCCAAAGCAGCGTAGAAACCGTTACACTAATCAAAATCATCAAGCCACCCATGGTTGGGGTTCCGGCTTTTTTGAAATGGGTCTCCGGCCCAAGCTCGCGGATCGGCTGGCCACTGCCCTGTAAAGATTTAAGCCAAACAATCATGCGCGGCGCAATCAAAAAGGAAATCATCAAGGATGTTAGAATCGCTCCCCCCGTCCGAAACGTAATGTAACGAAACAGGTTGAAAAATATAAAATGTTCACTCAGCGATGATAAAAGATTCAGCATAACATCCTTTTCCTATCCTTGCTTGGTGTTGGCAACTTCTCCGCGTTTAGCGGGAAGAGCGCGTAAAGCCTCAACAACCAAATTCATCTTACTGCCATAAGATCCTTTGACCATGACAACATCCCCGGGGACAAGAACATCAGGAACAATCTGGGCAAGTTCACGGCTATTCTCACGATGTCCTCCTCGGTTATCATTTGGCAAAGCATCGTAAAGATTTTTCATCAAGGTTCCACAAGTGTACACCAAATCAACATCAGCAGCCTTAAGCGGTAAAGCCAGATCTGCGTGCAATCGCGCGCTTTCGGCACCTAGCTCTAACATATCACCAAGCACAGCAATGCGCCGCCCCCCACGCCCGGGATCAATGAGGGCCATAACTTTGAAGGCTGCCTGCATGGCAACGGGCGAAGCATTATAACTCTCGTCAATCAACGTCACTGGGTTGGCAGGGTCTCCAATATTCAAATATTCTCGCCGACCACGGCCAGCGGGGGGCTCAATGGCCTCTATCGCCGAAATTGCTTTTCCCAAATCCGCACCAAGCAGTTTAACTGCTAACAAAACTGACAACGCATTCACCGCAATATGCTTTCCAGCATCCTTGAGCGTAAAGGTGACATCTTCACCCAGAATATTTGCCCGCACGCGGGTTCCGTTCGAGGCGACAAGACAATCTACGAGGCGAGCATGGGCTCCCTCACCTTCGCCAAAGGAAAAAATCTTTTTGAGCCCGTAACGCTTCGCCTCGCTTTGTAGAAAATCAAATTGGGGAATATCAGAGTTTAATAAAGCAATTCCGTGTTCATCCATGCTAGAAAAAATTTCAGCCTTCGCCCGCGCAATCCCATCAAGACCATCCGAAAAATGTTCAATGTGGGTAGGAGCTACCGTGGTAATAATTGCCAAATGGGGCCGCACCTGCGCGGTTAACGGCGTGATTTCATTTGGGTGATTCATTCCCATTTCAAAAATGCCGTAATCAGCCCCAGCATGCATCCGTGAGAGAGACAAAGGAACTCCCCAATGGTTGTTGAGGCTTTTTTCGCTGTAGTGCGTTTGACCACAAGCTCCGAAAGCGCGCCCCAGCATTTCCTTGGTTCCGGTTTTGCCAACACTGCCAGTAATACCAATGATTTTGGCCGCTGTGCGGCTTCTTGCCGCCCGCCCCAAATCTTCCATTGCTTTCAATGTATCAGCAACGATCAAAATATTCTCAAGAGGAACCCCCTCGACTTTTTGGCTAACCACCGCAGCCACAGCTCCTTTGGAAAGAGCGTCTTTCACAAAAGAATGACCATCCAGTGTTTCTCCTTTGATAGCGATAAACAAATCGCCTGCCCGAACGGATCGGCTATCAATTGAGATTCCACTTGCTACCCAATTTCCTTCTGCTTTGCCGCCCGTGGCTTGGCAAACTTCTCTAGAAGTCCATAAGTTTGCAGAGGAAGGGGAAGAAGGTGGAAGAAAGGAAGGTGCTGAAAAGGTGCTGGCGTTCATAATGTTCTTTATCTCCTATGATGCGTTTTGCATCGCTAAATGTGCTTCGTTAACATCGTCGAAAGGCTCGACATGATCGGCAAAAATTTGCCCCTGTTCGTGACCTTTGCCGGCTAGAACAAGAACATCACCAGATTCAAGGAGACCAACCGCTTTGCGAATAGCCTCCCGTCTATCAGGTATAACAAGAGCCGCAGGTGCGGCGGCGTGAATAGCTGCGCGAATGGCGGCTGGATCTTCACTGCGTGGATTGTCATCGGTAATGATTGCAACATCAGCCAGACGCGCTGCCAAAGCTCCCATCACAGGCCGCTTGCCACGGTCTCGGTCTCCACCACATCCAAACAGGCAAAAAAGCCTTCCTTTCGTATGGGGACGCAAAGCCAATAGAATATTTTCAAGAGCATCTGGGGTATGCGCGTAATCAACATAAACTGCTGTATTTGGACGAGAGCCAGAAACCAATTGCAACCGCCCGGGGACACCGCGCAAAGTTGGCAAAAGATCAATCACTTCACCCATGCGGGATTCGTTTTGGGCCAGAACCAATCCGGCAGCGCACAAAACATTCATAACCTGAAAACCGCCAACCAATGGCAGAGTCAGTGTCACACGGCGACCCAAAATTTCAAGATCAAGTTTTTGACCTTCGGGAGTTGGCAACCGCGAGAGAAGTTTCAATTTATCGCCCGCTATGCCATAGCCCCAGAAGGGCAAGCCGCGCTCGGTAGCAATGGTTTTGATCTTGGCCGCTTCAGCTGTATCGCTGTTGACCACCACCGGAGACCCTTGGGGAAGCAATTCTCGAAAGAGTCGCATCTTGGCCTCACCATAAGCCTCCATCGTCTGATGATAATCCAAATGGTCCCTTGTCAAATTGGTGAATCCGGCTGCCTCTATTTTTACGCCATCAAGCCGGTATTGATCTATGCCGTGGCTTGAGGCTTCCATCGCCACATGGGTAAACCCAGAAGCCGACAAATCGGCCAAATGCGCATGAAGACGGACAGAATCAGGTGTGGTCATCGACCCGTATCCGGTCAGCCCCTCACCGCGCAGCCCAAGCGTACCAAGAGACGCTGCCTTAAACCCCATTTTTTGCCACAGATCTTGGGCAAAACTGACCACCGATGTTTTGCCGTTGGTTCCCGTCACCGCAACGATATGGGCAGGCTGTGTCCCGTAAAAACGTGCCGCAACATGAGCGAGAGTCTGGCGAGGATTTTCATCTTCAATCCAAACGAGAGAGTCCGCTCCGTCAGGTTTTTTTGATCCCTTGGGAACAAGAACAGCCACGGCTCCGTTACGAATCGCCGCAGGAACGAAATCAAGCCCGTTGCTGCGGATCCCGGGCAAGGCAGCAAACAACGCCCCTGTGCCAAGAGAGCGGCTATCACAGCTAACCTCTTTAATATCAAGATCTGGCAATGCTGGACGATCTAAAAGAACAGAAAGAGAGACCATTAGTGTTCCTCCGCTTCTTTGGAAATGAATTGTCTTAGGGGTTCACAAATATCTGGTGTATCAAGAGGCTGAGGCTCCATATTAAGAAGTGGACCCATCGAAGAAATCACCCTTCCCACGGCTGGAGCAGCAACCCATCCAGCGGTAGCGTATCCATAGCTTTGCTTATTGGGGTGAGGCTCATCCACCATGATAAAAATCGTATAATGCGGATCATTAATAGGGAACGCTCCGACAAAAGCAGAAATCCGGCGATTATGATCGTAACGCCCACCAAGATTTTTATCGGCTGTACCAGTTTTTCCGCCAACCATATACCCGGGAATATTGGCTTTCTTGGCGGTTCCATCACTCACCACTAGGCGAAGCAATTGGCGCATTTTAAGTGAAGTCTCTTTTGAAACCACCCTGACAGCATCTTCTTGCTCGACAAGGCTGTCTTCCTTTTTGACCAGTTTTGGTTTGATGATTACGCCGCCATTCACAACCGCGCTGAACGCCGATACCAACTGAAGTGGCGTAACGGCAATACCATGACCGAAGGCCGCTGTAAGTGTATTACTCTCACGCCACGGATTGGGAACAATTGGTCCGCCGACTTCGTCAATTTCGAACTCTGGTTTTGACATCAAACCAAGCTCACCAAAGAATTTCTTTAACCCTTCAGTTCCTATTGTTTCGGCCATGCGGGCTGTCCCGATATTCGAGGAAACCATAAAGGTCTCTGGAACAGTTAGAACTTTGTTGAGCCCATGATAATCGTGAATAGTGTAACGACCAATTTGGAGCGGCTTACTCGCATCAAACGTGGCCGACATCGGAATTTTTTTACGGTCTAACAAGGCCGCCGTGGTGAACACCTTAAAAGTAGAGCCAAGCTCATAAACTCCTAAGGTAACACGGTTAAACATCTGCGGATCGTCAGGTTTTGCATTCGGGGAATGCGGATCAAAGTCAGGCAAGGAAACTGCCGCAAGAATTTCTCCCGAACGAGAATCCATGATAATTCCCGCTCCGGCTTTAGCGGTAAAATCCGTGATAGCTTTCTGAATTTCTCGGCGCAGGATGTGTTGCAAGCGAACGTCAAGTGTCAAGCGCAGTGGATCTTCATGCGTAGAAAGTAATTTGTTAAAACTGCGTTCAACTCCGCCGAGGCCCCGACCATCGACATCGGCGTAACCCACCATATGCGAGGTCAGCGGACCTTGCGGATAAATCCGCCGATAATCGTAATCAAAAACCAGCCCGGGCTCCCCTATTTCAAGGATTTCTTTTTGCTCTTCCGGCGTTAGGTTCCGTTTGATCCACACAAAGCGTTTCTCGCTTTGCAGTTTCTTGAGCAAATCTCCGTAAGGAAGATCGGGAAATATCTTGTTCAAATCTCTGGCTGCGGCAACGGGATCAACAACCAGCTTAGGATCGGCATACAAAGAAGCTGTTTTAAGTGATGTTGCCAGTAATATCCCGTTACGATCAACAACATCAGCACGGCGCATTTCTGCTTTGCTCTCGCTGGCCTCGCTCTTTTTTAGACTTTCCTCTTCCTGTTGATCGGGAACACCGCGAATAAGCGTGACGTCCACCAAACGCGCTGCGACCACAATATACGCCATCGAGAATAGAACAGCCACCAGCGCAATACGCCCACGCGCCAGATCAAGGTGAGAACTTCTCTCCCCCATGATCCGCATGGATAAGCGATTGAACGGCGACCGCTTGCTCATGGCTCCTTGTTCCCCTTTTCCAAATCTTCAAGCACATCGTTGAAATCAGACGAAGGTGTTGGGGTATGGTCTCGAATAGGCAAAGGATCTGTCGTAGAAATTTTTTCTTTTTCTGGCTCTTTTGGTTTTTCGGATTCTCCGGTTGCGGCCAGAAGAGGGACTTCTTCCTCAGAAGGGAGGGGCTCAGGAATGGCACTCGCATCCCGAATTAAATTATCTGGCATAGGCGGAACCATCTGCAAATGGCGAGACACCAGAATTTCAAGCCGATCAGGCCGATTGAGATAATCCCACTCTGCGCTCAAAACGCGCATAGCTTCGCGTTCTTGCTCAAGGTTTGATTTGCTCAACCTCTGCTCGCGCTCAAGCTGCTGAACTTGCTGGGACACCCAAAAGAGGGCAGCTCCGGCAATCGCGGCCAGAAGCAACGTTGCTAAAGAAGAAAGCCGAAACGGATATTTCATGCAGCAACCTCCTGACGGAGAGCCGCTCTCAGTTTGGCAGAACGAGAACGGGGGTTTACTTTGGATTCATCTTCAGTGGGGGAAAGCGGCTTTTTGGTGAGCAAAGCAAACGTTTGCAGCCGCAGTGAGTCAGGATGAGACTCAGGGGAAGGAGGGAGATAGCGCGAAGGTGCAGGCGCAGGCTTCGAGCGTTCATTGAGGAAATTTTTAACAATCCGGTCTTCAAGCGAATGGAACGTAACCACCACCAGTCGCCCACCGATTTTAAGCACATTTTCAGCCGCCGCCAGAACCTGTTCCAGTTCGGAAAGTTCTTCGTTTACTTTAAGACGCAGGGCCTGAAAACTCCGCGTAGCTGGATCAATTTTATCTTTGGGCGAAGTGTGAACCACACTGCGAATAATCGTTGCCAACTGTCCGGTTGTGGTGATTTTCTGGGCTGTACGCGCACGAACAATTGCGGCAGCTATGCGCCGAGAGTGACGCTCTTCTCCATATTGATAAATAATATCGGCAAGTTCTTTTTCAGGAAGCCGCGCAACCAAATCTGCTGCCGTTTCACCGACAGAGCGATCCATGCGCATATCAAGCGGACCATCAAAGCGAAACGAGAAACCGCGCTCGGCTTGGTCGATTTGCATGGAGGACACACCAAGATCAAGAACCACACCATCAACTTTTTCAATTCCGGCTCGCCGCAAATGTTCGGCAAGGTCAGAAAAACTTCCATGACTGAAAATCAAGCGATCCTGATACGCGCCCTTCCAGACTTCAGCCAACGCAAAGGCCGTTTCGTCCCGATCAAGAGCCACAACCCGACACGTCTGACACGCATCAAGAATAGCGCGGGTATATCCCCCTGCCCCAAAGGTGCAATCCACATATGTCTCTCCTTCGGCGGGGGCAAGACTCTCCAAGACCTCGCGCAACATCACGGGAATATGGGGAGATGAGGAATTTTCCTGATGGTTTCTTTTTTCTCTGACCATCTACGCCCCCTCTGCCCCACCTGCCTTGATCTTGGGAAGAGTCATTCCCTTATCAATGACATGAGCGCGGGCAGCAAGACGGCGCGTTTCAAAACGCTCTGCATCCCAAACTTGAAACTTTCTCCCCAAACCAACAAAGGTTGCATTTTCATGAATACCAGCGAACTCAAGCAAACCATCTGGAATGCCAATCCGGCCTTCACTATCAAAAGGGCAAGGGACAGCCTCACCAAAAATGGTGGTGGCCAGATCATCCTGTTCACTGGAAAACAAATCAAATTGGTCGAGACGAAGACTGAGTTCTTCCATCGTGGAAAAATCGAACCCCTCCAGACAGGGATGATTCGTAGCCTTGAACAGCACAACGCCTTGATAAGGCTGCCCCAGAAGGGCCGCCCGAAACGGGGCCGGAACGGTTACACGCCCCTTGCGGTCCAGTTTG
>JAEUKO010000026.1:0-24460 GCA_016794285.1 Alphaproteobacteria bacterium | reverse complement strand
CTTTGTACACTTTCCTTCCTGCGCGTGGTTTTTCCTTGCATCTGCCGCGCCAGAGCGGGTTCTGCAAGAGGTCTAATAGTTTTCAGGCGGATATTTTCTTTTTTTGGTTAGTTAACTAAAAAGAGTTCCGCTTGCGAAGGCCAGAAGGATGAGCAATCCAAAATCGCGGTTAGAACGAAAAACGGCAAGACAGCTTGCCGGATTATCCAGATCCCAGCGAGAGACCTGCCGAATCAGGTGAAAAGTTGCGATAGCCCATAGTCCATAAAAAAGTGGGCCTTGGTTGGTTAACCAACCGGAGAAATAAATCATCAAGGTAGCGGCTCCATAAAAACCACTAATGAACAAAGGGCTGCGCTGGGCAAACCACAAAGCCGTGGATTTGATCCCGATAAGGGCGTCGTCTTGTTTATCCTGATGGGCGTAGATTGTATCATAACCAAGTGTCCAGCATATTCCTGCACCATAAAGCAGGACCGCCGGAGTATTGATTTCCCCGCGCAGACTTGCCCACCCCATCAGAGCCCCGACATTGAACGTGAAGCCCAAAACCAATTGAGGACACTGCATGACCCGTTTGGCTAGAGGGTAAATTCCGATCAAACCAAGCGAGGCAACTCCAACCAAAATAGCGGAGGTGGGGAGTTGAACAAGAATTAAAAGCCCCATCCAAAGCAAAACCAAAATCAGTAAGATTGCTTGCAAGGGAGTTATATCTCCGGCGGCGAGGGGGCGTGATTTTGTGCGCTCGACCTGTCGGTCAATCTTGCGGTCCCATAAGTCGTTGATGGCACAACCAGCTCCTCTCATAATGATAGCTCCTAGGCCAAAGAGAAACAAAACATACCAGCCCCATACGCCTAGGCCTGAGACCCCACCTGCTGCGGCTAAAATCGCCCACCACCCGGGAAGGAGCAGTAGCCACGTACCAATAGGACGGTCAAGCCTCATGAGATACGCAAAAGGCCGAGCGTGGGGAGGTAATTTCTGTTCAATCCATCCACCGGATTGAATATCCGTGTGCGGTGTGTTGGGCTTTATGCTATGGCTATGTTCCATGATGATGACTCCCGACCTTAATTTTGACTACCGCTTACCGAGACTCCTTCTCAGTTTTCCCGTGAAGGAAGACGAAGGCGAGATTTGTTTGCCCGACGATCAAGCGCATTATCTCAGAACCGTTCTGCGCCGTCCAGATGGTGCGGAGCTGCGTGTGTTTTACCCAGAAAGTGGTGAGTTTCTGGCTGAAATTAAATGGGTTGGGAAAAAAGGCGTTTCTATTTTGCTGCTTCGTCAAATTTGTACTCCTTCCAAAATCCCCTTTCGTCTTCATCTGGTTTTTCCTCCTCTTAAAAAGGATCGTCTTGATTTCCTGATTGAAAAGGCCGTGGAATTGGGAGTGACTGACCTTCACCCTGTAACGACTCAGCACAGCGTGAATCGTGATCTGAATTTCGAGCGGGTTACAGCTCAAATTAAGGAAGCAACGGAACAGTGCGAACGTCTAGATATTCCCCTTTTATCCCCTATTGCCTCACTTGTTCAGCTTCTGGAAACATGGGGGAAAGCCGTCCCTCTTTATGCAGCTCTCGAACGGCAAGATATTATTTCCTTGAGAGATATCTGCTCGTCCGCTTCAGGGGATCGAGGTTTTCTGATAGGGCCAGAGGGAGGCTTTTCCGCCGAGGAGGTTACTTTGCTGCAAAACCGCAACTTTGTGATTCCCGTTGGTCTTGGTCCGCGTATCTTGCGGACGGAAACTGCGGCACTTTACGGGCTCAGTCTATTGAACGCAGAAAAAACGCCGGAATAGTTTCGATTCGTTCGGGTTTTTCGGCAATAAAACTTGGGGAGTTTGCTGCGAGTCGTTCGTTTATTTTGATAAAATTTCCATTGCTAAAACCTATCACGTCATAGGTATGGAGATTTTCGCGTTCGCGGTCTGCTTCCCTGTAGACCCATATCTGGCACCCTGAAGAGGGAAGAGCGCAGCGGTGAAATAGGGCAAGAAGGGCTCCATTTTCGCTTTTTCCTTGCGCGATAACCTGTTTGCCTTCAAAGCCTGTCCCTCTTTGGTCTACCTCATAAACCGGATGGCGAAAGAAGGCTTCAAAGTGACATCTTCCTTTTGGCTGAAAAACAATGACTTCGCCAAACGTGCCTTCTAAGCAGGTTTTGACGGAGTGGGCGTATAAATCAGCGGCGGGTGTAAATAAAGCACGTAAGCTGTCCAACATGGAACCCTCGATTGTTTGAATTATGGAACTTTTAGCCTTATTTTCGGCCTATGTCCATAAATCTTGCATAATTTGTTTTTTGACAAATATTGGGACTTTTCTTGAAGTCTATGATCCCGCATAATAGGAGGAGCGGTTTAGGGGTTCCCTAAGCCCTTGTTGCTATGTACGGAGGCTTTTTAATATGCGTTTCTTTTTTCCCCGCGACTTGCTCAAGGCCGCCTCTTTCCTTGTTTTTTTGGTGACTGGGCCCGTTCAGGCAGACGATCAGGTGATGAACCTATTTCCTAAGCAGCGAGCAAGCCATCAGGAACAGGTCGACTCTTATGCCGCCCACTATCAGGAGCGCGGGCAGGCTTATGTTGACCATATGTATGCGACAGGTGGGGAAGAGCCAATGGAACCGGATACTTTGTTGGTTGGTGAACTCAAAGACGAATCAATTGATACCGTTCCGATTGATACCGGAGAAGTGGCTGACCTAGTCAAGCAGGCCGAGGATAAAGGCATAATTTCTGAGGATGGCACTTCACCAACCGAATCTTCTGTCAAAGAAAAGATTCCTCCTCGGGAAGGGACCCCTGTTCCCGTGGGTGAACCTAAGAAAGAGGATGGAGATAAAAAGGAAGTGGCGGCTCCAGAAACTTCTCAGGATGTTATACCCGCTCCGTCTCCTAATCCGGTTGCTAGTCCGTCTATACCCGATTCCCAGAATGGGGCAGAGGTTGATACAGGTAAAGGGAAGGAAACTGAGAAAGAAGTCAGTGGGGAAGTTGCCCTTCCCACACCTTCAACAGATGGGGCGGTTCCCGCAACGGACTTGGTTTCTCCACCAGCCTCTTCTCCTGAAACGTCACCTGAGAAGCCTTCGGGAAGTTTGTAAAGACCACTTCTTTCGGCTGGTGTGCAAGATTCGGAAACTGGCCACGTTCAGAAATCGTCCATGGCCTCGGCAAGGATCAATTCGCTGACTTCCATGCTGGGGTCATCGAAAAAGTCCCGATCGTCTGATGCTGGTTCATAACCGAGCAGCGTGAACGCAACAACGAGAATCAAGCATGCAGCAGTTGCAAGGCCGCCTGACCAGATCATGGGGTGCCGTTTCAGGAAAAACGGTGTGGATTTGTGTTGAGGCTGCTTTACAGCCAAATCTAGCATTTGATCCAGACGAGCTTTGGGAATCATGGGCACAACCGGCCCATAGGCAGGGTCAAGATAATTGCGCGTATCGGTCATGACGGTCTCCATTCAAATTGGCAGGCAAGTGTGCCTCTAGTGTTTTAAGTCCTCGTGCTACCAGATGTTCAACAGCTTTTTCAGAAGTGGCCATAGCGCGAGCGACTTCTTTGCGACTGTTTTCGTGAAAGTAAGTTAAGAGCAAAGCTTCCTGTTGTCTCTCTGGCAGGTGTTTGATCCCCTTGAGTAAAATGTCCTGTTGTTCTTTGCGGTTTAATTGGTCGGTGGCGGTATCGGCAAGGCTGGGTAAATCTTCTGGCAGCTCCACGGATCGTTTGCGTGGACTGCGGTGAATGTCCATGCAAGCATTATAAGTGGTACGGCTCACCCATGCCTGAACCGATCCGCCAGCCTGCCATTTTGGGGCATTCTGCCACAATTTAATAAGAACGTCTTGCATGACGTCCTCAGCCTGAGCGCGATCTCCTTGTAACAGTCGGAAGGCGAGCCCGAAAATCCGTTGTCCCAAGGCGTGAACAAGCTGGCGAAAGGCGCGGTCATCGCCCTTCGCCGTTTGTTCTAACCAAAGAGCAAGTTGCCCGTGGTCTCCGTGGCTCATGAGTTAGGGGGCTCCCACTTTTCCTGATGCTTCGCCTTCAGGAGATTTGTCCCCCTCTTTTTGGCTGTTTCGGTTCTTCCAACGATCTTTCATTTTAGCCCGCATAACCTCGCGGCCCTTATCCACCTCGTCTTTGGACAGTTTGCCGTCTTTGTCACTGTCCGAATCATTAAACATCTGGTCAATTTTTTCTTTGTGAGATTCGAGCATCTCTTCTTTGGTCAAAAAACCATCGGCATTTTTATCAGCTTTCATAAACATTTTTTCATGTCTAGCTTTGCTGTCTGGGCTGTTTGGACCGCCAGTTGGGGGAGGGCCGCCTGCTCCGTCTGCCGGAGGAGGAGTCGGGGCATCTGCCGTTGGTTCAGCCATAACAGGAGAGGAAAAAGCGAGTAAGCCAGCCGTCAGCAGCAAGGCACAAGATGTTTTTTTCATAAATAAAAATCCTTTTGTCGGAGAAATCCTATTTTTGTACACAGTGTACCTAGGTATAACGCATTCTTTCAGAAATTTCCCCCGCAGAATGCTTGAAAAAACAACTTTATACGCATGCGGGTAAGAAATCCTCTCCTGTCGTTCTTGCTGTGACATACTACGGACAGGCGGTTTTACAGAGTTCATAGAGATTCTTGCAAGGCTTTCATAGCTTCAATTCGGTCAGAGAGCATTTTCTTAAGGGCTTCGCGTAAATAGGGTTCAATATCTCTGTCACCTTGCGGAGAATTGGAAACAATTTGATCGTACAGACCCCGTGTCTCTGGATGAACATTTAGAATAATGGTATGGTCGCTCAGACGGTCGTCTATCACATCGCGGATGAATCCACTGACATTGATGTTCATGTTATGCAGGGTTTCGTACTGGTCGTGGCGGATTACCAAACAAACGCTTTTCATATCCTTGGTCATATAACCCCCTTCTTCTTTGCTCTATAGGTTGTCTAAAAATAGTTAATTATATATAATTTCTGATTTTAATATAAATTTAAACATAAAATATATATTATTATATAATATTATATATTTTTTATTAACTGATCTTGTCGAAAGGACAACGCCATGCTTGTTGAGTATATGCTCTATCTTTTAGCGGCTTTCGCTGTTGGGTTTCTTCTAACCCGCTTTCTGGTTAATGTTGGTTCCAACGAGATTGCTGTTATGGAACAGAGATACATTGGATCTTCTCTGGAAAGTGGACGCGTCTTTGCGATGGAAAATCAAGTGGGGCTGAAGGCAAACTATCTTGCCCCGGGACTCCATTTTATTTTGTGGCCAATCGTAAGCGTTGTCTCAAAACCTGTCTTTCTGACGATTGGGGCAGATGAGTTGGGGATTATTGAAGCAACGGACGGAGCCCCTCTTTCGGCGGGTCGTATCTTTGCCGATGATCCAGCGGGCAACACGCATGGAAACTTCCAGAATCCTGTTGAGTTTTTGAAGAACGGAGGAATTCGCGGCAAGCAATTGCGTTTTCTGACCAACGGAACCTTCAAGATCAATCCCTATTTGTTCAAAGTCACCAAAATCAAAAAAACAGTTATTCGCGAAGGGCAAGTTGGTGTGGTAACAGCCATGGATGGTGAACCGCTTGCAACTGGCCGGTTGTTGGGTCACAGCGTTGAAGGACACACACTTTTTCAACGGGCGGATGCCTTTCTGAAAAACGGTGGCCAAAAAGGACCTCAGATCGATTTTCTTCGTCCCGGGACCTATAATATCAACACTGAAATTTTCAAAGTTGAAATTCACGATGCGGTCAGCATTGGCGAAAATGAAATTGGTATTGTTGAGGCGCGAGACGGGTTACCGATGAATGTCTCTGACGTGGTGGTTAAAACGCCGGAAGGGCACAACAACTTCCAAGACGGCCAAGCTTTCTTGAACAATGGAGGTTCTCGTGGCCCACAGGAAAACATTCTGACCCCCGGGACCTATTATATTAACCCGTATTTGTTCTCGGTCTCAATTCGTGAGCAAATTAAGGTTTCAAAAGGAGAGGTCGCCGTTTTGATTTCCAACATTGGCAAAGACCCATCCGAATACGTTGCCGAAGCAAGTCATGGTGATGCAACATGGGAAGAAGGCGGAAAAACCCGTCACGTTGTCCCTAAGGGATTTCGGGGAATTCAGAAAGAAGTTCTGGGGCCCGGGGCGTATAACATCAATCCGCTAGCCTATACGTCAATCATTATTCCTACGACAACGCGTTCGGTCGATTGGGGAGGGGATCGCAGTCGGAGAGAAGAGGGAGTCAAAGCCTTTGATCCTTTCCAGGTGGTTTCGCATGATGGGTTTCCCATGCAAATCGAAGTGCGTTGCCAGTATCGCATTCTCCCCGAAAATGCTCCGTATATTGTGCAGAAACTGGGGTCAATTGCTGAACTGGAAAGCAATGTGATTCATCCTCAAATTGACGGGATTTTTAGGGCGCAAGTCTCGCGGTCTCCAGCAATTTCTTACCAGCAAAACCGCGCTGAGGAGCAAAAGGGAGCCGAAGATGCTGTTCGGGCGGATCTTACCAAATACCGCGTCGAGGTTGTTTCGGTGATGATTACCAATATCCATTTGCCGGAAGCTTTGATGCAAACAACCCAGCAAAAAAACTTGGCCGAGCAAGAAAAATCAATGTTTGATGCCAAGAAAGAAGCCGAACAACGCCGGATTGAGTTTGAAAAAACCAAAGCGGAGGCTGACCAACAGCTGGCGATCATTACCGCTGAAGCTGGCATTAAAGTTTCACAGCATGAAGCTCGGCAAACAGAAGAACGGGCGCGGGGGGATGCTGCTCGCGTGAGCATGATGGCCGAAGCTGAAGCCACGCAAACCACGCAAGTGGGGGATGCTGAGGCGGGGGTTATTCGCTCCAAAGGGGAAGCTCAGGCCAAAGCCTACCGCGACCAAGTGGATGCTTTGACAGCCCAAGGAGTAACAATGGTTGAAGTGGTCAAATCAATTGCGGCAGCTGGTCTTAAAATTACTCCTGACATTCAGGTTTCGGGGGCCACTGGCAGCGGAGCAGGAGACACATCCGGCCTTGTTCAAGTCTTATTGGCGCAAATGGTTAAATCCAAAGACGCTGCTTAACTTTTTCCTCCTTGCCCTTTCCCTTGTCAGGGAGAGGGCGGGTTGGAGGGAGAGGTCCTAATTCCGCAGTGGTTTTCCAGTATTCAGCATATGTTCAATCCGATCGATGGTGTTTGGATTCTTGGCCAGTTTCATGAACTCGTCCCGTTCCAATTTGACAATATCGTCTTCTTTGAGCGGGTTGGTCCAATCGGCTTTCTCCCCACCTGAGAGAACACGGGCGAGAGCCTCGCAAACCACAACATCATACGGCGAGGCCTTGCCGGATTTGCGAAGGTCCGCAACCGCCAAGTCCAGAGCCATCTTCCCCGATGGACCAGGCAGACGAATTTCTTCCCTCATAACGGGCGGAGTGTAATTTTTGGTCAGTTCCAAGGCTTGAGCTTTGGCATCATACAACAAGCGATCACGGTTCATGGTGATCCCATCGCTTTCCCGCAAATACCCTATGTCTTTGGCATCTGCAGCCGATTTGGCAACC
Organism: Alphaproteobacteria bacterium; assembly: GCA_016794285.1. GTDB lineage: Bacteria > Pseudomonadota > Alphaproteobacteria > Micavibrionales > Micavibrionaceae > UBA1573. Next base: position 16,864 of record JAEUKO010000026.1, on the reverse strand, counting down.
TTGGCTGTTGCGATGGTCTCAAAGGCTTGGCGGGTTGCCCCCATGGGAGTATTTTTAGGAGAGAACCAGATTTTTTGTCCTCCGGTTGCTCTGTCATAAGCGGCCTGTTCGCGGTCCCTGTAGCGAAGGATCATTTCCTTGCAACCACCCCACCCGGGAATAAAGCCAACTCCGACTTCGACCAATCCGCAATAGGTCTCGGCATGGGCCTGCACATGATCAGAGTGCAGCAAAATTTCGCATCCGCCGCCAAGGGCAATTCCGCTTGGGGCCGAGACCACAGGGAAGGGTGCAAATTTCAGAGCTTTGTAAGCACGCTGTCCCCCAGAAACAAGTTCTTCAATTTGCGGCCATAAAGCAATATTGGCGGCAAACAATGCAAGGCCCAGATTGGCCCCCGCCGAAAAGGCCGAGCCTTCATTGTAAACAACAAGTGCAGCAAAATCCTTTGCGGGACCTGTGATTTTTAGGGCATGGTCAATGACTGCGAAAACCTGATCGTCAATGGCGTTCATCTTGCCGGTAAATTCAAGACACAAGACACGATCCCCGATATCCCACAATGCTGCTGAGGATGTTTTGAAAACTGGCTTGCTGGCGCGTTTAATGTCCTCAAGAAGAAGAACGCCTTTGGCACGAATAACTTCGTGGTAGAGACCATCTGTTCCAAAATAGTGGAGAATTCCGTTTTCGATTTTGTAGAAATTCCCTGTGCCAAGTTTTTCAAGCAGTGCCGGAACAGGCCGCTCCATCTCACGCAGTTTTTCGGCAAACCATGCCGGCCCCAGATCATCAATCATCTGGAAGGGGCCTTTTTTCCAATTATACCCAAGGCGCATGGCCTCATCGACATCGGCAATCGTCTCGGCAATCTCGGGAACCAGTGAGGCGGCGTAAGCCAAAGTCGGGCCTAAAACATCCCATGCATAGATCCCGCCCATATCAGGGGAGGTAACCACAGCTTTAAGCCCCTGTTTTCCGGCTTCTATTGAGGGCAAAGAAGGCTCTTTTTCCGAAGGGGCATAAGAAGAAACCGCATCAAACGTGGAGGCTTTCAGATTCAAAGAGAGTTTGCGACGTTTGTCGTCCAATCGGTAAAACCCGCCTTTGCCCTTTCGCCCCGTGTATCCGGCTTTAATCATCTCGTGAATAAAGGAAAAGTCTTTGTAAAGAGAGCGGTATTCGTCCTTTTGGGGGAGGGTAGAGAGCATGGAATCGGCTAGTTTTGGCATCAGATCAACCCCAACCAGATCAATCAATCCAAAAATACCGGTTTTGGGAATCCCTACAGGTTTGGACATGACAGCGTCAGCCACTTCCACAGGAACATTTTTCTCAACCGCAGCATTAATTCCTGCCTGCATCCAGAAAACACCGAGGCGGTTTGCAATAAATCCAGGGGTGTCGTGACACTGCACCACCCCTTTTCCAAGGCTTACATCGCAAAATTCACGAATGGTCTGGACCGCGTCTGGACGTGTTTTGGGAGAGATAACCAGTTCTAACAAACGCATATAGCGGGGGGGATTAAAGAAGTGGGTAATCAAAAAATCCTTGGCAAAAGTTTCGCCGAAAGGCTCCGCCAAGGTGTGCAGCGGAATGGTTGATGTGTTCGACGAAATAATTGATCCGGCCTTACGCACAGCGTTGAGCTTCTCATAGGTTGCGTGTTTGACTTTGAGGTCTTCTAGGACCACCTCAATAATCCAGTCCACATCTTTCAAAAGGTCTAAATCATCTTCGAGGTTGCCGCAGGTAATCAGGGCTGCATTTTTCGGGTGCATGAAGGGGGCTGGATCGGTTTTGAGCATCCGCTCCACCGCAGCAGCGGCAAGGTTCTTATCGGGCAGTTTAATGTCGAGCAGGACAACAGGAATGCCCGCATTGGCGATCTGGGCTGCAATCCCCGATCCCATAACGCCTGATCCAATCACAGCAACTTTATTGATGGTCATTCTTTATCCTTTTTTCGTGGAATTTTTTAACCCAGACATCTCGAATATGAGGAAGAGAGAGCGTTGAGAAAAGGTAACCAAAGGCTGGAATAAGGGCATTGAGCCATGGCAAAGGCCCGCCAAGTGCCGACATATAGGCTCCGGCCACAAGATAGGTCGCCCCCACAATAACCCCGCGCCGAGTCTTCGATCTTTCCCACGCTTTGTCGGTTTCAACCTTAAGATTGCGGTCCTGAATTTGCTTTATGGCATCATGGTCCATTGGATCAAACTCTTTCCAACACGATCGCTGTTCCTTGACCGCCACCGATACACATCGTGGCCAAACCATATTTCTTGCCTTCACGCTGCAGCAATGCCGCCAGTTTTCCCGTTATCCGTGCGCCTGAGGCTCCGAGCGGATGCCCGAGAGCAATCGCCCCGCCATCCAAATTCACTTTGGCAGGATCCGCTCCCAGTTCCTTGAGGACTGAAAGCGATTGCGCGGCGAAAGCTTCGTTCAATTCAATAATGTCCATGTCTGCCAGAGTTAGGCCCGCCCGCTCTAAGGCTTTTTTCGTGGCCGGAACCGGCCCAATCCCCATGATATCAGCTGCACATCCCGCCACACTAACCGACAAAATACGGGCTAGAATGGGAAGATTGTGTTTTTTGGCGTAACTTTCAGTTGCAACCAGAACTGCAGAAGCTCCATCTGTGAGAGGAGAGGCTGTTCCTGCCGTTACACTCCCATTTTCATCAAAAGCCAGTTTCAATCCAGCCAGAGTTTCCATGGTAGTATCAGGCCGAATGCAGCCGTCTTCCTTGACATGGCCAATGGTCACAATTTCTGCCGCGAATTTTCCGCTTGCCGCCGCCGCCGCCGCCTTTTGCTGCGACGCTAACGCAAAGGCTTCTTGGTCTGCCCGCGAAATGCTATATTTTTTGGCCAGATTTTCGGCGGTCTCCCCCATGCCCATATAAGCGGCCGGATAAAGCTTACCTAGAGCCGGATTTGGCATGGGATTAAATCCACCCATGGGAATACGGGTCATGGATTCAGCTCCCGCGCAAAGAAAGACTTCTCCTGCGCCCATCTGGGCGTAGCCTGCCGCCATTTGAATGGTGGTCATGGACGACCCACAAAAACGGTTAACAGTGGCTCCCCCAACAGAGATTGGCAAACCGGCGAGGTTTACGACAATGCGGGCCAGGTTGAAACCTTGCTCAGCCTCTGGAAAGGCACACCCCATCAAAACATCTTCAATGTCTTCAGGATTGACGCCTGTTTCTTTCACCAAGGCTTTCACGACTTCTGCGGCCATATCATCGGGGCGCACCCCCGCCAATGCTCCTTTAGACGCAAAAGTAAAAGGAGAGCGTTTGTAACCGCAAATAACGACAGGGACGTGCATGAGGAGGGCTCCTAGGGAAGAAAAAATAAGGGGGGCAACTGAAAGACCTGAGAGTATCATAAACTGGATTTCTAGATTTATCCAGCTCGCGCACTTATTTTTCTTCTGGTAAATAAAAGATCTTTGGAAAGTCTTTGACTTCACAAAGAAAATCGTGCAATCAGACCTTTGAATTTTAAGATTGGAGACTATGGAATGGCTAAACACGCAACCGTTGCGGATCCTCGCGGATTAAAGCGCATTTGCATGAGCTGTGGCACGCGTTTTTACGATATGAACAAACGCCCGATTATCTGTCCAAACTGTGCTGTCGAATTTACGGGCGAGATTAAAATCAAGAGCCGTCGTGGCCGTCTTCCAGCAAGTGAAATTGCAGCGGAAGGTCAAGTATCCGAGGAAACCGAGGCAGAGGTCGAAGTCGAAGATGAAATCGAAGACGATGCCGAGGCTGAGACCGTTAGCCTCGAAGAAGTTGAAGATGATTCGGACGTTGACGAGGACGACATTGAACTTGACGATGCAGACCTCGACGATGATCTGGAAGATCTGGATGAAGACGAAGATCTGGATGAAGATCTGGACGTTGATGTGGACGAAGACGAAAAATAATCAGGTCTTCGTATCATGATGACTCTTTGTGCAGACGATCAGATTCGGGGAACTCTTTTGACGGTTCTCGTTGCCCTCCCTTCGTCTGTAACCGATTCTGGGATTGCTGACGTGGCTTCTCTTTTAGAAGACCAAGCCATTTCTACGTCATGGGAGAGAACCTCAAGTAAAGATTGGTCGTTGCTTTGGCTGGTTGATTTCAAACCTTCGGCAAAAGTACTAGCTGCGCAGATTGGTAAGAAGATTGGTCTAGAGGTCTTGCCGACCAATATAACAATTGCCCCAGTTCCGGATGTGAACTGGCTTGAAGAATCCTACAAACAGTTTCCCCCTTTTATAGTTGGTCCATTTTTTATTTATGGCAGCCATTTTGAGGATAGCCTGCCAAAGGGAAAACTTCCCCTTTTGATTGACGCCGCAACAGCCTTCGGGTCTGGGGAACATGGCACGACGAAAGGTTGTCTGGAGGCCCTTGCCAAACTTGAGTGTGAAGGGGTGAAGCCAAAACGTATTCTTGATATGGGGACCGGATCAGGCATTCTGGCCATTGCGGCGTATCGTTTGTGGAAAAAACCCGTTCTCGCGATTGATAATGACCGCGAAGCAACACGGGTTGCGGTTCGCCATCGCCGCATTAACGGGATTCCTGCTGGAGAAAAAGGTATGTCTTGCGCCAGCGGAAACGGGTATCAAGCGCGGCCGGTTAAACAAGCAAAGAAGTTTGATGTCATTATTGCCAATATTCTCGCCGGACCTTTGGTTGAGATGGCCTCAGATCTTGCGGCTAATTTGGCCAAGGGAGGAGTTGCGGTTCTCTCTGGATTGCTTACCACACAAGAAGCAGACGTTCTCGCCGCTCACAAGGCAGTTGGTTTGAAAAAGAAAGAGCGCATTGTCCACGATGATTGGTGCACACTCATTCTTGAACAAAAAACAGCAGACGGCTAGGTTTTGGCGTTAAAGAAACTAAGGTCTCCGGTATAGGATGCCAGTAGTGTTTCCAGCTTTTCGGCTGGAATAGGGCGGCTATAGCGATAGCCTTGTACTTCATCACATCCTTCTGCAAGCAGGAATACTTCATGTTGCTCGGTTTCAACTCCTTCAGCGATAACTTTGAGGTTGAGAGAGCGACCCAGTCCAATGATGGTCTTGGCGATTGCCGCATCGTCTGAATTATTCAACGCGTTACGAATGAAGGATTGGTCGATTTTAAGTCGATCAATTGGGAACTGACGAAGGTATGATAAAGAAGAGTATCCCGTACCAAAGTCATCAATTGCCAACTCCACGCCAAGAGAGTGCAGCTGTTTGAGTTTTTGGATGGTTTGTTGAATATCTTCCATGAAGGCACTTTCTGTGACCTCAAGTTCAACTAAGTGTGGATTAATTCGGCTTTCTTCAAGTACAGAGCGGGTGAATTCGACCAAGTCACTTTGTTGAAACTGTTCTCCTGAAACGTTGATAGCAATACGAATCTCTTGTCCGGCATCATGCCATTTTTTGGCCGTGGCACAGGCTTGACGCATAACCCATTCCCCAATCGGGACAATGAGGCCCGATTGTTCGGCCACTGGAATAAACTCAGCCGGAGAGATGAACTTCCCGCCTTCTTTGCTGCTGTCGGGTTTGAACCAGCGGATTAAAGCTTCTGCCCCAATGATGCGACCGGATCGCAGATCCAACTGAGGTTGGAAGTACAAGGTCAGCTGATTTTGTTCGAGAGCAGTTCGCAAGTCACGCAACATCTGGAAGCGTGCTTGAACGGCTTTGTCAAAATCTTCGAGATATTCACGAACACAATCCCGACCATCTTCTTTGGCTCTATTAAGGGCAATATAGGCGTTCTTCAAGACTTGATCGGGATCAATGGCATCATCTGGAAAAGTTGCAACCCCTATCGAAGCGCGAATCTGGAAGTTTTCGTTGAATACCTTAAAGGGAGATTCTGTGATAATGCTCCGGACTTGGTACCCCACATCTCTGGTTATGATCATATCCGCTACCAGTGGCATCGTGATGACAAACTCGTCTTCTCCTGTTCTGGCAATCACAGCGTTTTCTGGCAACGCTGCTCGCAACCGCTTTCCGACAGCCATTAAAATGGCATCCCCGACATTGTGCCCCATTGAGTCGTTGACGTCTTTGAAGTGGTCCAGATCAACCGCTACGACAGCCAATCGTGCGATGCTTGCTTCGTTACCTCCGGAGGCCCTTACATAGTCTGAAAGTTTCTGGACAAAAAGAGTCCGGTTTGGAAGACCAGTCAGGGTGTCGTAATAAGCCAGTTTATGAATTTGACTTTGCGCCGCACTTTTGATTTGGCGCAGGTTTTTTGCATTTTGTTTGATGAGCTCTTGCGCCGACTCGACCGCGCCGCCTACTTCATCGCGGGGATCATAAGGAGAGCGCAAAATATTGGGAGTCTCAGGGTTTGCGGAAGCCAGTCTCAAATTGTCACGCAAGAACAATATGGGCTCTAGAAGCCATTTCCCCAACGCAATCATCAAAACAGTTGTGACAAAAGCGGAGAGTAAGAACATGATAACAATATTTTGACGAACGTAAAATGCAACGTTATCGACAACGCGAGCAGCATCAAGTCTTGTCACGATAAAATATGGGCGGCCATTTAACTCCCCGGGACGAAAAACAGTCTCGTAGTATTTTCCATCAGCACTGCGGTAAGATTTTGTCAGGTCAGCTTCGGAGCGAAGAATGGTGACAACTGGTTCTCCACTCATGGTAAGAAGTTGGTAGTCCCGAGAATAGATTGTAATCCCTTCAATCTGGGTATAGGCAATCAAACGACCTTGCTGGTCGCTGGAAAAAGGAGGGGCTAAAGAATCGGAGATTGTGTTGTCGATAAGTGGAGCAATGCTGGTGCGGGCATTTTCTCTCAGTTCCTGCAACTGGGTTTGTTCGTAATCTTTTAAGGTCAGGGCAAGAAGACTGGCCTGAACGGTCATAATGGTCAAGAATACAGCCATAATAATGCGCCAACTCAGACGGCTCCGCCATATCTGCGAAGACATCGAGGTCCCTCCTGCCTTAGAGAAAGACAAACTTAGAAAACCAAATTTACGAGTCATTCTCTCTGATACCGGAACTGACGTAGGAAATAAATCCGCTGAACTGTTCATTGTTGTTTAATTATCCCCAAACGACCACGGGGAGGGCAACCCCTTCCCGAACACATACTTTCAGATTATATGCATTTGGGTTAATACTTCGTATAAAACTAATATAAAATTTGAGGCTCTTTTTTTCTTTATTTTTCAAGACTCAAAGGATTTCTCGGAATCGGATAGGCTGCCCAACGGGAGCGTTGAGCAATTCATCGTCCCTCATGACCAAGTTTCCGCGAATGATAGTCATAATTGGCCACCCTGTTACGGTTTTTCCATCAAAAGGGGTCCATCCACAACGAGATTTTTGCTGAGCGTTGGTAATAATTTTTTCTTTCTGAAGGTCCACGATGGTAAAATCGGCATCATAGCCTTTGGCAATTCGCCCCTTTTCGGCAATCTGGTGAACACGGTTGGGGCCGTAACAGAGCAAATCTACCAAGCGTTCGAGGGTCAGACGGCCTTCGTGTACATGGTTGAGCATAATAGGAACCATTGTCTGAACCCCTGGCGTTCCACTAGGGCTTGCCGGATAGGTCTTTGCCTTTTCCTCAAGTGTGTGTGGAGCGTGGTCTGAACCCAAAATATCAACTGTCCCATCCGCGATCCCTTGCCAAAGGGCATCTTGATGGTGTTTTTCGCGAATGGGGGGGTTTTGTTGAGCCTTTGATCCCAAAGTCTGGTAGCATTCTGGGGCATGAAGCGTCAGATGGTTGGCTAACACTTCAACCGTGGCAATGTCTTTATTCTGGGCAAGGAAGGCGATTTCCTCTGCCGTGGTGATGTGCAGGACATGGACTCTGCGGCCACATTTTCGTGCAATGCGAATGAGACGCTGTGTTGCCGAAAGACAGGATTCCGCCGACCTCCATACAGGGTGCAGACAAACATCGGTACTATCGCCCAGAATGCTAACCTTGTTTTGGTTCATAATGAGTTCGTCTTCGGCGTGGACTGCAACAATACGGCGTCCATGGGACAAGATAGCCTCAACTTCTTCATCGGTTGCTGCGAGCAAATCTCCAGTGCTTGCACCCATGAAGATTTTAACTCCGCAGACACCTTTCAAGTTTTCCCATTCTCCAAGTTGTGCAGCATTGCCCGCCGTTCCACCTAAGTAAAAGGCGTAATCGGTCCACGCGGCACGAGCAGCGCGATTTAGCTTGTCCTGAATAGCTTCGGGGGTAGTGGTCAACGGGTTGGTATTGGGCATCTCAAAAACGGCAGTCACTCCACCCATCGCGGCGGCCATCATGCCGGTTTCAAGGTTTTCCTTGTGTTCGTTTCCTGGTTCCCGAAAGTGAACTTGTGTGTCGATCACCCCGGGGAGAACGTGCAAACCAGTGCAGTTGATGGTCGTGAGAGCTTGCCCTGCTGAAAAGGACCCAAAGGCTGCGATTTTCCCTCCCCGAACTCCAATATCGGTTACCAATCGCCCGGCAGGCAGCATGACGGTTCCGTTTTTGAGAACCAGATCGTAACGGTCTAGGGAGGTAGTCATTTTCAAACTCCTTGATATTGAGATGGGGTACGTTACCTTGTTTTGGAAAAAATGCAAAGATGCTTGCGGTTGGTCCAAACAGGATTTAGTCTGGTTTCCTTAACTTACCAACCAGACGAGCAGAGTATGTCGATTATCAGGCTGTATAACACCTTGACCCGCCAGAAAGAGGATTTTATCCCTCTTACTTCCGACCATGTCCGGCTGTACGCTTGTGGCCCCACGGTTTATAATTATGCCCATATTGGCAACGCACGTATGGCGGTTGTGTTTGATTTATTGGTGGAGCTGTTGCGCTGCGTTTACCCCAAGGTCACCTACGCATCGAATATCACTGATGTGGATGACAAAATCATGGATGCTGCTGCAGCAACGGGAGAGCCAATAGAGGTCATTACCCGCAAATATGAGAGGATCTATAACGAGGACCTTGCCGCGCTGGGTGTTCGAAAGCCTGATATTCAGCCTCGTGCTACCGAACATATCCCTGAGATGATTGCTCTTATAGAAACCCTTATCGCGAAGGGGCATGCTTACGAGAAAGAGAGTCATGTCTTGTTCAGCGTTCCATCCTTTCCAGCCTATGGCGGACTATCGGGCCGCAGCCGCGAAGATCAAATTGCTGGGGCACGGGTTGAAGTCGCTCCCTATAAAAGAGATCCTGCCGATTTTGTCTTATGGAAGCCTAGCGCATTAGATCAAGTGGGGTGGGAATCTCCGTGGGGGCGGGGGAGACCTGGCTGGCATATAGAGTGTTCCGCCATGTCTGAAAAACATCTTGGTTTGCCGTTTGACATTCACGGCGGGGGGGCGGATCTTAAATTTCCCCATCATGAAAATGAAATCGCTCAAAGCTGCTGCGCCCATGACAGTGAAGAAAACATGGAAGGTTTTGCCAAATACTGGGTCCATAACGGCTTTGTGACCGTGGAGGGAGAAAAAATGTCAAAATCTCTTGGCAATTTTACTCTGACTCATGACCTGTTGACGAAGGGAATCAAAGGAGAGGTTATTCGCTTCACCCTCCTTTCCGGACATTACCGCCAACCACTGGACTGGACGGCAGAAGGCCTGCACCAGGCACAGCGGACACTCGACCGTTACTATAACATTTTGCATGAACTGAAGGATGTTCCGGTGATAGAGGTTCCGATTCCCGAGAGCCTCATGGAGGCTCTTGCCGATGATCTTAATACACCTAAAGCCTATGCGGAACTTAACGTCTTAGCCAAGGCAGCCGCTGAGGAGAAAACATCTGCCACAAAATCCGCTTTGTTGCGAGGGGGAGGTCTGCTGGGTGTTTTGCAGCAAGATCCTTCAGGATGGCTTGGTTACAGCGGTGGAGAGAGTGGGGAAAACGCAGAAATTGATACTTTGGTACAAGAACGGCAGACCGCAAGAGCCACTAAGAACTTTGTTCGTTCTGACGAAATTCGAGACGAATTGGCGCGGCGGGGAGTTATCGTTGAGGATTCGGCTGAGGGTCCTAAATGGCGCAGGGCGTAGATCCCTCTTTTATTAGATAGTCATAATTAATAAACCCTTTCCTGCTACACTTTTTAATATTGAAGGAAAGAGGTTTTTTTCTATGGCGTTATCCGTGCCGAGTTCTGAGCAAAAATTGTTTCAAGAGGCCAAAGAAATGGTCGGGTTACTTGAAAAGAGATATCCCACTGACCCCAATAAAGTGCGGGCGGAATTAAATAGGGCGGTGGAGAGGATACCGGCACAAAATCCAACAGTGGATGGTGTTCACAAGATGAGGGTTCTGGAACTGGCAAGGGCTTATGCTCCTGTTAGTGACGGAGTCGGAGGGATTTCTCCTGAAGCTCACAAAACTTCTCTTAATGCTTTGCAAAATGTAATAAATGGAAAAGCCCCTTTCGGAGGTGGGTACACACAATCTGTGCGCATGGCGCAAGAAGCTGGGCTTATAGAGTCTCCGAAGGCGAGAAGCCCTTTTTCTGTTAAGGGAGTAGCGGGGGGGCTGGTTGCTACTTTCGCTGCAGGGGCATCTGCCGCTGCGGAATCTGGGGCTACCGTAGAATCAGTTGGGAATGCCGCGCTAAACTCCGCTATTCCTGGTGCTGCAGAAGCAAGACAAAATAATCTGTGTGGAGCCTTTGGCCAAATTGCCGGAGCGAGTGCTGGAGGGGCTGCTATGGCGGCCACTGCTGTTCCCGCTGCGGCTGCGGCTACGGCTATTACAGCGGCGTCAGGCCCTGCTGCTCCTATTGTTCTTCCTCTTGCGGCTACCGCAGCTACGGTGGGGGTTGGGACGGTGGGCATGGCAACAGAAGCTGCGGTTACCCCTGCGGCTGAGGCTGCTTGCAAGGCTGTGTCCAAGGCGTTGGGCTTGAACCTCTAAAACGCCTGCAAGACCTGAATGAAATGGTATTTGCTGGCCAAGGGAGCTCCAGAAATCGCGGTTCCAGATGCGGTGGTGATTTGCAAGCAACCTGATTTTTTGCCGTTAATGAGGGCCGCATTGATTGTTGAGGTTGCTGGATAAGTTCCTGTGAATTTATCAAATGTTGCGGCAACCACAACGGGTGGCGAGGTTGAGCTGTCATGAAGGTTCAGCAACACATTCAGTCTTGAACAGAGTTCAAGAGAAATATTGGGGAGAATAGCTAAGAGATCTGGAGCTGCAGTTCCGACATCGGTTAAACTGACACTGCCAGAAAATCCCCAATTTTCGCCACTATTCACTCCGGCGACTGGAGCTTCCCAGTCTATCCCTCCTCCATCAAAAGCAAAGACTTTACAAGAATCAGAGGCGCATCCGCCATTGGCGTACCCTGCCACGACTGAATTTTCAAAGCTGATTTGTGCGCTTGATACCCCTTTAAGGCGGAGGCGAGAAACTGTGTCGGCAAAGCGAGTCCCTGCATCAATAACCTCGGATGCTACCAATTTATAGCGTTCTTCGGATAGCCCTTTTGTTCCTGTAGCTTGGCGAGAGATTGCATAAGACAGCGCGGCAAACAACACGACGATCATTAAAATCATCAACAAACCAGAACCACGCTGAGAAGGGGAATAAATGCGCCTCATGTCCGCGAGTATAGATTAAAGGTCAGGATTGTTCTAGGTGCGAATTAAAGGCCGAAACTCTTCAAAGTGGCTCTCGGGGATGTGAACCGATATGGTTTCAATTCCGTGGGTGGCAAGGGTTAGAAGAACCTCGCGTCCTGCGCCGATTTCAATAGTATCAAGAATGCCAATTCCTAGAACAGGTCGTGCCAGGGGGACGTTGGAGGCTATATTTTTTTCAACGTTCTCGCGTTTTTGACGAACTGGCTCGCTCATTTGGGCGAGGGTTCGAATTTGTCCTTCCGGAGTAAACCATTCATAGGCGAACAAAGACTCCCGCCAACTCGCAACAATCGGAGCGAGGTCAACTGTGACTGTGATAAACTGTCTTTCCCGCCCCTTGATTGACGGGTTGTCTGTGAACGTAAGAGAAAGTGGAGAAGATGGGGAGGCTTTTTCGTGTGACATGGTGTTCTTGCTGGCGTTCCTGCTGGACTTTTCTGCTACTCAGTTTATAAAGAGAAGGCAAAGAAAGTCTTAAAAGTCCATCTGGTGCGAGTTTTGCTATGACAAACAGAAAACCTCAAATTATCTCTGTTCCCCATACCGTGATTGGGGTTAAGTGCAATGGTGGCAATTCTTCGCTTGGCCATCCTATTGTTTACTACCAATTTCCTCAAAATGGTGAAGTTGCTTGTCAATATTGCGGTCAGCGTTTCAGACAGGATTTGTAGCCTCAAATGCTCTTAACTTTGCATTAAACCTCTCGCCCTTATAATGGAGGGGTAACGTGCTAAGGCGCAGGATGACGTCTTGAATTGAAATACGCCCCAGAAAGGAGGTTGTCAGCATATGTCCGAAATCCCCATGACTTCTGTTTTGATGACCCGCTTGCTCGGGCTTAAGTCGCCGCAGGGTGGCGCGGTCTCAGTTTCTTCTGCCACAGGGGGTGACAAACCTTCTGCAACCAGTCAAAATGGCCCTGCTGTATTATCGGCGGACCAAACAACCCTATTCGTGACTTCGTTGAACAAGACTTCGCAAAATTTACAAACAGTTTTTGATGCGCTCGGGCGGAGTTTAACGACACTGCAAGGGGCGCGAGATGCGGCGAATAATGTAATAGGCATATTGGAAGAAGCGGGCGGCATTACCGTTCGGGCGCGGGACACGCTGCGTACTTCAGCCGGATACGAGGGAAACAAAGATCGTTTGGCCGAGTTAGAGGATCGTTACTCTGCCGTGCTTAAGAAATTGGATGGTGCTGTTGATAAGGCCTCAGTGCAGGGGGTTAACCTACTCAAAGCGGATACGTTGACCACGGTTTTTGATACCGAGGGAAAATCTACGTTGGTAACACAAGGGTTTGATGTGACGACCAAGGGCCTTGAAATGCGTGCACCGAAGTTTTCTTCGTTGGAATCAGTTCAGGATTCTCGTATTGACGTGATGAATGCGATTGATATAGCGACAACCTTGCGCAACCAGATTTCATCAGACGTGATGCTGCTGCAAACTCGCCAAGAGTTTTCAGAAAACGCTATTGCGGCAATGGCGAGTGGGTCTGAACATATTCAACAGAACAATTTGACGGACGAAGCTGCGAATTTGTTGGCTTTGCAAATTCGTCAACAATTGAGTGAAACAGAATCCCCTCTTGCTTCAGAGGCGCAAAGTCATTTGTTGCGACAATTTTTATAGCTGGCGTGTGGTGCTAGTTTTTCTAAAGGAGACTCCCTGATTATGGCCCTGATTATTGATCTTAAGCCAGGCGAGAAGATTCTGATTGGCACAACGGTTATTACCAATGATGACCAACGAACTCGTTTGCATATCGCAGGTGAGGCCCCGATTCTTCGTGAAAAAGATGTTATGTTCGAAGAACAAGCTGACACACCGTGTAAGAAGGTATATCTTCTGGTTCAGTGTATGTATTTGGCGCGTAACCCGCGAGAATACCATCCGAAGTACTTTGAGATGCTCAAAATGATTCAGGCGGCGGCCCCGTCAACAGCGGTTTTTTTTATGAGAATCAATGAACAAATCATTCAAGGACACTACTATCGGGCGTTGAGGGAAGCCAAAGACCTGATTGTTCACGAACAGGAGTTGCTGGCAAATGTCAACGCGGCCTCCCTCTAAGCCGGCTGCCCATGGTAAGGCGAGCGCGAATTATGGTGCACGGGCGAAGGCCTTTGCGGGTGGTCGTGAGCTGGAGGCACAGGCTTTGCTCAAAGCCGCACGAATGCTGCAGGATCTCCAGAATAACTGGGACAAAAGGACGGCGGGGGGGATAGAAGAAACCCTCAAGTTTAATCGCCAGATCTGGGTTTTGTTTTATGATAACGCACAACAGCCGAATACGGCAGCAAATGTGCCATCGGCTCCTCCGCTACGGACGAACATCATCAATTTGGCCAGTTTCGTTTTTAAGCGTTCGGTGGATATTTTGGCTGATCCCGCTCAGGATAAGCTCAGTATCCTTATCAACATCAACCGCGAAGTGGCGGCTGGTTTGATGACTCACCCGTTGTCAGTGCCGGATTCAGATCTTTCATCAGCATAAGGCATAAGCGATCATCAATCGGGCGCATTTCTCCGTTTGAAAGATTTTCGCGCTCAAAAACAACGCCGCTTCCATCTGGTAAATACCCGAGACGTATATAAAGTCGCTGGGCTGCACCGAAATTCTTTGTGACTCCGACACCAATTCCTATAGCGGTAACTTGGTTGGAGAGGGCTTCTTCTTCGCATGCTTTGACAAGGGCCTCGCCAATGCCTTGGCGGCGAAAATAGGTATGGACAAAGAGATCCTGAATTTCGGGAATACCCAGATGGCGAAAAGGGAAATATTTTGGGAGTCGGTTCAAGTGAACGTAACCAGCCAAATTTCCCTGTTTCCAAGCCAGAAAAACACGGCGTTTTCCTTCTTGCTGTTCAATCCAGCTTTGCTCGAAATAACCAGTTTCGGAAACATGACCTTTGGTCAGCTCAATTAAGGCTGGAATATCAGCTTGAGTCAGAACGGTAATGGAAGAACTTTCCTTCATGGTACGTTAAGCAAAAGCGTGAAAGGTAGCGGGGGGCGAAGCAAGGCGACCTGTCAGTGTATAAAGCGGCTGGTCTTCCCGCAAAGGGGAAGGGGAGACCTGCACAGCAGCGGCAGGCCCCACAGCTTGCACAGCGTGAGAGGTCTGCGGAGGAACAGCATGGACGTCAAACTTGTTCGAGATAGCTTTTATTCTCATGGCCATAGTCTAACACAAGGTCTGACCAGAACGCAAAATTGCCTCGGCCTCTTGGGTATATGATCCGTTTGCTTCATGCAAAACCAGTCCGTAATGTAGAGAGGATGGGGTTTTCCGGTCTTTGATAGCCCGAATAATAACACGCTTGGCTGGAACTCCGGCGCGGGGCCAAAGGGGGATGATGTCAATGGCTCCAAATTTTTTCCCCAAAGCACGCAGGATGCGATCCGTTCCTGAGGCTGGATAAATCATCGTAAAACTTCCCCCTGACTTGACGAGGTGGTGCGCGGCCTTGATCCAATCTTCCAAACTCAAATCGTCCTTTTGATGACCAAGGGCTCCGGCACGGAGAAGATCTGGTGAGGGCGTGTGACATCCGGCTTCTAGGTAAGGAGGGTTGATGATGATATGGTCAAAAAGCGGTTTGGGTTGATCCGTCTGATAGGTGCGAATGTCACAGCAGACAAAACTGGCCCGCTCATCACAGGCATTAAGTTGAGCGTTTTGAATAGCCAAATCACAATAGGATTGTTCCCATTCCACACCTGTTAAGCTGGCATCTTTGATCCGCCACAGAACACATAATCCGGCTCCGCCGACACCACATCCGGCATCTAGGATATGGTCTCCGGCTTTGGCTGGACACGCGGCGGCAAGACAAACGCTATCAAGAGAGGTTCGAAATCCGCCATTGGCCGGTTGCCAAAGGCAAACCTTGCGGTCAAGAACATAAATTTGCTGGGGTGATGGGTCCATTTCCTTTCTTTACCTGAAAAGCCACGAAGAGATAAGGGGTTTTGCGTATCTTGGCTTTTTCAGATAACTCGGCTATAACCCACTCATGATCCAGTGCACTGCTGCCGAAAAAGCCGTATCTTCCACTTCCCCGCTTGAGGAACTCTCAGCGGTGATGAGGGAGGATATGCGCTCGGTTAATACCCTCATCTTGGCGCGTATGCAGTCGGACGTGGCCTTGATTCCGCAGTTGGCCGGATATTTAATCGCGGCGGGAGGAAAAAGAATTCGGCCTCTTATGACCTTGGCCTCCACACGTTTGTTTGATGGTGAAACCTCGCGGCCCTTTCGTCTTGCGGCCGCGGTTGAGTTTATTCACACAGCCACTTTGCTGCACGATGATGTGGTTGACGAAAGTGACCAGCGGCGTGGTCAAGCGGCGGCAAATACATTGTTTGGCAACCAGCCCAGCGTCTTGGTGGGGGATTTTCTCTTTTCCCGTGCCTTTGAATTGATGGTGGAAGATGGCTCAATTGAGGTTCTTGGTATTCTTTCTCGTGCGGCTTCGGTGATTACTGAAGGTGAGGTTCTGCAGCTTTCCATTCAAAACCGCTTAGAAACTACACTCGATCAATACCTATCCGTGATTGCCGCGAAGACAGCGGCTTTGTTTGCGGCGGCGTGTGAAATTGGACCTGTTATCGCTGAAGAATCGCCGGAAATGCGAGAGGCTCTTCGTGGGTATGGCCACAATCTTGGTATGGCGTTTCAGATTGCTGATGACGTTTTGGATTATCAGGCCAACCCTGAAGAGCTGGGAAAATCGCTGGGCGATGATTTCCGCGAGGGGAAGCTAACGGCTCCGGTTCTTTTTGCTCTTGCCGAGGCCGATCGGACTGAGAAACTCTTCTGGGAGAGAACTTTTCAGAATCGTGACATTAACGAAAGTGACTTGTTTAAGGCTCAAAGCATTATTTTGCACCATCACGCGGATCAGGCTGCTTTTAATCTGGCGCGGTCCTATGTGGACAAAGCCATTGAGAGTTTGGCCCTCGCTCCACATGGAAAAATCAAATCTCTTTTGGTTGATCTGGCAGGCTTTGCCTTGACTAGGTCCAGCTGAAAAGAGTCTTTACAAGAAAGCAAAAAAGAGCAATTTTCAGGTCATCTTGTCAGAATTTCTTAGTGTCCGTCCAGAAAGTTCCAGATATGTGACGAAAATGGCGGATTTCCGAGAACCGTAGCGGAACGTACATCAAGG